>JAUVCG010000123.1 GCA_030595785.1 Kiritimatiellales bacterium | reverse complement strand
CAAGAACTTTAGCGGCGGGGTCGATGGCATGTTTCTCTACTCCAACGACCCCAAGCTCTGCGTCGGTTGTGGAGAATGCACAAAGCGCTGCAACGAACACGGATCGAAATCCATGTTCCTCGTCATCCGCCCCGACCTCTGTCTCGGCTGTAACGAGTGTGCCATCGCCGTCGCCTGTCCGGAAAACGCCATCGAGCGCATCCCGCGCGAACCGGTCGACGACTACCGCGGCGACTATCTCTTCGACAGCCTCTACACCATGGGGGAAGGCGCTTGAAAGGCCTTCTGTTGAGTTTCGCACTCCTTCTGCTAGCGGCCCCGATCTTCGCGCAGGAAACGGAAGAGTGCCTCCGCCCCCCAACGCAGGAACTGGCCGAGTATAAAGAAGCGTTGGTACCACAAGAATTTTCCCACGAACCCTTCAGCTGGGAGATCGTCGATCTCGTCGTGCTGGCCACCCTTCTACTGGCTGCGGGCCTGCTTTCGATCCGACACAAGCCCAAATCGATCTTCACCGCATTGGCCTCCGGTGGATTGCTCTACTTCGGCCTCTTTCGCGGCGGATGCATCTGCCCGGTCGGCGCCACCACCAACTTTTGCATGGGGCTGGCCGCCCCCGAGATGATTGGGAAAACCGTGGCCGCGCTTTTCCTGATGCCACTCGTCGCCGCCTTTTTCTTTGGCCGCGTTTTCTGCACCTCCGCCTGTCCGCTCGGCGCGATTCAACATCTGATCGGCCGCAAAAAGGGCAACTGCCTCGTCCCCCGTCGGCTCAATCAAATCCTCCGGCTGATCCCCTTCATCCTGCTCGCCGCCACCGTCTGGGGCGCCCTGCGCAGCGGCATTTTCCTCGCCTGCCGGGTGGATGTCTACAAACCCGTCTTCTTCACCGGCCACGCCTGGTTTGGGCAACTGGGCGACCTGATTGACGGAACCCTAACCGAACCCCGCCTCATCCTCGTGGGCGACCTAACCGTTTGGCTCACCCTCGCCGCCGTGCTCGTTTTTGGAATCTTCGTGCCCCGCCCCTTCTGCCGGTTCGTCTGCCCCTACGGCGTATTGCTCGGCTTCTTTTCCAAGATCGGACTTCGCCGCCGCCAGATCGATTCGGAGAGTTGTTTCGCTTGCATCCAATGCACCAAAACCTGCCCCGTACAGGCCATCACCGCCATCGGCCAAAACCAGGCCGTCAAGGTCGACGACTTCCACTGCATTCAGTGCGGTCGCTGCGACGGCACCTGCGCCGGCAACGCCCTCATCAGCCCGTCCCCCTTCCCCAACACGCCCATTCCAAACATCGGAAAAAACTAGACTGGCCGGAACGTCGGCCCGGCACGAAGTTCCAATTCCCAGGACCTGTCCACAGGCGGGATTGCAGCCAAGCTACTGGGATAATGGCGATGGAACCGTGACCGATCTTAAAACCGGACTGATGTGGTAGCAGGGCGACAGCGTGATGACGCAGAACTGGCAGCAGGCGATGGCCTACGCCGAAGGCCTGGAGCTGGCGGGCTACCGCGACTGGCGGCTGCCCAACGCCAAGGAGCTGCAGAGTATCGTCGACTACACCCGCATTGATTCTGCATGGCGACAGCGACAAGACCGTCCCGGTCGAACAAAGCCAGCTGTTGCACGAGCGCTATCAAAAGGCCGGACTGGAATCCGAGCTGCACATCATCGAAGGCGCGGGCCACGGCGGCACCGTTTTCAGCGACGAGGAACGCTACCAGTTGATCAAGGCGTTTCTTGATCAGCATCTGGTAGAGTAAGTTCCGATCCAGAGAAACCGCTTTTCCCTTCGGGATGAAGCGGAGCTACACCCGGAAGGGCCCTCGGATCGAAGAACCCGTGTAACGCTTCACCCGACCACCGGGAGGGAAAGCGTTCTTCTGCGTCGGCAGGAATTCCTAGGTAAAGATAATTTCCGCACCGGCTGACAGGTCGTAGAATTCGCCGACGGTCAGGACTTTTTCCATTTGCGGACAAAAATCGTCCAGCGTCAGATGGAACATGTCGACCGTGGCTTTGCAGGCATAGATTTTACCGCCGGCATCATGGATCATCTCAATGAATTCGCCGATCGGCGGAATGTCGAGCGCTTCCATTTCCTTCATCATCATATTCGTCGCGAAGGCGGACATGCCCGGAATTGCGCCCATCCAGGTGGGTAGTGCCATGCCTTTGGCATCCGGCACCCGCATCGCAGGATTGCCGACGGTAGCGATTTTGATTTCGTCCTGGTATTTTTTCAGGATGGCGTACAACCCGAAGAAGGTGAAGAAGATCGAGGCTTCGATGCCTTCCATCCGGGCACCGTTCGCCATGATCAAGGCGGGATATACGCCCTCCAGAGAACCCTTCGAGCAGACGATCGATACTTTTTTTATTTTTCCTTCCGACATGGCTTTCTCCTGTTGGTTGAAAGATGAGGTATGAAGTATGTTTTAGATGCAACTGGCCGGCTTCGGCAGTCCGGCAATCTTGGATGATTTCTTCAACGGGCCGCCCGGGAACAGATCGTAGAGATCCTTGGTCGGGATGCCCCCCGCATTCTTGACGCGGCGGATCGTGGGCATGGTGCCTTTTTCCTTATAGTCCTGCCGCAGGAAATTGAGGATCTTCCAGTGGCCGTCAGTCAGCTCGCCGATCTCTTCCTCCTGCGCCAGCACTGCGGCCATGGCCTCGGTCCACTGCTCGGGGTTGGTGAAATACCCCTCTTCGTTCACATCTACTGTGGTTCCGGCAATGTCTCTTGTAGGCATACTTCTTTCTCCTTTTTAGGCAGTCTTTTTCCAACAGTGGTCATTTGGGTGGTGATCCCCGGCATCGGGCGGGCTTTCATTAAAAGGTTCCAGTAGATCCACCTGAATGCCATTTTGCCCCAGTGGTTGATGCGCGTCTCCTTCAGCAACGAGAACGGCCCAAGACCCGGAAGCGGGAAGGTGCCCTGCACGGGTTCGAGGTCATAGTTAAAGTCGATCAGGAAAGCCTTGCCGTCGCCCGACTCGATGAAGCAGTTGGCGTGACCATCGAAATCCTCTTTCAACGGCTTGCCCTCGATGAAGAGCTGGATATTTTCGGTCAATACATCCGCCTGGAAGTGCGCAACCGATCCGGCCTTGGAGCTGGGCAGGTCGGTGGCGTCGCCGATGACAAATATATTTTCATGCGCCTTCGACTGCAACGTATGTTTATGCGTCGGGATAAAGTTCAGGTCGTCCCCCAATCCCGAACGCTCGATCACCGAATCGCCCATATTGGTGGGAATGCTTACGAGCAGGTCGTAGTCAATCTCACGCCCGTCAAACGAGATGATCTTCTTCGCCGCTCCATCAACGCGCTCCACGGCATAGTCGGAAACAAAGTGGATGTCCTTTTCGGTCAGCATGCCGCCGAGCACCACCGAGCAGTTATGCTTGGTAAAGGCTTCCGAGAGCGGAGAAACATAGATCAGCTCGGTTTTGTCGCGCAACCCTTTCTTCCGGAGATAGGAATCGGCGAGCAGTGCAAACTCCAGCGGAGCGACGGGACATTTTATCGGCATTTCACACAGATGGACCGCCAGTTTGCCGCCCTCGAATGTTTTCAGCCGTTCCGCCAGCGCGGTCGCCCCTTCGATCGTATAGAAATCGAACGCATCCTTCATCCAGCCCTCGTCCGTCAGTCCTTCGATCTCATCTGGAACAATCTTCGATCCGGTGGCTATGATCAGAATGTCATAATCGATCCGCTGCCCGCCTTCGAGCGTCACTGCATGATCTTCCGCCTTAATGACATCGATCCCCTGCTGGATATATTCGACCGTTTTGGGAATAAAGCCGGCTTTGTCCTTGCAGACATCCTTTTTGGAGTAGGTGCCGAATGGAATAAAAAGAAAGCCGGGTTGGTAGTAGTGTGTCTTATGCTGATCCACCACTGTGATTTTCCACTGACCAAGATCCATCTTCTTCACCAGATGGTTGGCCATCATGGTACCGGCCGCGCCGGCTCCAAGTATCAATAACTGCTTCATAACAAACCCCGCTATTCCCTACTCGTATTAGTATTTTAGAATATTCAGATGTTTACCACTACCCCTCTTTCCCGTCAAGTAATTGCCGACAAATTTACTCAGCATTATTATTATAGATCAAATCCAGTCCCCCGTTCCAACCGTCAGATGATCCACATTTACCGATTTATCCAGACCATCTTCCTATTCAAAAAAATTACTGGATCCGCTCCATGACTCTGAATAACAAGGCTTTATGTCCCTGATAGAACCCGGCATTCGTCTTGCCCGCGCCTCCTGGCATCTGCTTCCGATCCGCCCCTCCTTTCAGACCTTTAAATGGTGACTGTTTTGGTCTTGTACATTAATATATTAAAATATTTTACTTTTTTTCTTTACGGCCTATCGATTGTTCGTATTTTAGCAATCATGAAAACATGCAACTTAGAACTTTTTGAGCTCCAGGCGGAACTCTGCCAAATGATGGCCAACCCAAAGCGGATCGCCATTGTCGAGATCCTGAGCCAGGGCGAATGCAGCGTCGGCGAGCTGGCTGAAGCCCTCTCCGCCTCCATCAGCACCGTAAGCCAGCACCTGCGCACGATGAAAGACAAGGGCATCGTGGTGAACCGCAAAGAGGCCCAAACCGTCTTCTACCGCCTCAAAAACCCCAAACTCATCGAGGGCTGCCATATCATGCGCGATGTCCTGCTCGAAGAGATGGAAGAGCGCGGACGCATCGCCCGCAGTTACGACGAAGAAACCTCCTTTCCCCATTAACCCCAACCGTTGGAGAACACCATGAGTGAAAAACAACCGAGTACGGAAGAACAGATTAAGCAATTAATGGCTCGCGTGGAGGAGCTGGAGGAAAACGCCCCGAATGACAGCCTCTGCCTCGGCGTGATGGACGGGGACTACGATAAAACCATGGCGGCCTTTATTATCGCCCTTGGCGCAGCCGCCTACGACATGGAAGTGGACATGTTCTTCACCTTCTGGGGCCTCTCCGCCCTGCGCGACCCGAAGAAGAAAGTGAAGAAGGATTTTCTCGGAAAAATGTTCGGCATGATGCTGCCAAAGAAAGCAAGCAAACTGCCGCTTTCCAAAATGCAGATGATGGGCATGGGCCCTCCGATGATCCAGGCCGTCATGAAAATGCACAATGCTTCCTCGCTCGATGA
>JAUVCG010000087.1 GCA_030595785.1 Kiritimatiellales bacterium | reverse complement strand
TGCTAAAAGGGAGCTTAGCTTCGGACTGGCGCCTGCATGCCCTTGAAAAAGGGAGGGTTCCGGAAACCGGTTTGATTCGCGCCCACATCTATCACACGGTGATAGAGAATTGCCTGTAAACGGCCAACGCGGGGTTCCTTCTCCTTGCTTCTTTTTTTTTCTATCGTCCTCGTCCTTCCATGCATCCCGCATACAACCAATAGAGCAACCGCAGAATACGCAGAAAGGCGCAGAAATCGCTGCGTATATTTTTATGCGACATCTTTTATGTGATTTTTCGGCTCTTCACGGAAGTACGTCTTAAGGATGCTTGGCAGTAAGCTTCCCAATAAAAGGAAGGAAATCATCTTTTCTGCGAGTTCTGCGTATTCTGCGGTTTAATTCCGTTCCGGATGCCGTTATCCTGCAGGTATGGATCTTTTCAACGGACAATCCGAAGCCCCGAAGCCCAAGGCCGGAGCAGGAACCGCCCCGCTGGCGGCGCGGATGCGTCCGCAGACACTTGACGAGATACACGGACAGGACCACATCCTCGGAGCCGACAAACTTTTACGCCGCGCCATCGAGGCCGACCGAATCAACAGCATTATCCTTTACGGACCGCCGGGTTGCGGAAAAACCACGCTGGCGGAAGTGATCGCGATGACCACGAACCGCCGCTTTGAACGAACCAGCGGTGTATTGGCCAATGTGGCAATCCTGCGCAAGCTGCTCGAAGGGGCCAGCCATTGGAAAAAAATGAACGGGCAGGAGACCATCCTGTTCATCGACGAGATCCATCGTTTCAACAAGGCGCAGCAGGATGTGCTGCTGCCCTACGTGGAGAACGGCGATATTATCCTGATTGGCGCGACAACGCATAACCCGTTTTTCTTCATCAACACCCCGCTCAACTCGCGGTCACAGATTTTCCAGCTCCAGTCGCTGGATGAAGCCTCGGTGATCCAGGTGCTGAAACGCGCCCTCGACGCACCGACCGGATTGAACGGGCTGGTTGCCGCGTCGGACGACGGGCTGGCGCATCTGGCCGCGGTTTGCGAGGGTGATGCCCGCCGCGCGCTTAACGCGCTGGAGATCGCCGCGCTCACCACTCCCCCGGAGGACGACGGCATGGTGCGTTTGACCCGGCACGAGATCGAGGAGTCGGTGCAAAAGAAGGCGGTGCTCTACGACCACGATGAGGACGAGCACTACGACACCATCTCGGCGTTTATCAAGAGTGTGCGCGGATCGGATCCAAATGCGGCGGTCTATTGGCTGGCCAAGATGCTTTATGCCGGCGAAGACCCGCGCTTCATTGCACGGCGTCTAGTAATCCTCGCTTCGGAAGACATCGGCAACGCCGACCCGCGCGGCTTGACGTTGGCCGTATCGGCGATGCAGGCGGTCGAGTTTATCGGAATGCCGGAGGGGCGCATCACACTTTCGCAAGCGACGACCTACCTCGCATGTGCGCCGAAAAGCAACGCCGCCTACCTCGCGCTCAACGCCGCGTTGGATGATATAAAAGAAGGGCGCACCCTGCCTGTGCCAAAACACCTTCAGAGCGGCCCTAAGCCCGACAAGGGCAGTGTCAGCTATAAATATGCCCACAATGGAGAAGATCACTTTGTCGATCAGGAATATGCCCCTACCGACAAGATCTATTACGAGCCAACGGAGCAAGGGTATGAAGAGACGATCCGAAAACGCATCGAATACTGGAATTCACTTAGGGGAAAAAAACATTAGAGGCACGGGCAGACTACTGGGGTGGCAGAATGATTTCTCTGACTCTATCTGTTTGAATTATTTCCGCCCTTAAAAGATGAAGAGCAAACAGGAAATCCGGAAACAGGTTGAGGCCCGGCGCAGAGCGCTGGATCCCTGCTGGGTGGAGACCGCCAGCGTGTCGATTATCCGGTATTTCCAAACACTGGAAGCCTTCCAATCCGCAGGGACCATCGCCCTCTACATGGCCATCGGCGGGGAGGTAAACCTCGATTCACTTTTCCCTGAATGCTGGAAATCCGGCAAGCGCACCTGTATTCCCGTTTTCAATGCGGAGGCCAAAATCTACGAAATGGCTGAAATCACGCACGAAACCGACTTCAAAACCGGTCATTATGGCATTCGGGAGCCTGTATCCCCTGCCCTGTGTCCCATGGATGAAATCGATCTGGTTGCCGTGCCCGGGGTGGCTTTTGATCGAAAAGGCCGCCGCCTGGGACGTGGCGGAGGTTATTATGACCGCTTATTAGCAGGGTTTCCCGGCCTTTCGGTTGCTCTTGCCTTCGATTTCCAGATTCTTCCCGCAATCCCCACTGAACCGCATGACAGGCCTGTGGACGCCCTCGTGACCGAAACAAAAATTGTTAATGTTCTGTAACGAACATTAGACAAAGCCCGATATCACGTATAAAGTCCCTTGGTTAATAAAAATAAACGGACGGTTCCGCCCAGATGTTGCGTCTCCATTGCTTCGGGTTTTCTACGGGGAACGGTCTTCATGAAAAGGAGGTTCGCCGTGGAAGAAATGTTTACAGGGCAAGCCCTAATCATAAATATCGCCTTTATTATTCTGGGATTCTTTTTTCATGCGTATATCACCAGAACCAATGCAATAGCGGCAAGCAAGCAGAGCAAGGCCATTCTGGCCGGCGCTCAGAAAGAGTCCGACGTCATACGCCGCGAAGCCAAAGTGCAGGCGAAGGACGCCGTGCTCCGTGCCCGTGAAAAATCCGGACAGGAGATCATATCCCAACGCAAAGATATCCTCGATCTGGAAAAACGCGTTGTGGAACGGGAGAAAAACCTTTCCGTTAAACTGGAGATGCTCAGCGACAAGGAGCTGCAACTCGGCGGACGGATTACCGAGGTTCACGACCAGAAGAATACCCTTAAGGAGAAGCAAGGAGATCTTGAATCCCTTATCCAAAAAGAAACCCAGCGGATTGAGGACACAGCCAGCCTTTCCAAAGACGAAGCCCGAAAAATTCTAATGACCCGCATGGAGGATGAACTGGAATCCGAGGCGGGCGGGCTCATCCGGCATACGCAGAAAGAAGCCAAGCAAAGTGCAGAAAAGACCGCCCGGGGAATTATTGCCACCGCCATCCAGCGCTACGCTGCGGATACGGTCTGCGATATTACAACCAGCAACGTGCCCCTCGAAAGTGACGACATCAAGGGACGAATCATTGGAAAGGAAGGCCGTAACATTAAGTCGTTCGAAGCTGTCACCGGCGTCAATGTCCTGATCGATGAAACTCCGGAGCTCGTTGTGCTGTCCAGCTTTGACCCCATCCGACGCGAGGTGGCGCGTGTTGCGCTCATTGAGCTGATTGAAGATGGCCGGATTCATCCGGTTCGCATCGAGGAGACGGTCGATAAAGTTCGCAAGGAGCTTGATAAGACCATCCGCCAGGCTGGCGAAGAAGCCCTCTTCGGACTAGGAATTACCGGCGTTGCCCCCGAACTGGTGCATGTTCTCGGCAAGCTGAAGTTCCGGACCAGCTACAAGCAAAACGTCCTCGACCATTCCATCGAGGCCGCCCACCTTATTTCCATTATGGCCGCCGAACTGGGCCTCGATGTCAAACTGGCTAAACGCGTCGGTATCTTCCATGATATCGGGAAAGCGCTCGACCATGAGGTCGAAGGCGGACATGCAACCATTGGAGAAAACCTGCTTCGAAAATATGGCGAAGATCCATTAGTCAGCAAGGCGATCGGTGCCCAGCACGAGGACATGGACCGAAGCAACGTCTATGCTGTACTCTGCGATGCCGCCGACGCCATGACCGCTGCCCGGCCGGGTGCCCGCATGGAAACCACCGACCTCTATATCGAGCGCCTCTCGAAAATCGAGAAGATTTGCAACCAATACGCCGGCGTCAAGAGCAGCTATGCCGTCCAGGCCGGACGTGAGATTCGTATTATGGTCGAACCCGAAAAGTTCAACGACCACGGCACCCAGTTGCTCGCCCGCAATATTGCCAAACAGATCAGCAAGGAAGTCAAGATCCCGGGCGTCGTCCGCGTCACGGTCATTCGCGAGACCCGATGCATTGAATACGCGAAGTGAGGCTTGAGATTTTGATCTCGCTTGAGGAACAACAACACGCAATCCATGAGACATGGCTAGAATCGTTGAACTGAAACATCCGCTGGTGCAGCACCATCTGGCTACGTTGCGCGACAGGTCCACTCCGCCGCACCTGTTCCGCGATCAGGTGCGGCATCTCTCCCTGCTCCTCGCCTACGAAGCTTCCGCCAGCCTGCCCCTTAAATCTGTCACGGTTGAAACCCCGCTCATGTCTACCGAATGCATGGAGCTGGATTGCCGCCTGGGGCTGGTCCCGATCCTCCGGGCAGGACTGGGGATGTCCGATGCCATCCAGGATCTGATCCCGCAGTCCGAAGTCTGGCATCTCGGCTTTTACCGCGATGAGTCCACCCTTCAGCCCGTGGAATACTATCAAAAGTTTTCTGACTCTCCGCCGGAGATCGCATTCATTGTCGACCCCATGCTCGCGACCGGCGGCTCCGCCTGCGAGGGCATCGACCGGATCAAGAAATGGGGGGTCGCAAACATTTCCCTGCTCTGCCTTATTGCGACACCCGAAGGGATCGAAAAGGTTTCGGAAACTCATCCCGACATCGATATCTTCACCTGCGCAATCGACGACCGCCTTAACGAAAATGCATATATTCTTCCCGGGCTCGGTGACGCAGGCGACCGCATTTTTAACACGCTGTAGCCGCGCCCTCCTTCACGCGTCAACCAACCGAGCTGTCATTACGGACGACCGGATGGTTCCCCTCAATTCGTATTGGCGCACTGCCGGGTTTCCCGTACTGTCCCTTCCATGGACGCGGGACTCTATATTGTTGGTACACCGATCGGCAACCTGAGCGATCTCTCTTTCAGGGCGGTGGATACCCTGAAGGAGGCTGACCTGATCGTGGCGGAAGACACCCGCCACACCCGACGGCTGACGGAACGCCACGGAATCGCTACGCGAATGATGAGTTGCCACAAATTCAACGAGGTGCAACGGGCGGAGCAGATCATCGTACGGATCCAAAATGGCGAGGCCATCGCAATGGTTACAGATTCAGGCATGCCGGGCATCTCTGATCCCGGCGCACGTGTTGTTGCGCTCTGCCGCGAGGCGGGCGTGATGATCACATCCATTCCCGGCCCCGCCGCCGTCACTACCGCCGTCGCACTGAGCGGCTTTGGAGAGAAGGGCTTTATTTTTGCCGGCTTCCTGCCGCACAAGAGCGGCGGGCGCAAACGCGACCTGCTTAAATGGGCGGAAGCCGACCTGCCGGTGGTGTTCTATGAATCGCCCTACAGGCTGATCAAGCTGATGGGTGAGATCGAGGAACACCTCGGCGCCGAGCGCACCGTCTTTGTCGGCCGGGAACTGACGAAGAAATTTGAAGAACTATCCACCGGCACCCCGGCGGAAATCCGCACACAATACGAAGGCCGCAACGTCAAGGGAGAGTGCGTAGTGATCCTGCAGCCCTCCCCATGAGCGAATCCCCTTATTCATAAAATCCAGTCTGTCAGAGAAATCTGCCTGTTATTTCCGAACTATTCACGTTGAACTCAAATTAGCCAGTGCTACTATCCCCGTCGATTGAGACAGAAGAAGGTCGAAAAATATGGGTTCCGGCAATAACCAGGACAATCTAACAGCAGCATTCATCGACCGGACGGCCGTAATTCGCGTCGAAGGACGTGGTTCGTTCAAGACCAGTCCGCCCATGAAACAATTCATCCAGCGGGTGATTGAATCCAAATCAGCCAACCGCGTCCTGATCGAAATGTCGGGCTGTTGCGGCATGGACAGTACCTTCATGGGCGTGCTTGCCGGCCTTTCCTACCACATTAAGGACAAATCCGAGTTTACGCTGAAACTCATCAACCTGTCGGAGAAAAACCAGAAGCTGCTCACCACGCTGGGCGTTGACCGGGTGGTCAACTATTCCCTCTCCTCCACCGATGAGGAAAGAGAGCTGATGGCCTACGCGTACGATGATGTCGAAACCCTGGAACCCGATTCTGCGAGCACACTCGAAGCTGCCAGAACCACCCTTGAAGCCCACGAAACCCTCGTGGATATCAATCCCGCTAACTTCGTAAAATTCAAGTCGGTCATCGAACTTCTTCAGGATGATGTACGCACCCTCGATGGCCAGTAGGCTGCCTTTCGCCTTCTGCTTATTCCACAGAATCGACCTCTTTTTCTGACTCCTCCGCTCCTGCCTCGATGAGTTGGTATTTCCCGGTTATTCCGCCTTCGATTTTTCCGTTATTCTGAAGCACCTGCGCCTGGGCATCGACACCGCCAAGAATTTCCCCTCCGGGCTGTACCGTGAGCACTTGTCCTCGGAAATAGAGTTTTCCGTCTACTTTCCCGTACACTTCGCAAGCCTGCGCCAGCACCGCAATATCGCAGGAGCAATCCGCTGTTATACGAACAACCTGCCCCTTCAACAGAACCGGCTGTGTGATCGGCTCGGTTATATCGAGCACTTGCCCCGTCGTGACGGTTTCGAAGCCATAGCCTTTCAACTCCGTCTCATATTTTGAAATAATCTTTTTCACATAAAACGCGCCGCCACCAATGAGCAAGGCCACCAGCAATACAAGCCCGAGGCAACCACTCCCGCAGCCGATGGCCACCTTGGCGCCGGTTCCCATTTTTTTCTTTTTAACCTCACTATCTGTCATGGCCCTCTCCTTCGTTTAGACGTCAAAACAGACCGGAATTGTATCCGGTGGTCATCACAAATCCCAGTCCTTGATAAAAGAAAATATATGAAAAGGTAACCGATGACTCCGGTGTAAAACGATTGGGTAGAAAGTAGTGTGGAGATCGTTTTGCGGTGAAACCGCTTTGGAGTGCGTCTGACCCCGTCAGCGCTCTTTGAATACGTGCGGTGCGGACTGAAAAGCGGCATCGCCGATGCCGCACTCCAAAGCGCTCTGCGCAACCCTAATGCCCAAAGCCTAGCGCCTAACGCCTTCCCCCGCTAAAGATCATTTGTATAAACCAAGGCTAGGAGTAAGGGTTAAAAACCGTTATAACTTTCATGTGTTTTAAAGCACGTGATTTTTGGAACGGCTACAGCGAATCGCGCAACCCCAAAGCCTAAGGCCTAAGGTCTACAGCCTTTCATTGTGGTTCACCCAGATGATAGGAGAAGTTGTATTATGTTGAAGACGATTGGCCGGTTAGCGAAGAGCGTAGTGAAAGCCGGGGTTCCAGTGGCTGGAAGGGCGCTGGAGGAAGTGATCGATAACGCGGTGCCGGGCGGCGACATCGGACTGGATGCCACCAGGATTATTCTGGGTAGCGTGTTCGGTAAAAAACCGGACGAAGCGATGGATGAGCTGACCCGCCGCATCGACGAAGCCGATCCCGCGCAAATCAAGGAACTCGTCATGGATGTGCTCACCCTCACCGAACTCGTCCGCTCCGCCGACGAAGACGGAAAACTATCCGAAACCGAAAAAATCATGATTCTCGATGCGGTCACCGAGCTGCGTGAAGAGTCGGGAGAACTACTGGGTGTTGGATAAGTAAACGAATCATAACTTCCCCGCCTCTTTTAATTCCGGCACACTGGTACGCATATTTTCGGAGGTCGATTTGGTGCGCGATGAGAAAAGAGGCCTTTGGGCGAATTGATCTAATAGCGGCGGATTAAATGAATATATTACATACCTCGGATTGGCATCTAGGCCGCGCGTTATATGGTCGCCGCCGCTACGATGAATTTGCGGCCTTTTTGGAATGGCTGGCGGCACGTATTGAGAATGAGCAGATTGATGTTTTATTGATTGCTGGCGATGTTTTCGACACCACCGCCCCCAGCAACCGCGCCCAAGAACTTTACTATTCCTTCCTGTGCCGCATCGCCCACTCCGCCCCGTGCCGACAGGTCGTTGTTATTGGCGGAAACCACGACTCGCCCTCGTTCCTGAACGCGCCCAAGGCGCTACTCGGCGCGCTGAACGTTCATGTGGTCGGCGCAATGGATGCCGACGATGAAGTCGTCGTGTGCCGCAATGCCGACGGTGACCCCGAAGTCATCGTCTGCGCCGTTCCCTACCTGCGCGATCGCGACATCCGTCAATCCGAAGCCGGAGAATCCATGGACGACAAACGCGCCAAGCTGGCCGAAGGCTACCGCGCCCACTATCAACAGATCGGTGACTGCGCCGAGGCCGCGCGCGGTGATTTAGACATTCCAATCATTGGAATGGGGCACTGCTTCGCGGCGGGCGGAACCACGCTGGCCGACGACGGCGTGCGCGACCTGAACGTCGGATCGCTCAACCACATCGACGCCACCGCCTTCCCTGCCTGCTTCGACTATCTCGCCCTTGGCCACCTCCACGTTCCGCAAAAGGTCGCCCAATCCGAAACCATGCGCTACTGCGGCTCCCCCATCCCCATGGGCTTCGGCGAGGCCAACCAGCAAAAACTCGTGCTTCAAATCACCTTCGAGGGCCGCACTCCGGACGTCACCGAAA
>JAUVCG010000038.1 GCA_030595785.1 Kiritimatiellales bacterium | reverse complement strand
AGTTTGTTACGGCCTATTTTGAGAGTGGCGAAACTATCAGTAAAATCGACTAGGCCCTGTTGCTTTCAGCCTATCAATTACTGGGTGCGCTGGCAATTGGTCTTGCTGCAGGCTGGGTCTGCAAGACGTTAGTTTCCAAGCCAAAGTTCCACGACTTCAGTACCATCCTGCTGGCGATTATGCTGTGTGACGGGTTGGCCGCGTATCTTGGCCTCAGCCCGTTGCTGGTCAACCTGTTCTTTGGTGTGTTCCTTGGTAATAGCTCGGAGGTAGCGGAAAAGCAGCTGACCACGCTCGTGCCTTTGGAGCCGATCCTCTATGTCTGTTTCTTTACACTAGCCGGCGTTTCGCTCCACCTCGACGCCATGATGGCGGTCGGGACGCTGGCCGCGGTCTATGTTATTGCCCGCGTGCTGGGCAAGAGCATCGGTGCCGCGCTGGGTGGACTGATGGGGCGTTGCTCACCGCGTATTTGGCAAAACATGGCGTTTGCGCTCTATCCGCAGTCCGGTATTGCCATTGGCTTGATCGTTCTGCTTAGCGGCGATGCGAACATTCCCGAAGAAATCCGCCAGACGGTCAGCGCGATCATTCTGGCCGGGGTCACCATCGCCGAAATAGTCGGCCCGTTTTGTACGAAAGCGGCATTGGCGCGGTCCGGTGAGGCCGGGCGCGACCGCCAGCGACTGGTTGAATTCCTCGCCGAGGAGTTTATCACTGTCGATCTCCGGGCCCTTGATAAGTGGGATGCGATCCGTCACCCGAATCATTGCCGCTATCAGCCCGGAAGATGCGATGGAGGTCATCGAAAGCGAAGAGGCGCGCGGCTACAACTATTTCCTGGAATAGGGCGTTGCCATGTGGCGCAGGGTTTTCTTACACCAAGATCGCAAAGATAAGGGATTCCTTGCTTCGCTATCCACTCTAAATCCCGCCTAGCCCAATTCCTGGTTGAGGCGGTTGATTTCGGCGCGCATTTTTTCGAATACTTCGGCTTTGTATACCCGCACGCTGGCCTCGGAGATGCCGAGCTTTTCGGCAATCTTCTTATTGGGTATCTCCTTAGAGACCATTCTGAAGACATCCTGTTTGGTTTCGTAGATGTCGCCCTTGATGTTGTCCCATGCGAGGTTGGTGATGTGCAGGACCCACTCCTCCCGGGCGAGATTTTCAATGTCGGGCAGCACCTGCTTCTCAATGTCGAGATACTGCTCCTGGTATTCCACCGAATCGCGCCCCGTGATAAAATTTTTCTTGGTGCGGAAGAAGTCCCGGACGGTGTTGCGGGTCATGGCGGCGAGCCAGTTGTGAAATTTTCCCTTGTTCTGGTTGTATTCAAAATCCTCGATCTTCTGCCAGACCTTGGTGAGCACGGCCTGGCTGATATCCTCGGCATCCTCCTGGTTGATGCCCATGCGGACGATGAGGCTGAGGATAAAACCACGGTAAAGACCCTCGAACTCAAGCCAAGCCTCGTTGTTCTCGGTCTTTTTGAGCCGGGCCAGCAGTGTGATCCGAGTCGGGTTGTAGTTTGATTCGTTCATTCGTTCGGGTAGATGATGATAACCCCTCGGTTGGCGAGGCCACGGATGGTGGGGTCGAGGTAGAAGGCTTCGGAGATCGTCAGCATTTTCAGGTTTTGACTCCATATCAGCTGCGGAGAAACAGTGAGGTCGTCAATACCGCTGATGTCGAGTGTGCTCAGTTTCGGGTATTTTAAAATAGAGGTTATGTTGCGGACCTGGGTTTTGCTGATGTCGAGGACCAGCAAGCTGGCGAACTGGTCGAGTTCGGGCAGGTGATTGAGTTGGGTGCCGGACAGGCGAAGTTCCATTAGGCCTTCTTCAGTCAGCATCTTCAGGTTCGGTGAACCGGTGTTGCTGGCATTCAGTATAAGGATCTTCAATCCACACAACGGCGATATGTCATTGAGTTCAGGATTGCCGCCCAGGTCAATTAACCAGCCGGAAGAACCCATGGCCTGCCAGTTGAAATTAAGCTTTTTAAGTTTTGGATTCAGAATCTCCAGCGACTCGGCGATTGCCGGGAAGCGTGTTTCCGGATCAAAATCGGCCTGATTCAGGTGGTAGAACAGGCGTGGAATTCCTTCGGCAATCCCGTAATCGACAAAATCTTTCACCAGTTGCGGCACGTCGGCGTCGAGCACTTTTCCAGCAGCCATATATTTTTTTGCGAGACGAATGGCCGGTGGATCCTTCTTTACCGGGTGGCCATGGTTTCCGGAAAGAAGGGTCCATGCCTCGGAGAAGCGTTGCTGGCTAAGCAATATCCTGCCCTTCCGCAACCAGCCTTCCTCAAGCGACGGATCGAACGCGAGGCCGGTGTCGAGCGCCTGTTCAGCCGACAAAAACTCATTTTCCTGTTCTGCGCGAATCATCATGTTCAGGTAGTCCGGCGCCACCTGCCTGGCGGTGGCGGCGATATACTCGTTCTTTTCCTGCAGCGATGCGAGGGCGTCAAGCGCAACGCGCTCGCTCCGCTTGATCTTGACGAAGCTGTTGGTGAGTATGGCCGCAATGATCGCCACCGATGTGGCGATCAGGCCGACCGCCATCTTATGGCGCTTCATGAGCAGGGCAACGTGTGTGATGAACGTCGGGTTCTCCGCGCTGGTGGCGAAGCCGTCCTGAAATTGATGTAGATCGCGAATCAGAGTGGTGACGTTAGGATAGCGGTCGGCGGGGTCGGTGGCCATGGCCTTCATTGAAATCGCGTCAACGGCCGCGGGTATTTTGCACTCCGGCGCGCGCTTTCCAGGTGGGGGGATTCCGCCTCGGACGGTCTTCTGGAGGACCTCCTTGATCGTGCCGCCTTCGATGGGGCATCGGTAGGTCAGGATTTCATAGAGCAGGGCTCCGAGCATGTAAACATCGGTCTGGAAGTCGATATCGCTCAACGAACCCTGCGCCTGCTCCGGGGCCATGTAGCCGGGTGTGCCGCCGACCACGTTGCGCTTTTTCCTGTCGTTCGTGGCGCTTTCAAGGTAGCGGGTCAGCGTCTGTCCATCCTCCAGCGAAACATCGTCGATACTATGCCACGAGATAGGTTCGCCATCGTATTCGCTCAGATGGGTGATCAGCGTTGAAAGGCCCCAGTCGAGCACCTGAACATCGCCAAAGTCGCCGACGATGACGTTCGAGGGTTTGAGATCGAGGTGGATGACCCCCTTTGAATGGGCGTACGAAATGGCGTTGCAGACCTTCAGGAAGATAGAGAGCAAATGGGTGCGGGTGTACCGCCGTTGATAGTCTGCATCTCCCTCGCGCAGTTTTTTCAGGACCTCGCCCAGTGTTTCGCCTTTCAGCGCCTTCATCGTGAAGTAGGGGTTCCCGTCTTCATCCAACGCAATATCGTAGATCGGAATAATATTCGGATGTTGGAGGTTGGAGGTCAGGCGTGCTTCGTACAGGAATGCGTCAATATCCTCCTTGGAGGCGATTTTTGCTTCCTGGATCAGAGCCATGGCCACCTTGCGGGCCGTGCGATGGTCGTCCACTTCCCAGATCGCCTTCATGCCGCCTTCGTTGAGCTTCCTGACAGCCGAGTAGCGCCTTTCCGGATTACCATCCATCAGGCCTTCTCGGTTGATCGGGGCATGTTCCTTTAGATCCTCCTCAAACAGGATCTTTTCCGTATCGGAAAAAACAATGTCGTCGGCAAACAGATTGACATTCGAAATTTCGCGGCTGGGCGGTTTTGGTTTGTCGTCTGGTTTATCCATAGCTCTTCGGGGGGTTGGAAATTGCAGGAAACAATAGCACTCGCTCCAACGCAGGGCAACCTGTGAAAGCCGCATGAATTCGGTGGTTTTCCTTGTATGTGCAGAGGGGTTCGACCCATGCGGTTTTCCGCGGAAAACATGATGAAAATAGTAACAAATAAAATTAAGCAAGTAAATGTTTGACAAAAACAATATGCCCGATTAATGAGAGGGTTGTTCGAGGGAAACCCTGTTCCAGACGACCCCTGTCGAGCGCGCGCCCGCATCGCCTGAAAATTGATTTCCTATCAATCTGCGAGGGCTGGAAAATGAAAGCGATCACCTCTTCTCAATCAATCAACTCGATAGCCAGACTGCTGTTGAGCCTTGCGGTACTTTTCGGAAGCGCCGCCACCACCCACAGCGCCACCCGCACTTGGACGGGCGGCGGCACGAGTGCCTACTGGGGTGCTTCAGCGAACTGGAATACCGGTGAGCCTGTCGCGGGGGACGATCTTGTGTTTCCGGTCGTCGCCGTGCGTCGTACTAACACCAATGATCTTGGCAATGTGACATTCCGCTCGATCACCATTTCGGGTAGCGGCTATGTGCTGCGTGGAACCCCAGGCGGCGCGACGATTAGTCTGACCCACGGGATCGATTCCAGCGCAGCATACGAGTTCGAAAATACAGTGGAACTGAATATCGATCTCGCTGCCGACCAGTCCTTTAGTAGCGACGATCCGTTCGGTCCCCTGTACATGGCCGGGAACGTGGATATCGGAAACCATACGCTCGAAATTTTGGGTGATGGGATGATGTCCTTTACCGGTGTGATCAGCGGATCGGGTGGACTAACGAAAAACAGTTCCAGCCTTACATATCTCGGTGGCTCTTCAGATAACACCTTCAGTGGTGCAACTGTCGTAAATTCCGGAGTGTTGAAGTTGTCGAAACCAAGCGGTAGTGCCATCAAATATGGCCAACTGACCATTGGAGACGGCGTGGGAATCAACGATACCGCGATTGTCCGCGAACTGTACAACTACCAAATTGGAAACGGTCCCATCACCATCAACGAGGATGGCTGGCTGGATGTGGACGACTATACCGATACTGTGGGCGCCATCACCTTCAACGGTGGCCATGCCGGAAGTTCGGGAACGGGCATGCTGAGGCTCGGCGGCACCGTCACGGTTAATGCGGCAACGGAGGAAGCGCTCCTCGACGGCAACGTCTACATGGGTTCCGGAATACGGACATTCGACGTGGGTAGGGGTAGTAGTGGAGTGATCGGGCATGATTTGCGGGTCAACGCCATTCTTAGCGGTGGTGGCTTGAGAAAAACAGGTGCCGGCGACATGATGCTTAATAGTGTGGGTGTCAACATTTACACCGGTACAACAACGGTGGAGCAGGGAGGGTTCATTGCGTGGGTCGACAGTGCCTTCGGGGACACCGGCAGCGGCACTGTGGTTGGCGGTTCTGGCTCCATCTATCTCGTAGGCGTGAATGTGGGCACCGAGTCGTTAACGCTCGGCAGGACAGATTCCGGTTATGTGCTTCGGACTCATACTACTTGCAGTTGGGCAGGTCCTGTCACCCTCGCTGAGGATGCCCTCATACTCTTAGATACAAGCGGACCCATGGAGTTCAGCGGTGCCATTAGCGGGCCGGGTGGGATTATTCTTGAGGGCACCCTTGGAAACTTGATCTTCTCCGGAAGCAGTCCCAATACCTATGCCGGCGACACCCATGTCCTTGGCGGAACGCTGTATCTCGACAAGGAAGGACCACTAAACGGCGCCTTGTCTGGTCCCGGCGACCTGTATGTCGGCGATGGAGTCAGCGCTTGGGATAGCATCGTCGTGCAATGGCTCCGCGACTTCCAAATCAACGCGACTGTGGACATCAACGTCGTTCCTTCGGGAAAAGTTTACCTGAACGACCACACCGATTTCGTGGGCAACCTAAATCTGACCAGTGCCGGCATCGAGACCGGGAGCGGAACCATGGGGCTTTACGGAGACATCACGGCCACGGTGGTGACCAACCGGAATGCCTTTGTTTCCGGAAACATGGCGCTCATGCCGGGAACCCGGACGCTTCACGTTATCGACAATGCTACCCTTTCTCTTTCTGCGCAGGTGAGCGGTTCGGGTAGTCTTCTGAAGACCGGAGACGGGGATCTTTCCCTCTATAGCTCCAATACTTTCGCCGGGGCAACCACGGTAGCGGAGGGAGTATTGTTCATCGCTAACGACCATGCCATGGGCGATACGGCTGCGGGCACGGTGGTGCAGGACGGGGCCTATATCCGGCTTGGCGATGCACGGGTGCCCGAAGAGCCTCTGACCCTTTATGGTGACGGAACCGGGTACGGTGCGCTGTTGCATTACGGACTCGGGGCTACCAACTCATGGGCAGGGTCCATCACGCTGGCTTCGGATGCTGCAATAGGTGTTCCACAAAATGCCTCCAACATCATGGATTTGAGCGGTATTATTGGCGGCCCGGGATCGCTCACGAAGAAAGGCGCAGGCACTCTCATGCTGACCGGTGTCGGCGACAATATTCATGGGGGCAACACCATCGTGGAGGAGGGGATGCTGGTCTTGGATCAGGTTTCGGGGAACTCGATTCCACACGATCTGATCATTGAAGACGGGGCAACCGTGCGTCAGGAATCAAACTTTAAAATTGTGGGCGATGTAAGAATCTATGGTTCCGGCATCTACGACATGAATGGTTATTCAGAAACCATTGAGGATCTCATCCTCAACGATGGAGCCGACTTTGATTCGGGATCCGGCACGTTGACGATTCTCGGCGACGTTACCGTGGATGGGGGTACTTCCTCTATAAGCGGGAAGCTGGGACTGTTCTCCGGAAACCGCGATTTCAACATTCTGTTCGATGGAATGATTATTTGGCCGGGCGCCCATTGCTACCTCAATGCCGATGTAGGCGGGATTGGAAACCTGATCAAGAAAGGGCCCGGTAAAATGCGAATCTCGGGCAACAATACCTATTCGGGAACAACGATTGTGGAAGAAGGCGATATTATGATTGAATCCGATACCGCCCTAGGATCTTCCGTTGCCGGAACCAGCGTGAACGCTGGTTCGAGGTTGTATCTCTCCGTATTCAATCCGGCCTCCCCGGTGCATGTGTCTGGTGAGACACTTTCGTTGGGTGGCGATATTCGTTCGTACGGCCTTTCCAGTTCGTGGACTGGAGCAATCACACTTACAGGAGATGTGGAGATTGGTGTAACTTCCGGTAACTACCTTGATTTAGCCGCGAATATTAGCGGTGTTGGCGGGGTGACCAAGAAATGGCCTGGCACGCTTGTCTATTCAGGCGCTTCCGCCAACACCTACGCCGGTGACACCATCGTTGAAGAAGGCACACTGGAATTGGACAAAACCGGCTATGAAGGAGCCATCCCCGCACAGCTGGTGATTGGTGATGGCTTGGGCGGCGCGAACGCAGACGTCGTGCGCCTTAAGCGCACCAACCAGATCAAAAATCAGGCAGACATGACCATCGCAAGTTCGGGATTGTTCGATTTGGATGGCCTCTTTGAGCGCATAGATGCCGTGACGGGAAGCGGCTCCGTCGAGCTGGATGTGGGGTATCTGATTGCCGGGAACAACGGCAGCAGCTTCACATTTGACGGCATGGTGTCTGGCTCGGGGTATCTCTGGAAGGTTGGTTCCGGGGTCTGGACGCTGACGGCGAACAATACCTACAGCGGGACAACCCGGATTGAAACGGGTACCTTGATTGTGAACGGCTCGCAGTCATCCAGCGACGTGACAGTCAATTCTTCCGGAACATTGGGCGGCACCGGCACCGTGGGCGCGATCAACAGCGACGGCACAGTGGCGCCAGGCGCCAGTGCCGGGCAGCTGGGAAGCGGTACGGTGACGATGAACGCTGGCTCGACATTCGAGGTGGAGTTGGACGGGTACACGAGCACCGGGTACGACCGGTTGAATGTGATCGGAACGGTCTCGCTTGCCAACAACCCTCAATTGGCTGTGTCGCTGGGCTATATGCCTGCCGTAGACGATAAGTTCACCATTATTAACAACGATGGTATCGATGCGGTGAAAGGCACCTTTAAAGGGCTGCCGGATGGTGCTTCATTGACGGTTGGCAACGCAACCCTGCGAATCAACTACGGTTTCCTCAAACTCAATGATGTGTTTTTGACGGTCACCGGTGTCACGGCGCTTGAACCTCTGGCGATCACCTCCATCGGAACCGACGGCGTCGACGTGGATCTGGAATGGGTCGGCGGCGTGCCGTTCTATGTGGTGGAGAAAAAAACAGCACTGACCAACGCGATCTGGACGGCGGTAAGTGCCCAGACGCGTGATATGGCAGCCAGCTTGCCCGCCGATACGACCAATGGATTCTATCGTGTGAAGGGCGGCAATTAGCCAAAAGTAAAACGGGCGTCCCGCTCGTTTAAAGGCAAGCGGGACGCATGACCTACGTTCTCAACATCCGCTCGGTGGTTTTCCAGTCGATACAGGCGTCGGTAATGGAGAGCCCGTATTTCAGGTCACCCGAAATCTTCTGGTTGCCTTCCTCGATAAAGCTTTCGATCATTGCGCCGGTGATGGGGCAGTTGCCCTTGGCCCGTTGCTTGAGAATATCTTCCCAGACCGTGACCTGATTGCGGGCCACTTTGCCGGCGTTCGCATGGGAACAATCGACCATGAGAGAGGGATCAAGTCCTGCCGCTTCCAGCTTGCAGGCGGCATAGGTGACTTCCGGAACCTCGAAATTAGGCTGTTTGTCGCCACCGCGCAGCACAAGGTGGGTATTGGGATTGCCGGTGGTCGTTGCCACTGCGGTGTGCCCGTCCTGATCGATACCGAGAAAGCTGTGCGGAATGCTGGCCGATTCGATGGCATTGATAGCCACCTGGATATTGCCGTCGGTCGCGTTTTTGAATCCGACCGGCATGGAAAGGCCGCTGGCCATTTCGCGGTGGGTTTGCGATTCGGTCGTACGCGCACCGATGGCCGACCAGCTGACGAGGTCGGCCGTGTACTGCGGCACAATCGGGTCGAGGAACTCGGTGGCGATCGGCAATCCGAGCGCGGCAATATCGAGCATCAGCTTGCGCGCGGCATGCAGGCCGTGTTCCATATCACACGAATCGTCGAGGCGGGGGTCATTGATGAAGCCTTTCCATCCGATGGTGGTGCGCGGCTTTTCAAAATAGACGCGCATCACGATAAAGTATCTGTCCTTCACGGAGTCGGCGATTCTGGCCAGGCGCTCGGCATAGTCCAGTACGGCGACCGGGTCGTGGATCGAGCACGGGCCGATCACGACCAGCAGGCGGTCGTCTTTGAGATGGATAATGTCGCGTACGGCCTTGCGGTCGGCCAGCACTTTTTCGGTCAATGCTGCGCCCAGCGGAAGCTCGGTACAAAGCTGAGATGGTGATACCAGCCTCTTGAGCTCCGCTACGCGAAGGTTGTCGGTTAAATGGGTTTCGTCGCTCATAATGCGGCGGAATTAACCACATCTACTCAATGATTGGAAGGCTCTTCTGTTTTGCTTTGAATGATGTGTTCCTGCCGATCGCGGAGGATTTCCTTGTTGGTCCAGACGCCATGCGGATCGCGATAGGGTAGGCCGCGGGTGGTCTCGCGGATCAGTTTGATTTCGTGATCGGGCAGGGGGATCTCGACATCTGCTTCCCGCAGGGTGGCTATGGTTCCGCCGCGCTGGCGTCCGACCGGCGCGGTTTCGCCGACGAAGAATCCGGCTTCAATCAGGCCTGCACGCACGGGGATGGCCGCGCAATAGGTAAGCAACACCGCGTCCGGCTTCATCACGGTTTTAAGTTTGCGGAAGAAGTCAACCGTCCAAAGCTCGCTGTTGCGCTGGGTGGAAAAGGCGTCTAGAAAGACGAGGTCGAATGCGCTGGGTTCGAGCTTTGTTGCAGTATAACGGGCATCGCCCCAGAGGAGGTTTATGGAGGCAACGGAGGCTTTGGACTTTAGACTATAGGCTTTGGACTGGTGCAGATGAGTCAAGCAATCTTGCCAGTCGAAGGAATCGGTTTTCAATGATTGGATGTTTTCAGATGCGGCACTCACAACCCTGCGATCCATTTCCAAAGCGGTCACGCTCAACGGGTATTCACTCATGCCTTTTGCCGCAATATTCATTGCGGTCAAACTATTGTACCCCAATCCAAAGCAGACATCCAGAAGTGCTACATCACCGCGGGTCAGCCGCTCGCGCAATTTTCCGGGAACAACATATTTTTCTTCCGCCTCCAGCCGCGCTCCCGCCGGCGTGTGGTAGTGCTCCTTGTACTCCTCGTTCCAGAAAGTCACCGAGCCGTCTTCGGTCTCGACGGTTTTTAAAACACTCCCGCTCTCCGATTCTCCCGCTCTCCCTCTCTCAAAAAGGTCGCCCTGAACCCACTCTCTGCAAACCATCTGCTGCACGATATAATCGCGGAACTGCCCCTTGGCCATGTGCCATTTCGGAGCAATGAGTTCTGCGTCGAGCGTGTCGGTGGTGAGCCGCATGATCGGGATATTCGGTGGCATGCGGCGGATAAAATCCATCAGGTGTTCGGCAAATTCATATTCCATTAGGGTTGGAATGGGATGCTCGGCATGCTCGTGCGCCAGGATTGTTCCTTTTTCAATGTGCAGGTTGTGGATCTTTATCGCATCGATCGGCAAGGCGGCCAGGGTGTCGGCGGTCTGCCGGAAGTGATCGGCCGTTTCGCCGGGCAGACCAAGTATGACGTGGACGATGACCTTTATACCCAGCTCGTGCAGCCTATTGATCGCCTTTTCACTGATCGCCCAGCCATGTCCGCGATTAACCTTTTTCAGCGTCCGTTCATGGACGGTCTGAACACCAAGCTCTACCCAGACTTCGATGTCTCGGTTAAGCTCGACCAGAAACTTGTAGGCCTGCGGCGTCAGGTCATCCGGCCGCGTCCCGAAGCTGACCGCCGTAAAGTCGAAGGATCGTAGCAGATCCAAATACATGGCCTGCTGTTCTTCGCCGAAGGTGGCGCTGAACGCCTGGATGTAGGCCATGAACTTTTTCGCACTGTACCGTTCGCGGGCAAAGCGTATCGCCTCTTTCATCTGTTCTTCAATCGAGTCTGTTCCGATCGTTTGCACGGCCCTCGAGCCTCGTTGGTTGCAGAAAGTGCAGCCGCCCGTTCCATCGGTTTCGCGGTGCGGGCAGCCGAGATCAAAATCGATCGGCACGCGGAAGAGCGGTGCGCCGTAGCGTTCCTTCAGGTAGTCCTTGTATTGGAGATACGGTTTGTTCATAAAAGCATGTAGTTCCGCCTTTAGGCGGCCTTATTTGCGGAGCCGCCTAAAGGCGGGACTACGAACGTTTAAACAAGAGCCGCTGACCACGAATCCCGTCATTCACCTGTCCATCGGCGTAGGCGATCTGTCCATTCACAATCGTTGCCGCGATGGACGATTTGAAGGTGATGCCTTCGAAAGGGGACCAGCCGCATTTGTATTCGGTGTTCTCTTTCGTGACCGTGGTCGGTGTTTCGGTATCGATCAGCGCAAGGTCGGCCCAACAGCCCTCGCGGATAAAGCCGCGGTCGAGGCATTTGAAAATCCGCGCGGGATTGTGGGCGGTTTTTTCGGCGACGGTTTCCAGGGGCAGGAACTCCAGCAGGGAAACGATGGCGCTTTGAATCACCGGCAGGCCGGACGGGGCAGAGCCGTAAGGATTCTGTTTTTCCTCCCACAGATGCGGCGCGTGGTCGGTCCCGACCGTATCGACGACATTATCGATCAGGGCCTGTCGCAACGCGGTGCGGTCGGAGGCTTTCTTGATGGAGGGGTTGCACTTGATCAGCGCGCCCTGGGTGTCATAGTCCTCGGCAGAAAACCAAAGGTGATGCGGGCAGGCCTCGGCGGTTATTTTTTTCCCGGCGACCGGGCCTTTGCTGAACAGTTCAAGTTCCTTCTCAGACGTCAGGTGCAGCACATGGATTTGCGAGTCGTATTTGGTGGCCAGTTCAACGGCGAGAGCGGTGGATTGGTAGCACGCGGCCTCAGAGCGGATTTTCCAGTGTTCTGAAAAGGGAATGTTTTCTCCATACTTTTCACGAGCGGCCTTTTCATTTTCACGAATGGTATTGGTGTCTTCACAGTGCAGTGAGATCGGCACCTTGATTTTTCCGAAGATGTCTTCAAGTTGCTGAGCGCGGTCGACCAATAGGCCCCCGGTGGAAGCGCCCATAAAAAGTTTTACGCCGCATACGGTTTTCGGATCCATCGCCAGCAACTCATCGAGGTTGCTGTTGGACGCGCCGAGGTGGAAGGAATAGTTGGTGACGCACCTTGTGGCGGCGAGCGCAAACTTATCTTCGAGGATGGCGTTAGTGACGGCGGCGGGTTTGGTGTTGGGCATCTCCATGATGGAGGTGACACCTCCCGCGACGGCCGCGCGTGTTTCGGAATGTAAATCGGCCTTTTGCTCCAGTCCCGGTTCGCGACAGTGGACGTGGCAGTCGATCATACCGGGCAGCAGGGCCTTCCCCTTGGCGTCGATGACCGTGTCGGCCGGCTGGTCGGTCAAGCTGGAATCAATCTTTTCGATCCGCCCGTTCTTGATGAACAGATCTGCGGGGCGGGAGGAACCTTCGTTTACGAGATTGGCATTAGTGATCAGTATCGTTTGCATACGGGGCAATCTATGCAAGCGACACGGACTATGCAAGACGTGATCTTTTTAGACCGGACACCAGGATATCCCGTGAATCCTGTCAAAAAAACTAACTGATGATCGTCAGCGTGATCCAGGGCACCAGCACGAAAACAATGAAGAAGATCTTGTAGACGCCGAGATAACCATACAGGAAGGCATTGATTGTTTCTGGAGCCAATCCAAATAGTTTGCCATGCACGCGCTGAATCCAGCCTTTGGCTGTGAAGCACATCACGGCGGTCCACGTGTAGAGTATGAGATTGACCACCGTCATCCACATGAAGAATTCCTTGAATGTAATAACGTCCACTTCCATAATTAGTCTCCTTGTTTTGCGTATGATTATCACAGCCTTCCCGAGATCCGCTTAGATTACAAGGCCTTATTTCGGAGGGAAAGGCTAACAAAAGTCGAACAAAAGGCTTGCGCGCCTAATCCCTTCTGATACGTTCGCTTTAAAGAAAGACCAAATAGGTCTGATATCAGGAATGGTTGGAATGTTACGAATAACTAAAATTTCAGATTACGGTTTTATCCTGCTGGTGCATATGGCGAACCAGGAACAGGGGTTGCTCCATAATGCGAAGGACCTTTCCGCGACCATTGGTATTCCGCTCCCCACAGTGAGTAAGGTACTTAAGATTTTAACACAAGGCGGCATTCTCAAATCGCATCAGGGCAGCAAAGGCGGCTACTCGCTGATCCGTCCCGCTTCGCAAATAACAGCGGCCGATATCATCGAAGCGGTCGAAGGGCCGGTGGCCATTACCGATTGCTCCAGCGTAGAAGGCTGCGAACGCAACTGCCTGGTCAGCAACAGTTGGCAAAAGGTCAACGGCACTGTTGTCAAGACACTAAGAGACCTGTCGCTGGCCGACATGGCGAAGGGCTAGGAATTTCAAACCAACCCCAACGCAAAACAGGTACGCATCTAAATAGTACTAATTAGGGATTATATGAGAAACGAAGACGAAAAGACCTTCGAAGGACTGGCAGACGGGGACTACAAGTACGGTTTTGTCACCGATATCGAGTCCGACAGTCTTCCGCCGGGGCTGAGCGAGGAAGTTGTGCGCGAAATCTCGCGGCGCAAAGAAGAACCGGACTGGCTCACGGAATGGCGGGTGAAGGCCTATCACCACTGGACAACCCTTGAAGAGCCGACGTGGGCCAAGGTGGAGTTTCCTCCGATCGACTATCAGGCATTGAGCTACTACTCCGCCCCGAAGCAAAAAATAGCCGCACCGAAAAATCTCGACGAGGTTGATCCCGAGCTGCTCGAAACCTACGAAAAGCTCGGTATTCCACTGCGCGAACAGGAGGTGCTGGCCGGAGTGGTGGCGGTAGACGCGGTATTTGATTCAGTCTCCGTAGCAACGACCTTCAAGGGCAAGCTTGAGGAGATGGGCATTATCTTCGGTTCCTTTTCGGACGCGGTGAAGGAGTATCCCGAGCTGGTAAAAAAATATCTCGGTTCGGTGGTGCCCTATAAGGACAACTATTACGCCACGCTCAACTCGGCTGTTTTTTCCGACGGCTCGTTCTGCTACGTACCGCCGGGTGTGCGCTGTCCAATGGAGCTTTCGACCTACTTTCGCATCAATGCCGCCAACACCGGGCAGTTCGAGCGCACGTTGCTGATTGCCGACGAGGGAGCATACGTCAGCTATCTCGAAGGGTGCACCGCACCACAGCGCGACGAAAACCAGCTGCACGCCGCTGTGGTCGAGTTAATCGCGCATAAGGATGCGCAGATTAAATATTCCACCGTCCAGAACTGGTATCCCGGCGACAAGGACGGAAAGGGCGGCATCTATAATTTCGTGACGAAGCGCGGCCATTGCCGCGGCGACAATGCCAAGATTTCATGGACGCAGGTCGAGACCGGTTCGGCAATCACCTGGAAATACCCGAGCTGCATCCTCAAGGGCGACAACTCGGTGGGCGAATTCTACTCCGTAGCTGTCACCAACAACATGCAGCAGGCCGATACCGGCACCAAGATGATCCACATCGGAAAGAACACCAGCAGCACGATCATCAGCAAAGGCATCTCCGCCGGCAAGGCGCAGAACAGTTACCGGGGAATGGTCAAGGTGGTGGAAACCGCCGAGAACGCACGCAACTTTTCGCAGTGCGATTCGATGCTCATTGGCGACCGGTGCGGCGCCCACACCTTCCCGTATATCGACGTAAACAATCCGACTGCGCAGGTGGAACACGAAGCGACCACCACCAAGATCGGCGAAGACCAGATCTTCTACTGCAACCAGCGCGGCATTTCCACCGAGGACGCCATCGGCATGATCGTCAACGGGTTCTGCCGCGAGGTCTTTCAGGAACTGCCCATGGAATTTGCCGTCGAGGCGCAGAAGCTGTTGAGCGTCAGCCTTGAGGGCAGTGTCGGTTAACCGGACTTTTTGATTTTACAAGGAGATACAGGAACATGCTTCAGATCAGGAATCTCAAGGCCGGCATCGACGGCCAGGCCATTCTCAAGGGAATCAACCTCGAGATCAAACCCGGCGAGGTGCACGCCATCATGGGACCCAACGGGTCGGGCAAAAGCACGTTGAGCCAGGTCCTGGCCGACAACGAGAACTACACCGTCGACGGCGGCTCCATCACCTACCAGGGTCGCGACCTGCTGGAGTTGAACGCCGAGCAGCGCGCCCTCGAAGGCATCTTCATGGCCTTCCAGTATCCCGTGGAAATTCCCGGTTTCAACAACGAGACTTTTCTGCGCACCGCTTTGAATGCCCAGCGCAAACACCGGGGCGAAGTCGAGTATGACGCTTTCGACTTCGCCCAGGTGGCGAAGGAAAAAATGAAGCTGCTGGAGCTGGATCCCGGACTCATGAAACGCTCCCTGAACGTGGGCTTCTCCGGCGGCGAGAAGAAACGCAACGAGTGTTTCCAGATGGCCATGCTCGAACCCAGCCTGGCCATCCTCGACGAGACCGACAGCGGCCTGGACATCGACGCCCTGCGCATCGTCAGCCAGGGGATAAACGCCCTGCGGCGTGAGGACCGCGCGGTGCTGCTGATTACCCACTACCAGCGTCTACTGGAATACATCGTGCCCGATCACGTGCATGTGCTGGCCGACGGGCAGATCGTCAGGTCCGGCGGCAAGGAACTGGCCAGCGAACTCGAGAAAACGGGCTACGGCTGGCTGGACGACAAGGCCGCCACGGCCGGTGGGAGGTAGGGCGGTGAAGACCCTGACCGCGTCCGGCCTCCAGGCCTACCGCAATCTTTTCGACAACGTCAGCGTCCGGGACGGCGATGTGTGGAGCACCCATGCGGACCTGCGCGCGACCGCCCTGCAACGCTTCGAAGCACTCGGGTTCGAAACCCGCGGCCGCGAGGACTGGATGTACAGCGACATGGGCCCCCTCGGCCAGGGCACCTTCCTGCCCCTGTCCGACAATCCGGACCCAAACAGCACCGACCTGCCGGTCCTGGTCCCCGACACCGACAGCTACCGTCTGGTCTTCGTCAACGGCCG
>JAUVCG010000044.1 GCA_030595785.1 Kiritimatiellales bacterium | reverse complement strand
CGAGCGGCTTCGCCGGCCTTCGGCCCACCGCACTCCACATTATTTCTTCCATTCTCCCATCTCTTGGAATATCGTTTCCAACCATCGGAAAAACGAACGGATCAACATTCCTGTTCATCCTGTTATCCGGTCAAAAAATTAGGGAGCACCAACCATGATCAAGGAAGCCGTCGCAAAACTCATCAGCAACGAATCACTCACCCGCGCGGAAGCCGCCGCCGCCATGGCCGACATCATGTCGGGCAGTGCCACCGAGGCGCAGATCGGCGCATTCATCGCCGCCCTGCGCCTTACGGGTGAAACACCGGATGTCATTGCCGGATGCGCCGAGGTAATGCGCGCAAATGTGACTCCCATTAAATGCGACGACCCCAACGCGGTCGATATTGTCGGCACGGGCGGAGACGGAGCCCATACCTTCAATATTTCCACCACCGCCGCATTCGTCATTGCCGGGGCGGGCGTAACAGTCGCAAAACACGGCTCTTACGGGGTATCGAGCAAGTGCGGTGCCGCCAATGTACTCGCCGAGCTGGGCGTCAACATCCAGTATTCCCCGCAACGTATGGCGGAGTGCCTTGCCGAGATCGGAATCACCTTCCTGTTTGCTCCGGGTCTGCATCCGGCCATGAAGTATGTGGTTGGCCCTCGCCGCGATCTGGGCGTATGGAGCATCTTTAATATTCTGGGGCCGCTCTGCAATCCGGCGGGAGTAAAGAACGGCATCATGGGCGTCTTTAAACCCGAATTGGTGCCCATCGTTTCCGACGCTTGTGCACAGCTGGAAATGAACCACCAATTCATCGTGCACGGCAACGATGGCCTCGATGAGTTCACCACAACAACCACAACGATGGTTACCGAAATCCGCCGCGGCAAAGTAGAGAGCTATGAAGTGCAGCCGGCCGGACTTGGACTTTCAGCAGCCTCAGGCACCGACCTCGTTGGCGGCGAACCCGCCGAAAATGCGGCGATTACACGCGCCATTCTCAGCGGTGAAAAGGGGCCGAAGTATGACATCGTCCTGCTCAACGCCGCTTTCGCCATCATGGCCGGCGGCAAGGCTGATACCCCGCAGGCAGGATTGGCTCTCGCCGTGGAATCTATTGAATCCGGCGCGGCACTCGCCAAGCTCGAAGCCCTCGCTAAAATGTCGCAGGAGTGAGCAAATTTTAGGTTTTAAGTTTTAAGTGTTTGGTGCTTGAGACGATTGACTCGAATATCCCTTCATGTCCGCAGCGTTTTACTCACTGCGTTCGGGTAAACGCTCTCTACACTCTGCAATTTAATGGAGGCCGCGACGTTGATCTTATGATGCTAACGCCGAGGACACTATGAAAACACAGACCCTGACCGTCATCATAACCGTCATCCTGACCGCCGGATCTACCGTGGCAGAGTTGACCTACCCCATCGTCGATACCGGACAGGTGCACTGCTACGACAATCGTAACACCATCGAGTTTCCGAAAACCGGGAACCCCCTCTATGGACAGGACGCGCATTACACAGCCAACCCGCCGAGCTACAAGGATAACGGGGACGGCACCGTTAGCGATCTTGTCACCGGCCTGATGTGGACGCAGGACCCCGGCGAAAAAAAAACCTTCGACCATGCCGTTGCGGACACTCCGACTGGCGTCTGCCGAATGCGAAAGAACTTCAGAGCATCATCGACTACACCCGCTCGCCCGACACCACCGATTCCGCGGCCATCGATCCCAAAGTCGGCGATGCCTCCAAATTCCCTGAAGGGCGCGGCCCGCAGGGCGATGTCATCCGCATCGAAAACATGGTGCGCTGTGTTCGCGGAGGTGATGTAAAAATCGTAGACGGAGCCCCCACCGGCCCACCCCTTGGAAAAAGGTAGAATATTGAAAAGCTGGCCGCCGAAGGCATGCGCTTTTCAAATGCCTACTGAAAATCCCGACTTTGATCCCAACACAAAACAGGATCGCCGTGGCCCGGGAAATCGGTAACGTTTGTGTCCCGGCGGAAGATACGCCAGCCCGATGGTCTGGCGACCTGCGCTTCGAGCTGGCGCATAATGTCCTTGGATTTAGGAATCAGTTCTTCGGGTAACATAATCGCAGAATATACATACGTTTAGACCACATGAAGTATATATTTTTCCGGGCTCTTCATGCACTATGCACAAGTCGATCTGAAAGCAACGGAAATGGACGCGATGAAGAAACTGCTCATGAATCTAACCCTGCTCTGCGTTGTCGCGCAGGCCGTTGGCGAATACACCCCCCATCCGCTGCTGCAGGACAACCCGCTGCTGTTTGTGACGCGGCGGCAGTACAAGCAGGATCACCACAACACGGTAACCATTTTCCAACACAAAGAGATTAATGAAAAATCCTACGCCCCGCCGGGCAAGATCAAACTGCTGAACCCGAAAACCGGCGAAGTCAAAACCCTGGTTGATCCGGGCCCCTCCGGCATTGCGCGTGATCCCGGAATCTACCTGATCGATACCTTAGGGAATGAAGAGTTGGTCTATGAAGAACTACGACGCGTTGAAGCCTCCTTCCGCCAGGCGCTCCGCGAGGGCGACAAACTTTATGACACCGATATACAAACCATTACATCTGCAGGAGAACAGCCATGAACTTTGATTATTACATCCCTACAAAAATTCTTTTCGGAGCCGGAAAACTAAACCAGCTGGCCGAAGAAAAACTGCCGGGCAACAAGGCCCTGATCGTGATTTCCAGCGGCACGGCGATGCGCAAATATGGTTATCTCCAACGTTTGGAAGAGGTGCTGAAGCAGCAAAATATCGAGTCCGTGGTTTATGACAAGATTCTGCCCAACCCCATCAAAGAGCACGTCATGGAAGGTGCGGCCGTCGCCAAAGAAAACGGCTGCGACTTTATTGTCGGCCTCGGCGGCGGTTCTTCCATCGATGCGGCCAAAGCCATTGCCATCATGGCCGTTAACCCCGGCGACTACTGGGACTACATCGGCAGCGGTTCAGGCAAAGGCCTTCCGGTCGAGAACGGCGCCTTGCCGATGGTCGCCATCACCACGACGGCCGGAACCGGAACCGAGGCCGACCCGTGGACGGTCATCACCAACGGCGATGAAAAAATCGGATTCGGCGATCCGGCCTTCACCTTCCCGGTGCTCTCCGTAGTTGATCCGGAACTGATGGTTTCCGTGCCGCCGCAACTGACCGCCTTCCAGGGATTTGACGCGCTGTTCCATGCGGTTGAAGGATACATCGCCAATATTGCCACCTCGATGAGCGACCTCTATGCCATCGAAAGCATACGGCTCGTTGCCGAATATCTGCCGATTGCTGTCGCGGACGGCTCAAACATTGAAGCGCGCGAAAAAGTAGCGCTGGCCAATACGCTGGCGGGCATGGTGGAATCCACATCCTGCTGCATCTCGGAACATTCGCTCGAACATGCCATGAGCGGCAGGCATCCGGAACTGCCCCACGGCGCGGGACTCATCATGCTGTCGGAAGCCTATTTCTCCCATTTTGAAGAAAAAGTTCCGGACCGTTTTGCCAAAATGGCGGAAGCTATGGGGGGAACCACATTTGTTGAAACACTTGTGCAACTTCAGGAAAAATGCGGTGTGCGCGATCTGAAGATGTCGGATTACGGCATTACCGCCGATGAGCTGGAAGCTATCGCCGAAAACGCCCGCGACACCATGGGCTTCCTGTTCGAACTCGACCCTGTCCAGATTACTCAGGCAGAAACCATCAATATTCTTCAGGCGGCGTATAAATAAACCGGGAAAGAAACCACCGAATGCGGTTATTCAAAGTATTGATTATGGCAATGGCGATGGGCAGCTCGGCTTTCGCCCTGCAACTGGACAATACCGAATGGTTTGAAAACCGCTCGGCCGGCACCTGGCCGTGCGTCTATGAAGCCGGAGAAAAGGGTTGGCGACCGGTCGACTGGCCGGTTCGTATTGCGAAACGGTTTTCCCCGGCCGGAAAAAAAACGCTGGTGCTTTCCACGGAGTTTGAGCAGGCACAACCCGTGAGGCAGGGACTCCTGCTGATGGGCGACGACTCCGCGAAAGTCTATTGCAACGGACGGGAAATCGAGCCGGAACACAGCGCCGGTAATGAAATCATCTTCGCGCTGCCGCTGGTGAAAGGCCGCAACACATTGAGTATCGGGTTGTCACGCAAAGCCTCCCTGCTGCTCAATCCCGTTGAAATTGATTATATTCTGCCCAATGCCCGCACCCAGCTCGAAGCGCTGTATCGCTCGGTCAACCACCTGGCCACGCTCTATCCGGCCTACCCGGCCGACCGCTACCGAAAGCAGATCAAAAACCTCGCAAAATTTCCCGAGTCGTCCGGAGCCCTGAAAAAAGTCCAGGCCCTGCAGTTCGAGGCCCTGGTGAAAAACAATCCTGAAATCGATTTCGAAGAAATTCTGCTTCGGCGCACGAAAAACGCTCACCTGCCCGCCAACTGGCAGGGCAATACCGGTATGCGGAAAACGGGCTATAATAACGAAATCGCCCGCCTTTCACTCAAGAACCAGTCCCTGGGCACAGTCTACCGGCCCGGGAATGGCGATCCCTACGTTGGCGACATCAACCTCCACTTTAATACCGAGAAAATGCTCATCTCCTCGATCAGCGAGAATGACGGCACTTGGCAGGTGTTCGAGCTGAACACCGACGGCTCCGGCGTCCGGCAGGTTTCTCCGGACATCGGCAACGATGTCGACAACTACAATGGAACCTATCTGCCGAACGGCGACATGGTTTTCTGTTCGACCGCCAACATGACCGGCATTCCCTGCATCGATGGAAGCGGAAACGTCGGCACGCTCTACACCGCCGACCTGAATGGCGAAAATATGCGGCAGCTGACTTTTGAGCAGGATGCCGACTGGTACCCGTGGGTGATGGACGATGGCAAGGTGATGTATCTGCGCTGGGAATATACCGACAACTCCCACTACTTCACCCGCATCCTGATGACCATGAATCCCGACGGCTCGCAGCAGCGCTCGATCTATGGATCCAACTCCTATTGGCCCAGCACCCTCTTTTACGCCAAGAATATTCCCGGCAGCAACCGCAAGTTTGCCGCCATCGTTTCCGGACACCACAGTATTAATCGCGAAGGTGAACTGGTCCTGTTCGATGTCGGCAACGGCGAAAAGAATACGGATGGCGTGGTTCAGCGCATTCCCGGTTACGGCAAGAAAGTGCATGGACTGATTCGTGACAAATATGCCCTCGGAAACTGGCCGCGCTTTCTCCATCCCTATCCGCTTTCCGATACCTACTTCCTTGCCGCCGGACGCCTTGCTCCGGGCGACCGCTGGGGCATCTATCTGCTCGACCGCTTCGACAACATTATACGGCTCAAGGAAGATCCGAAAATGAGCCTGTTTGAACCTGTACCGCTCAGGCCCCGTAAACAGCCGCCCGAAATCCCTTCGCGCCTGCGGCCGGACGCCGACGATGCCGTGCTCTACATTCAGGATATTTATGAAGGCCCCGGCCTGGCCGGAATCCCGCGCGGCACCGTCAAGAAACTGCGATTGCTCACCTACACCTATGCCTACCGCAGCATGGGCGGTCACGACGCGCTTACGATCGAAGGGGGTTGGGATGCCAAACGCATCCTCGGCACGGTTCCCGTCGAGGAAGACGGCTCGGTGATGGTGCGGATTCCGCACAGTACGCCCATTTCCATCCAGCCCCTGGATGAAAACGGCGCCGCCCTGCAGCTGATGCGCAGCTGGCTCGTTGCCATGCCCGGCGAATCGCTCTCCTGCATAGGATGCCATGAATCGGCGCGCATGCCGCCGCTGCAGCGTACAACTCTCGCCATGCGCGCCGGGCCAAAAAACCTGACCATGTGGCACGGCGAAAAGCCGCACGGCTTCAGTTTCCTGCGCGAAATCCAGCCGATTCTCGACCGCAACTGTGTGGGTTGTCACGACGGGAAAACAGAAGGGCGCCCCGACTTTAAATCTCTGGATCCTATTGCCCGGGGACGCGAATTTTCCGGTTCCTACCACGCCCTCCATCCCTTTGTGAACCGTCCCGGCAGTGAAAGCGATTTCGAGCTGCTCTCGCCCATGGATTACCATGCGTCCACCAGCGAACTTGTCCAACTGCTGAAAAAAGGGCATCACGGCGTTGCTCTTTCATCCGATGACTGGAAAACCCTGATCACCTGGATTGATCTGAATGTCCCCTATCACCCGACGTGGGCCTCCCTTAAAGGCGAACAACAGGTTGCCCAAATTTCCGCCCGGGCGCGTGAGCTGCGCAAGCTCTACACCGGAATCGACGAGGACACCGGCTGGATGCCGCCACTCCGCAAGGATCGTCCGGCGTTTCAGGAACCCACCAGCGAAACCGCTAAGCCTGAACCCGATTTACTGGAGGGGCTGCCCTTCGATGAAGCCGCCGCAAAAACGATGCAGGGTCCGAAAAATTTGCATACGCTGGAACTCGGCGACGACATCAACATCAACCTGCGCCGGGTTCCAATGCCTGGAAACAAAGTTATCTGGATGGCCGAAGCGGAAGTCACCAACGCGCAGTTCAAACAGTTTAAATCCGGTCATAACAGCCGGGTAATCGACCAGCAGTGGAAAGACCACATTTATGCCGGATATCCCGCAAATAAGCCGAACCAGCCCGTCATTCGCGTAAGTTGGAAAGAGGCGATGGCCTTCTGCGAATGGCTTTCTGAAAAGAGCGGTAAAAAAGTGACCCTGCCCACGGAGCAGCAATGGGAATGGGCCTGCCGTGCCGGCAGCGCCGACCCGTTCTTCTTCGGCAGCGAGAGTTTTGGCGCCTATGCCAATCTGGCCGATATCTCCATCGGCGAGCTGGCTGTCCGGGGTATCGACCCGCAGCCCGTGGCGGAAAGCCGACGGACCCCGCTGAATGATTTTGTTCCGCGCGATGCCTCGGTCAACGACGGTCAACTGCTGCCGGAAGGTACCGCGCACTATAAGCCAAATGCCTGGGGGCTTTACGATATGCACGGCAATGTGGCAGAGTGGACACGCTCGAATTACGACGATGCCCGCAAGGTAGTACGCGGCGGATCGTGGCGCGACCGACCGGAACGGGCCACGGCCGCCTTCCGCCTCGGCTATCACCCCTACCAGCGTGTCTTTAACGTTGGCTTCAGAATCGTCATTGAGGAATAAAATGAAAATACTGGTTTTTCTATTCCTGCTTGCTGTGTCTGTACAGGCGCAACACCGACTGCTGGTCAGCGGATGCGGATATGGCGAAGTGGCGGTCTATGCCAAGGATGGCACCAAGGAGTGGAGCATGGTCGAAAAAAACGAGGCCGACGATGCATGGCTCCTGCCGAACACCGCTATGGTCATGGCCTATAAGTATGGCATGCGAGTCATCCGCCCGGACTGGGAAAGTGGCTCGGGCGGTACGGTGCTCAAGGATCGACCAACTCCGGACGGCGGAGAAACGCATAGCTGCCAGCCGCTTCCAGGCGGTGGATTCCTGATCGGGGAAAGCTTTAAAGACGTTTCCTATATCGTCGAACTGGATGCGGAATTGAAGGAAACCAGGCGGATCGAACTCAAAGGCCTTGGCGGCACAAAAGGAGCTTCCATCATTGAGGTGTCGCCGGATAAAAAAGTCGTATGGTCGACCTCGCCCGGTGTCCCCAACCGGATTGCCAATGTAAAAGTTCTGAAATGAAATGGCTGAAAAATGTCCTTCTTGCCGTGGTGCTGATTCGTGGCGCAAGCGCACAAAGCTACCTGTCACCGTGCGACCTTGCTCTGGCAAAAGACGGGCAGACCCTCTATATCGCGGCGGCCACCGGCAGGCAGGTGCTCTGCTTCAGCCTTGCTTCCCGTAAGGCGGACCAAACCATTGCCCTTCCCGGAGAACCGACCGGCCTAGTAGAGAGTGCAGACGGAAAAACGTGGTATGTATCCGGTGGCGGGCACCAGGGCCGCATCTGGAAACTGGAAGAAGGAAAAATTTCCGGCGAGATAAAAACCGGCCATACGCCGATGGCACCGACCCTTTCGCCCGATGGAAAAACCCTGTATGTCTGCAACCGTTTCGATAACGACATTTCATTCATCAACCTTGAGAATGGCGAAACGTTTGCGCGCGTTCCGGTCTCGCGCGAACCGGTCGCGGCCGACCTCACGCCGGATGGCCAAACCCTCTTTGTCGCCAACCTGATTCCTGACGGTCGGGCTGACGCGGATTATATTGCCTCCAAGATTACCGCAATCGACACCCAAACCCGCGAGCCGACCACCATCCCGTTGGTGAACGGAGCGGAGGGCGTGCGCGGCCTGAAAATTTCGCCGGACGGAAAATATGTTTTCGCCACCCATCTGATGGCGCGCTATCTCGTGCCGACCACCCAGCTGGAACGCGGATGGATCTCCACCGATGCACTCAGCGTAATCCGGGTCGAAGATAAAAAACTGCTGTATACGGTTCTGCTTGACGACGTCGATCAGGGATTTACAAACCCGTGGGCCCTCGGCTTTTCTCCTGATGGAAAAACCCTGGTCGTCTCCTCCGCCGGCAACCATGAAATCAGCCTGATTGATCTTCCGGCCATGATGCAGAAAGTGGCCGACGAAACAGCGAATTCCGCCAGCGCAACCCACCTCGATGCGCATAACAACCTGTCGTTCCTTTCCGGCATCCGAAAACGGATCAAACTTGACGGCAACGGCCCGCGCTCACTCGTGGTCGATGGTGAATTCATCTACATCGCCCACTATTATTCCGCCACCCTGGAAGTGGTTCGTGTTTCCAAGGATGGAAATACGCGCAGGGGCAGTTTCCCGCTGGGTTCCAAACAACCCCTCACACCGGAGCGACAGGGTGAAATCTATTTCAACGACGCAACCCTCTGCTTCCAGAACTGGCTCAGCTGTTCGACCTGCCATCCCGACGCTCGCACTGACGCTCTCAACTGGGACCTGTTGAACGACGGCATGGGAAATCCGAAAAATGTGAAGTCGATGCTACTGGCCCATGAAACTCCACGTGCCATGTGGCTCGGCGTGCGCGACAACGCCGAGGCGGGTGTGCGCGCCGGCATTAAGCACATCCAGTTTACCGTCCGCCCTGAAGAGGATGCCCAGGCCATTGATGCCTATCTAAAATCACTCAAACCCGTTCCGAGTCCGTATCTGGAAAATGACGAGCTAAGCGAAGCTGCCCGACGCGGTAAAGTTTTGTTCGAGGAACTGAGTTGCGCGAGTTGCCATCCCGCCCCGCTCTACACCGATTTGAATATGTATGTCGTTGGAACAACCAAGGGACAGGACACCGGAAAGCCCGTGGATGTGCCTTCTCTCGTCGAAGTATGGCGTACTGCCCCTTATCTCCACGACGGGCGCGCCGCCACCATTCACGACCTGTTGCGTACGCAAGGACACGCCGGTATTCTGAAAGAGACTGCAACGCTGGGCGAAGAAGAAATCAACGATCTGGCGGAATATATCCTGTCGCTTTAACCTAAGCTGTTCAACCCGGCAGAACCGGATCCAAAAAGCTGAACGCAAAGGACCGCAAGGTAACTCCGCGAAACGTTGCAAACGTACCATTCTGCCGAAAAGCGCCGTCGCCCGTTGGTTGCCGGCGCACTCCAAGAACAGCCGCGGTTTACTCCGCCGACTCTTCAACTACCCTGCGGGTTTCAAAGAAGTGCTTGTAGAGGAATTCCTTGACCGGCTCAATGCCTTCGCCGAGCTCGGCCGAGATGCTGTAAATAATCTCGCCGGTCCGTTCCTCGAATTCCTTAAGGTGTTCCTCTGCTCCCGGCGAATCCATTTTGTTGGCGACTACGAGATAGGGCGTGCAGGAAAGCTCCTCCATGTGCAGACGAAGTTCGTCTTTCAGATGCAGAAAGTCCTCGGTGGGATTGCGTTCATCCGTGCCGGCCATATCGAGCACGAAGAGAATGAATTTTGAACGTTCGATGTGACGCAGAAACTGGTGTCCAAGACCGACCCCTTCATGCGCGCCGTCGATCAGGCCGGGAATATCGGCTATCCTGAGGCGGCTGAAGTTTTCGTATTCCAGCGTTCCAATGATGGGATTAATCGTCGTGAAGGGATAGGGCGCAATCTTCGGGTGCGCATGGGTCAGGCGGCTGAGCAGGGTTGATTTCCCGGCATTTGGATAGCCGACCAGCCCGACGTCGGCCATGAGTTTGAGTTCGAGCCACAGCACCCTTTCCTCGCCCTTGGTGCCGTCGGTAAACTGGCGCGGCGACTGGTTGGTGGAACTCTTGAAATGGACGTTGCCGATGCCGCCCCGACCGCCCTTGGCGACCACCAGCTCATCTCCGGGTACCAGTAATTCACCGATAAATTCATCGGTTTCGGCATCCGTGATAACGGTGCCGGAGGCAACCTTGACCATGCAGTTAGCGGAATTGCGCCCGTGGCAGTTTGAGCCCATCCCATGTTGCGCATGCTTTGCCTTCTGGTGCGGCTGATAATAGAGCGGCAACAGCGAATCCTCGTTTGCATCACAGCGCAGAATGACGGATCCGCCATGGCCGCCGTCGCCGCCGTCGGGGCCGCCCCTGGGGATGAACTTTTCACGGCGAAACGATACGCACCCGTTGCCGCCGTTGCCGGCGCGGATATAGAGCTTTACGCGATCCTTGAATACGACGTGTTTCATGTTACGTGATGAGTGATGCGTAATTTGGAAGATAGCAGGGCTTATTCTTTCAGTCAGCCGATTTCTTTTGCGTTCTATGCGTTCTTTCGCGGTTAAACGAAATAAAAAAGGCGGGCTTGAACCCGCCTTTGCAAGCTTGGCTGGAAAACTTATGCAGCCGTTACTTCGCGAATGTGCACCTTGCGCTGGCGCTTGTCGAATTCAACGACGCCATCCTTGAGTGCGAAGAGCGTGTAATCGCGTCCACAACCGACGTTGACGCCGGGATGGAGCTTGGTGCCTACCTGGCGAACCAGAATGCTGCCTGCCGTCACGGCCTGCCCGCCGAAGCGTTTAACACCGCGGCGCTGAGCATTACTGTCGCGGCCGTTACTGGATGATCCTTGTCCTTTTTTATGAGCCATGGCTGTCTCCCTGCAAAATTATGCTGTGATTGATTCCACTTTGATCTTCGTCAGTTCCTGACGATGACCGATCTTACGGCGATATCCTTTGCGGCGCTTCTTCTTAAAGGAGTAGATTTTCTTACCGCGCAGGTTTTCCACCACCGAAGCCTTAACCTTGGCGCCGGCAACAATAGGTGCGCCGATCGTCAGTTCACTGCCGTCGGAAACGGCCAGTGTTTCGAACTCCACGTCTGCACCTTCTTCGGTATGCAACAATTCCACGTCAAGGACATCGCCCTGCTGGACACGGTACTGCTTTCCACCGGTTTCTATAACCGCATATGCTTCCATAAATTCCTCAATACCCCCACGGGGCTTTTCTTTCTAAAAAATCAAGAGGCGGAAACTACGGAATCACCCCCAGCCTGTCAACATTAATTAAACCGCAAAAAGAGGGCAGATGCCGTCATTTATTCAAGCTCGGGAGAAATAGACTCGAACCAATGTTGTTTTTCGCCTCTCTTTGGCGGATTATATTTACGAATGAGTAGACGGAGCAATACCATGAAACCGGTTCAAATGAATACAAAACCATTGAAATTAACACTGATCTTCGCGTGCGTTGCGCTGTTCCTCGCCAGCTGCGGGGAGCCTCAGAAAGAAGCGACAGGGACGAAAATCCAGCCGTCCGTCGCGCCGGAAGTGCTGCCTGATACACTGAAGATTAAAAGCCACAAGCAAACCTATGTCATCACCGGAATCGGCGTTAGCGGCAGCAACAAGGTGGCCATCATCAACAATCAAGTCCTGCAGCCGGGCATGGATGTCGCCCCCGGCGTAGTCCTCGAAGATGTTCAGTCCACCTATGCCATCATACTCGTAGGAGACACTCAACACCTGCTCCGCCCGGGAAACATCCAGCGTGAACTGGACAAAAAGGACCTCTGAACCCTCGGTCACACACCAGAAGCCCTCCCCCTTAAATTTATTGAATCAGGATTGACAGCCCAACCTGCAACGGTCTATAAACCCATCCTTTTGCGGGGGATTAGCTCAGCTGGGAGAGCGGTTGCATGGCATGCAACAGGTCATCGGTTCGATCCCGTTATCCTCCACCATTTTGTATTAACCCTAGAGAATCACGAGTTCTCTAGGGTTTTTTACGTTTTGCTCCAGTTTATGCTCCAAAAAAGGAGTAAAAATGGCAATCACTATCCCCATGAAAAACGTCAGGCTACGAAAAGGAATTTACGAGTTCAGAATGGCTGTTCCTAACGCACGTGGTCATGATCGCCGACGAAGGAGGCGTATCAATGGACCACGATGTTATGGTTTTCAACTTTCCTTAATGATTCTCAACGGCTCAGGACAACAGCAATAATTGCGACAACTAGGCTGGCAATTGATGGCCTATCTGGGACTCACCCCATCGGAAGACTCTTCGGGGGGTCGCAGGAAGCAAGGATCGATCACGAAGTGCGGCAACGGCCACGCGCGTTGGATGCTGGTGGAATCGGCCGAGCACTATCGTAAACCGCCGAAAGTCAGCAAAGCGCTTTCGGTCCGACAAGAAGGGCTTTCAAGAGAGGTGCGCACGGTCAGCTGGCACGCACAAAACCGGCTCAACAAACGAAGCTATAAATTAGCGATGCGCGGCATGCACGTGAACAAGATCCGCGTCGCGATCGCCCGCGAGCTATCCTCTTATATTTGGGACTGGTCGGCCCGGGGTGATGGCAATTCAAGCGGATGACGGGGTGAGCCCGGAAAATATCGACACCATAAAACATTGACCTACTGCACCTTGCAACAAAGGACTGCTTCTTTATCGACCTGCACCGGACAAAACTTCGGGGGAAACTTCGGGTTTGCCGGTTTGAAACGCCCTCTTTGTATGAGGGCATTGCAAATTGGAACATTAAGCAGGAGATAGTCATGGGTGTAGAAGTCACAAGGAAGAAAGATGGTTCGCTGAGTTCGAAATGGTGGTACGGGCGTTTCACCGTCGACGGGAAATCCAAGTGTTTGAATCTTGGGGTCAAAGTGGCGGGAACCGTTCCGCGCACATTAAAGAAGTCGGGAGACACTGCGTTTGAGCGGTCACGGATGCGGGCGCAGCTCAAACTGGAAGCACTGAAGAAAGAAGCCGTCAGCCAAAAGACGGCGGAACACCACCTGAAGGAATTGTATGGAATCCATTTGCCGGCATCCCTTATCAGCCATTGAACACCGTCCATCGGAAACCGTTCACCGAAGCCGAACTGACAGGCATTCTTGAGCACGCGAATGAAATCATCCGTCCGGTCATCATGGCGGGGATGTGCACGGCGATGCGCCGGGGAGACTGCTGCCTGCTGAAATGGGAGTCGGTTGACATGGACGGTAGCTTCATCAATGTCAAAACGTCTAAGACCGGTGAGTTAGCCGAGATTCCACTGTTTCCATTGCTACGGGAGGAACTGGAGCAGCGTCCACGGAAGGGAGAATATGTCTTTCAGGAAGCAGCCGCCATCTACCTTAAGGATGACGACAGAATAACCGCTCTGTTTAAACAGGCGTTGAAAGATGCGGGAATTGAGGGGACACACGTAATGCGGCATAAAGATCCAAGATCTCGTTATTTTCATCCTCGATGATCCCCGCAGCAGGAATGTCTTCGAGGACCAAGGTTCTGGCATCGAACGAGCGAGCAAGGGAGAAGCAGCGATGAACAGCTGGGGATCCACCAAACATGTCATCGACTATATCGAAACATGAAAAGGGCTGTGATAGGTCAATATACTGGACGGAATTTGGGCTTACGCTTCGGTGGGCATCCATTAAGTATCCCTAAAATACTATTTAAATGCCAACTGGCTCCCCACAGTTTTACGCTGTGCAGATTCAACCTTATTGATAAAACTCCCAATTTCTTTGGTATACTTCATGTCAACCTTAACAGTTTGGGCAGCGTTTCCAAACTGCCTGCCTAGCTCTTTAGCTATTTTCGGACTTGAGTATGTGATTGCCATGATTGGGACTCCCTTTGCCGATGGTTCAGCGACCGTGTGACATTTCTGCACCCATCCCGCAAATTATTTATTCTTTTTATTGCCTACCGTCATCGATACAGACCACACAAATCATTGTTGCTCAAAATATTACGGGTTAACCACGCCCAATGGCACCCTTCCTCCTCTTCTGCTTCCCAAACATTATAGCATTCCAGATGCCACTTCCCGGTTTACGTGCTTATGCGGATAAAATTTTCCACCGCACCGCTTTGTTGGTTCTGACTCATGCCCTGGCTATCTTATGCGTTTTCCTTAAGGCAGGTGATTTCGAAGGCTTTGCAGGAGCGGTGCTGCTGCTGGCGGTTTGAGAGGGAAAAGGCATCGTTCATTTCGTAGGACTGGAAAATGTCGAGCCCTCGGTCGAGCAGGATCTTCCAGCCAGTATCCGTCGTGATGTGGCGGGCGTGGATTTTTGAATCTGCACTAAATTCCCAAGTGAAGTACACCCCTGCCGTCAAACAGGATTGCTGCATCTTTTCAAAATATTCCTTTTGCTGCGGCCCTTTACAGTTTTTCGCGTACTCATATTTCGATTGCTCTAAAAACCTGCGATGATCATCAGAAATTGCTCCTCAAACTCACCAGCTTCGGCTATCATTTATACTACTTTCGCCCGTGCATTCGTTTCCGCGTAGGCCAGCGCCGCCCTGCCGGGTGCACCACGGAAAAGCCGCCCTTGGAGACCCAAGGACGGCTTCGACATTAAGGGTGTTGCAACCCTGTTTAGTCTCTTACACCGGTAACCTGATAGAAGGTTTCTGG
>JAUVCG010000112.1 GCA_030595785.1 Kiritimatiellales bacterium | reverse complement strand
TCTTTCCAACCTTTGGAAACATTTCAACGAGGCGGACAAAGGCCAATTCGTCTGACGGGTTGACCAGCAGGCGCAAAACGGAACAGACATCCTTGACGTGTGCCTGCTCGAAGAAGCGGACGCCGGAGGTAACCACATAGTGCACCTGCGCGCGTGCCAGCTCCATCTGAAGTTCCATGGCGTGGAAGTGCGAGCGGTAAAGCACACAGATTTCAGACAGCGGAATCCCTTCGCGTTTCAGCTCCTGCGCCTTTTCAATCACATAACGTGCCTGTACCGATCCATCGCGCACCTTGACGAGGTGCGGCTTGGACGAACTTTCGCGCACCGCCTGCAGTTCCTTCTGGAACTGTTCGGGATTACCCGCAATCACCTCGTTGGCGACATCTAGAATTTCGGGTGTACTGCGGTAGTTGATCTGCAGCTTGAACGTCAAGGTACCGGGATAGGCCTTGTCGAAATCGAGAAAGTTGCGGAAGTCGGCACCCCGCCAGGAATAGATGCTCTGGAAATCATCGCCCACGACCATAATGTTTCCATGCGCCTTGACCAGCCAATGCACCAACTCGGCTTGGATGGCGTTGGTATCCTGGTATTCATCGACCAGAACATATTTAAATTCGTCCTGATAAAACGCACGGATCTTTTCGTTGTCCTGAAGCAGCCTGTGCGCATGGATAAGCAAGTCGTCGAAATCCATCGCATTCGACTCTTTTTTGCGTGTCTGGTAGCGGGCATGTGCCTTAAGTACTTTATCGGCATCGACCTCGGAATACTCGAACTGCTCGTCGACAGCAGCGGAAAGGTCGCCCATGCGACCGCTCACTACGCCGAAAAGACTGAGCAGCACCTCCGGTTTCGGGAAATGCTTCTTGTCCACGTCCAGCTCATCAATGCAAGCACGCATCAGCTTCTTGGCATCGTCGGCATCAAGGATGGTGAAATCCTTGCCGAAACCGATCTGATCGGCATGGGAGCGCAAGAGGCGATTAGCGAAAGAGTGGAACGTGCCGCTGTAGCCGCTGTTAAAGCGACGTTGAACAAGATCTTCGGCGCGGTTCAGCATTTCCTTGGCCGCCTTGTTGGTGAAGGTCAGCAAAAGGACTTCCCATGGCTGGACATTTTTCTCTGTCACCAACCAGGCAAGGCGGTAGATCAGGGTGCGGGTCTTTCCGGTTCCGGCCGCAGCCACCACCAGCGCCGCCCCATCGGGCGCAGTGACGGCGGCATACTGCTCTTCGTTGAGTTCTTCCTGAAAATTCATAAGCCGCGTATCTTAGCCGATTTTTTATCCCGCGCAAAGGCGCTAAGCCGCAAAGGAGTAAATTACAGAATCCTGCCGTTAAATACTGAGAAATTACTCGTCGTCCAGGAAGCGGCGGAAGGTGATGGGATCGAGGGTCTCGTCGAGACTGATATCGGCCGTGGAAAGAACTTCATCAGTGACAAGATCCTTGACCAGACCCAGGTCTTCCGGGGACGAACCATCGGTGATCAGGAGATCATAGATTTTCTTGGCGGTCACATTCTCAGGAGCCTGCAGCAAGGCCACACTGCCCTGCCCCTCCGAGACAACGTCACCTAGGAGCCGGGCGCGGCTGAGTACTTCGACCACCTCGTTCATAAGGCGGATCGGAATGTTGTTTGCTCGCGCATAGTCGGCCGTTTTGACCGCGGCATCCGAACTCTGGAAGACGCGCACAGCCTCCTGCATCACGGAATAAGCAACCCAAAGCTTGGAAACCATACTGGCGCGGACCGCCGCCTGCTCCTCGGCGTAAGTGTCGCGGTTCTGGATGGCGAAGGCCAGCTCGGCTCCAAAGAGCAGGATGGTCCAGTTGAGGTGCATCCAGAACAGAAAGATCGGAATCGAGGCAAAGGAACCGTAGATGGTATATTTCTGAAATAGTGCCGTGCTGAACTTAAGGATGATGATTTGCACCAAGATCACCAGTGCCGCGCTCGTCAATCCGCCCGAAAGCGCCGCCCGAAAGCCTACCCGCGTGTTAGGAATGAACATGAACACGGCTACAAAAGCCAATGCCAGAATCAGCACCGGGGCAAGCTGGATCAACAAGGTTATGACCGGACCAAGCCAGATGATCCTATCCGCAAACGCCTGAATGGCTGCAGAGCCAGCATTGGCCACCAGCATCAGCGACGGGGCGATGACGAGGACCGAGAGATAGTTCCGGATTTTATCGCCAATGCCGCGCGAAGCCTGCACCCCCCATATCTGGTTGAATGATTCTTCGATGCCGCTAAGCAGCTTGAAAATAATATAGAGGAAGATAACCCCCCCCACTGCACCGAGCGCCGCCGGATTGATGCTCTGGACTATCTCCAGCAGTTTGAAGATGAACTCCTGAACTCCTTCGGGCATTTCTGCGGAGACGGTCAGCAGGCTCTCTTCGGCTTTGGTAAAACCAATGGCCTTACCGATCGAAAAAAGGATCACCATAAATGGAACCATCGCCATCAGCGTGGCATAGGTGAGTGCGGACGCGTGAAGCTTGCAGTTGTCTTCTTTCACGCCCTTGAGCACGAGGTGGGTTACGCGCAAGGCTTCAACACCAATGGCATGAAGCTTGGTATCATGGACCAGATCGATCCGCCAAAGATCGTGCTGGAGGAAATGTAGGAATTGCTTAATTCGTTCAATCAACTTCTTGGCCATGATCCATTCTCCTGCCTTTTCATAACAGGGAAACTTTACACCCTCTGGAGTGCGGGGGCAACCTGAGGGCGACACCGCTTTTCATACGCTGAGAGCGGCGCGGCCTTCCCTCCTTCGCTAAAGCTACGGAGGACAAGTCAGTTCCCGCCGCACTCCAGGATTTTTTAAAACGAAACGGAGATACCGGCATAGGGACCGCTTTGCTCATCAACCGCCCCGTTATCCCAGATCCATCGGTATCCGCCGCGCAGCTGCACGAAGCGGCCCCCAAGACTGGCCGAAAGGTCGTAGTCACCAATGGTGATTTCATCCCACCGATACCATGCCGGACGGAATTCGACACCAAACCACTCCGTTGGGTAGTATTTGAGCGGAACGGTTATTGCGCCGGAAGTGTCGTCTTCTAAACCAGCAGCACGAAGAGCACTGCCGGTATGATGAGCCGCACCCAAGCCAACTCCAAACTCAAATGTGCCCGGAAGAAAATCCGGGCGGTAGCCGCCATAGCGCAAAACAGCGTAGTATTGGTGCACGTCCAGTACATCTCCCACCTCGTCCGTGTATTTTGTCATCCGGCCATGGAATGCCAGTAGCTTGTAGCCCACTTCCAGGCGGGCATCGACAGGATCCCAATCAGAAAACTGGCGATTATAATCGAACCGGACATAGGGAACCGTGGCCTGTCCCAGAGTATGTTCAGGGAAAAAAGTACGGCGCCCATCCGCCCATTCCTCCCCGTCCTGTGACATGGAGGCGGAGGGATCATCGTGACGGTATTGGAACGGCGCGGCAACGAGCCAGCTCCAGAAGCCGCCCAGAAAACTTTCGCCTCCACCGGACGAAGGATAGGTGCCCGACCCAAAAGCGGAGTAAGCGGCATCATCGTTGCGGGTGTCGGGGGCCTCTTTTTTCTGTTCCGTTTTAGCGGCAGAACGCTCAGCAACATCCTTTGCGCGATCAGCCAGACTGCCACCGAAAGCAGAATGTGCGAGCACAATGACCCACACACCCAGCAAAACCTTCCTCCGGAATAAAGTCATATCCTGCTACCCCTTCAGCACTGCGCCATTGCTGGCATTGGTGGCCAGCTTGGCATAGCGCGACAGCCATCCGGAGGTAAAGCGTGGTGCGGGCTCCGTCCAATCCTTCCGGCGATTGGCAAGCTCCTCGTCGGACAGTTGGACGGCCAGCTTATTGTTTGGAATGTCGATTTCGATAATGTCGCCTTCTTTGATCAGACCAATGGTCCCGCCTTCGGCGGCTTCGGGTGAGATATGGCCGATACAGGCGCCTCGCGTACCGCCGCTAAAGCGGCCGTCGGTGATGAGTGCAACGCTTTCGCCCAATCCCTGACCCATGATGTAGGAGGTCGGTGCCAGCATTTCCTGCATACCGGGTCCGCCTTTCGGACCTTCATAACGGATAACGACCACGTCACCCGCTTTGACCTTATCATCGAGGATCCCTTCACAGGCTTCCTCCTGCGATTCAAAGATGACGGCCGGTCCGGTGTGTACCAGCATTGAGGGATCAACCCCGGCACTCTTCACCACGCAACCCCCTTCGGCGAGATTGCCCCAAAGGATGGAAAGGCCGCCGGTTTCGCTGTGGGCATTCTCAATGGTGTGGATGCAGTCTTCATCCAGGCTCTTCGCCCCGGCAATATTTTCACCGAGTGTTTTTCCCGTCACGGTCGGACAATCGAGGTTCAGCAGTCCGTCCTTCCTGGCAATCTCGCCGAGAATTCCGCTGATGCCGCCTGCCGCATGTACATCTTCGATATGATAGTTCGACGAGGGTGAAACCTTGCAAATGTTCGGACACTTTTTGGACACTGTATTAATGCGTTCGAGGCTGTATTCAACGCCGGCTTCCTTTGCAATCGCCAGTGTGTGCAATACCGTATTCGTACTGCCGCCCATGGCCATATCGAGCGCGAAGGCGTTGTCGAGCGATTCCTGTGTAACGATATCGCGCGGGAGCGGTCCGTCGGCCCTGGCCATTTCAACAGCGCGGGAGGCGGCGGCTCGCCATAGTTCCTTGCGGGCCGGATCGATGGCTAGAATGGTTCCATTGCCGGGTAATGCCAGACCGATGGCTTCGCACAGACAGTTCATCGAGTTGGCGGTGAACATACCGGAGCAGGAGCCCTGCGATGGACAGCCCTTGCATTCAAGTTCCTCGAGTTCTTCGTCGGACATCTTCTCCTGCTTACGCGCGGCAACCCCTTCGAAAACACTAATGAGGTCGACGACCTTGCCGTCTTTAGTCTTGCCTGCCTTCATCGGGCCGCCGCTGGCGAAGATCGTGGGAATGTTAACGCGCATTGCCCCCATGATCATGCCGGGCACAATCTTGTCACAGTTCGGAATACAGATCATCGCATCGAAGGCGTGGGCGCCAATCATCGTTTCGACCGAGTCGGCGATCAACTCGCGGCTTGGCAGGGAATATTTCATGCCGGCGTGGCCCATGGCAATGCCGTCACAGACCCCGATCATATTGAATTCAATCGGCGTGCCGCCCGCTTCGCGTACGGCCTTGCGGATGAAGCGGCCAACCTCGTCGAGGTGTGCATGTCCGGGAATCACCTGGTTGAACGAATTACAGATGGCAATAAACGGCTTCTTGATATCTTCCGATGTCATGCCCGTGGCCCGCATCAAGCTGCGGTGAGGCGCCCGTTCTAATCCTTTTTTTGTTCTGTCGCTGCGCATGGTGGTATCCTTTCCTTAAATAACTTAATAACGGCGGCATCCTATCAGAGGTCTCCTCAAAGTAAATACCCCCAATAACGAATAAAAAGCCGCCCCGAAATGGAGCGGCTTTCGCTAGCTTTAACCAAAACTCGGTTTAGAACTTGATGGCCAGCACAGCAGCGACGCGTGGTCCGCTTCCGCTGAAGGTTACGGTTTCGGTAAATCCTCCGCCAAGATCAAATTCCTGGTCGTGGGAGAAGCCCTCATAACCAAGCTCCAGACCAAGTTCAACATTGTCCCCTAGCAAAACAAAGGCACTTCCTTTGACCCCGAATAAGCCATAGGAACCTGTTCCTGATGTATAGCCAGTAGTTTCATTACTGGCTACACCTAACCCAAGATAAGGAGCTACTTCGAAAACAACCTTTTCCCCTGCCTTCATCACAAAACCGCCTTGAATCATCCCTCCGAATACAGAAAGGTCTGTCTTTAAAAGACCTCCAGCAGTCTCACCACTATTTCCTCCGAAAAATATACCCCCGCCAAATGTTCCTCCAATACTTGGATTCGACTTGCCCCACCATCTTTTTACAGCAAGTATTTCAATCCTCCCTCCACTACCATCGCCTGCAGTAAGGGTTCCGGTT
>JAUVCG010000004.1 GCA_030595785.1 Kiritimatiellales bacterium | reverse complement strand
GATTATATATGACATACGGCGTCGAGCCACCGCTTAACATCAGATTTCCAGGAGTAGACAGGGTTTCTTGAAGAAGCTCCCGTGTTTGGGAAACCAGCTGATTGTTTGTGTTAAATGTGCGTACGCTGACCATCTGTTTGGAGGAATTCATCTCATATTCCCATCATTTCCCTATAGAGAACCTCTAAAGGATTCCTGTAAGGCAGCCTTGTTCTCTAAAGACGCTGCGCTGACCCCAATTGGGTGTTTTCGTGTTACCACAGTTTCAGATTAGCACGCAGCCTCTGCTTTGCACGACAAAGAGTGGATAAACCAGCGCGATGAGGTCATCCTTTTTCCGTTTTTGGACTTTGCTTCATCGGAGGGGTTCCGCTAAGTTCCCTGCTTGTTTTTCCCGATGAATATGGGTTGAAACCCACGACATATCCACTGAATGGAGAGATTTTATGCGAAAGAATATTATTGCCGGAAACTGGAAGATGAATAAGACCGTCGAGGAAGCGGTTGAGCTGGCCAACGCGATCAAGCTTGAACTGGCCGACTGCAAGGATGTTGATGTAGTGCTCTGCCCTCCGTTTACAGCGCTCAAAGCAGTTAGCGATGTGATTTCTGAAACCCTCATCAATGTCGGCTCTCAAAACATGAGCTCCGAGGACGAAGGTGCCTACACCGGCGAAATCTCCCACACGATGCTGAAGGAACTGTTTGTGCGCTACGTTATCCTCGGCCACAGCGAGCGGCGCGAATACTACAAGGAAACTGATTTTTGGATTAACAAGAAGGTGAAAAAAGCCCTCGATAAGAACCTTCGCCCGATTTTGTGCGTAGGCGAAAAGCTCGAAGACCGTGAAGCCGGCAGTACCGAATCCGTGGTTGAAGTACAGGTTCGCGAAGGCCTGAAGGATATTCCGGTCTCGGCCTACACTGAACTGGTGATTGCCTACGAACCGGTCTGGGCGATCGGAACCGGCAAGACCGCCACCTCCGAACAGGCGCAGGAAGTACACGCCTTTATTCGCAGCATCGTCAAGGACATGGTGGGTGCGGAAGCCGCCGATGCCGTGCGCATCCAGTATGGCGGCAGCATGAAGCCGGGCAATGCGCCGGAGCTGTTGGCGCAGCCCGATATCGACGGAGGCCTGATCGGCGGAGCTGCACTCGACGCCACATCGTTTGCCGGCATTGTTAAAGCGGGTATGTAGTTAAGGACAGTTATCAGTTAATAAAGGAACGTATTATGATTTTTCTAAAAGCATTGTTTATTGTGGTCGAGGTGCTCAGCTGCCTTTTACTCATCGGCCTTGTTCTGTTGCAGAAATCGAAAAGCGAAGGTCTTGGTCTGGCGTTTGGCGCCGGGGCAGGCGAATCACTCTTTGGTGCGCGTGCCGGAAACGTTCTGAGCCGGGCGACGGTTATTCTTGGAATTGTCTTCATGGCCAACAGCTTGTTGCTGGGCGTGCTTTTTGCACAAAAGGACAAGACGCTGATGGAGCAGGCGCCCGCGCCGGCGGCACAGCCTGCCGCTATGCAGACCCAACCCATTGATCCCGTTGATCTGGTTGTTCCGGAACAGCAGCCTGCCGCCGAAGTTCCTGTAGAACCTGCAGCCAGCATGTAAACTTTCTCATACGAGCCGGAAGTTCAAAGCCCTCACTGCTAATGGCAGGGAGGGCTTTATTTGTACAGAATGCACTTGCAGGAATGGGTGTCGCTGAAAGGAACCTGTTCAGGATAAGCCGTTGAGCATTCAGGAGTGGCTTTGGGGCATCGAGGATGAAAATGGCAGCCTTCAGGCGGGCTGATCGGTGAGGGAACATCACCTTCAAGGATTATTTTTTCCAGCCGATCCTCTGTAGAAACTTGCGGAGCCGCTGATAGCAGAGCCTGAGTATATGGATGTTTGGGGCTTTCAAAGATTTCTTCGGTGGTGCCTTCCTCAACAATCCGACCGAGATACATGACGGCAACCCGATCGGCGAGATAATGCACAACGCTCAGGTCGTGGGTGATGAAAATATAGGAAAGCTTCAACTCGGATTGAAGTTCCTTAAGCAAATTGAGAATCTGGGCTTGTACAGACACATCCAACGCACTGGTCGCTTCGTCGCAGATCAGTATTTCCGGGTCGGTACTCAATGCCCGGGCCAGCACGATACGCTGCCGCTGGCCGCCGGAAAATTCGTGAGGATAGCGATAGACCATGTCTGAACTAAGTCCGACGCGCTGTAAAAGCTTCTGTGCTTTTTCAATCCGCTCTTTTCGCGATCTGCCGATTTTATGAACGACCATGCCTTCGATGATGATTTCGCCGATGGGCTGGCGTGGATCGAGACTTGAGAAGGGATCCTGGAAAACAAACTGGATATCCTGTCGCATGGATTTCAAGGCGGATTTATCCACATCTGCTAAATTAAGGGATTTAAACTCAACGCTTCCACCCGTTGGTTTCAGCAGTTGGATAATACTCTTTCCAACGGTAGTCTTCCCACAGCCGGACTCACCAACCAGTGCCAGAGTTTCACCTTTGTAAAGATGGATGGAAACGCCATCGACCGCTTTTACATGCCCCCGCGATTTTCCCAGGAAACTTTTCTTCAGGGGGAAGTGCATTTTCAGGTCGGTTGTCTTGAGTTGGATCGAATGTGTATCAAGCGGACTGGGCAGGGCGGTTTTCCGCGTGACCGGCAGATCTCCCCTTTCCTTGGTGTTGGCAAACAGATGGCAGGCCGTGGCATGGTTCTCCGTAATGGCTATGCTGGGTGGTGCACCGGTAAGGCAGCAATCCATACGAGCCGGACAGCGGTTTTCGAAGCGGCAGCCATCCAGTTGCAATGTGGCTTTGGGCACAAGACCCTCGATGGTGTCGAGTTTGTTTTTCCGACTGCTTTGCGAAGGCAGTGCCCTCATCAGCAGTTCGGTATAGGGATGGGCCGGGCGATTAAACAGCTCCTCAACCAGAGCCTCTTCCACCAACTTCCCCGCATACATTACACCTACTCGATCCGCTGTTTCGCGCACCACACCCATGTCATGGGTGATGAGTAAAATGGCGGTTCCGGTCTTCTCCTGCAGCTCTTTCATCAGGACTAGAATCTGAGACTGGATGGTGACGTCGAGTGCGGTGGTTGGTTCATCGGCAATCAGCAGTTTGGGTTTGCAGGCCAGCGCCATGGCAATCATTACGCGCTGCTGCATGCCGCCGGAGAGTTCGTGGGGATAGTTTTCGAACCGTGCTTCGGCTTCTGGAATGCCCACCATATCGAGCATTTCAATGGAATGTGTACTTGCCTGCTTCTTACCCATGTTTTGGTGAAGCCTGAACACTTCGGAAATTTGATACCCGACCGTGAAAACAGGATTCAGAGCGGTCATGGGTTCCTGGAAGATCATCGAAATATCGTTGCCACGCAGCTCGCGCATTTCCGCGGGGCTGTTATTGACGATCTCTTCGCCACAGAAGCGGATGCTGCCGTTCTCGATGTAGCCAATGGCTTTGGGAAGCAACTGCATGATCGAAAGCGCGGTAACCGATTTTCCGGATCCGGATTCTCCGACGAGTGCGTACGTTTCACCTTCGTTTATCGTCAGGGAAATCCCGTCGACGGCACGCGCGGGCCCGGCATCCGTACGGAACCAGGTTTGCAGGTTTTCAATTTCAAGCAGCGGCGAACCCATCAGGACCTCTCTTTCGAAAAACGGGGATCCAATGCATCGCGCAGGCCATCGCCGAGAAAATTCATGGAAAACAGAGTGACAGAAAAAACGATGGCCGGAGATATCAGCAACCAAGGGTAGGTTTCCATTACGGCAGCGCCGTCTTTAATCAACAGCCCCCACGAACTCATGGGCGGCTGGATGCCGAGGCCGAGGAAGCTCAGGAAGGTTTCCATCAGCATTACGTGTGGGATCGTTAATGTGGTGTAGACGATTATGATGCCCAGCACATTGGGGATAATGTGCTTGAAGATGATCCTTCGTCTCGAGGCACCGATGGCGATCGCGGATTCGATAAAGGCCTGTTTTCGTAGCGCCAGTACCTGCCCGCGGATAATCCGGGCCATGACAAGCCATTGAATGGCTCCGATCGCTCCGAACATCAAAAGGATATTCCGCCCGAACACGACCATCAGGATGATGACGAGGATAGTGAATGGCATCGTGTATAGAATATCCACGATTCGCATCATGACGGAGTCAACGCGTCCGCCGGTATAACCGGATATTGCGCCGTAGGGAACGCCGATCAGCAGCGAAACCACGGTGGCGCAAATGCCAACCATGAAGGATGTGCGTCCGCCGTAAAGCAGTCGGGTAAACAGGTCGCGCCCAAGGGTATCGGTGCCGAGCCAATGCTCAATCGAGGGTTTGCTGGCACCAAGGGCCAGATTCTGCTCTTCGTAGGAATAGGGTGTGAGCCAGGGCGCAATGGCCGAAGCCGTTATCAATGCAATCAGAATGACCAGGCCGGCAATGGCGGCGTGGTTTTTGCGGAGCTGTTTCCACGAATCCGCCCAAAGAGAACTTTTCTGAGGCTTGCTGTCGCTCATGAATGCATTCTCAGTTTGGGGTTAAGCAGGCCAAGCAGAATGTCGACGACCGCGTTGAAGACGACGACGAGCAGTGCAAAGAAGACCACCAATCCAAGAATCAGGGTGTAGTCACGGTTGAAGGCCGCCAGTACGAACATTCGACCCATGCCGGGTATGTTAAAAATGGTTTCCACCACAAAAGAACCGGTCAGGATGCCAGCCGTTGCAGGGCCAAGATAGGAGACTACTGGAAGCAGGGCATTTTTAAGGGTGTGCATGTATATCACGTTGGCTTCAGAAAGTCCCTTCGCACGGGCCGTGCGAATATAGTCTGAGGGCAGGACTTCCAACATGCTTCCGCGGGTGAGGCGGGAGATATAGGCAGCATAGGCTGCGCCCAGCGTGATGACGGGCAGCACACGATCGCTGGGTAGTTCCCATCCCGATGCATTGAACCAGCCCAGCCAGAGGCCAAAGATCAGAATCAGCAGTGGCCCCAGCACAAACGACGGCATGCAGATGCCGGTCATGGCAAGACCCATGGGCACGTGGTCCTGAATCGAGTTGGGTTTCAAAGATGCCACAATGCCGGCGAGCAAGCCGACGAAAAGCGCAAACAGCATGGCCAGAGCACCGAGCTCCAGCGAGACAGGAAAGGTTTCCTTGATGATGTCGTTTACGCTCCGGCTGGGGTACTGGAAGGATGGCCCCAGATCACCCTTAAGCAGGTTCAGCAGATAGTTGCCGTATTGTGCCAGGATGGGTTTGTCGAGACCGTAGTGCTCGTTCAGCCGGGCAATGGCTTCGGCAGAGAAGCTCTTTTCAGCCGTAAACGGTCCGCCGGGAGCAAGGCGCACCATGAAGAATACGATGGTGATGGAAATCAAGAGAACCGGAATCAGTTCAAGCAATCGTCTTAATATGAATTTAAGCATAGACTCACGTTATTGGGCTTCGAGATAGATATATTTATACGGATGGTGATCTAAAATCGAGGGATTCCATCCTTTAACTGAAGGCTGGACCAGGGATTTGCTGGGTAGGAAGAGCAGGGGAATGATCGGTTGGTCATCGATAAGTGTCGTTTCCGCCTGTTTGAAAAGCTCCATGCGTTTTGTCTCGTCTGCCGTGAGCGAAGCCTCATGGATCAACTGGTCGTATGCGGGCGATGACCATCCCGCATGGTTGTTCCCGCCGCCGGTAAGCCATACATCGAGGAATGAAGAGGGATCAATATAATCCGCCACCCACTCCGCGCGGGCGATATCGTAGTCGCGGTTTTCCCGCCGCGCCTGATAGACTTTCCACTCTACATTTTCGAGTTCGATCCGGATGCCGAGATTATCCTTCCACATTTGCTGGATGACTTCCGCAATCCGGGTGTGCAGATCCGAGGTATGGAACAACAAGGTAAGCTTCGGGAAGTCTTCCCCGTTTGGGAAACCCGCATCGACCATCAATTGCCGTGCCGTTTCTATGTTGGTGGAAAAGCGTTTTTCAGGAGCATAGGTTCCAATATGCGGAGGAGTGAATGTATAGGCCGGCTCTTCTCCGGATTTGGTAACGAAATCGGCAAGCACTTCGCGATCGATGGCCATTGCCAGTGCCTTGCGGATACGGAGATCGTTCAGCGGCGGCTTGTTTATATTGAGCAGATAGTAGTAGGAGCGGAGATAGGGATCCAGATGCAGCAGGCCGGGGTTTCTTGTCTTGTAGTATTGAACCCGTTCAACGGGAACTGTTCCCGTGACATGCAATTGACCGGCGCGGAAAGATCGTTCCTCAATCATATGATCACCGATCGGATAGAAATGAATCTCGTTCAGTTTAACTTTATCCGCATCCCAGTATTGTGGATTCTTTTCCACGACGATGGCCTGGTTCTGACGCCAGGATTCCAGGGTGAAGGCGCCGTTGCCGACATGGTTTTCGGGGCGGGTCCAGGGCGTACCCATCTCATCGATCAATCCATGCTTTAGGATCGTGGCGGGATGAACGGGAAACCATGACCAATGATTAAGCCGGGATAGAAAGGAGGGAATAGGCGTTTCAAGTGTCAGTTCCAACGTATGGACATTTATTGCTTTCACTCCCACGCTGGAAAAATCCACGAGCTCTCCATGATTGTAGACTCTTCCGTTTTTCAGAATGTAGAGCATGTAGGCATATGGACTGCCCAGAGCCGGGGAAAGCATACGTTTGTAAGAGAAAATAAAATCATTTGCCGTCACCGGATCACCGTTCGACCATTTTGCGTCAGGGCGGAGTGTGAAGGTGTAGACCGTTCGGTCCTTGGACACGCTCCAGCTTTCAGCAACACCGGGCGCAGGTCTTAGGGATGAGGTATTCGGGGCTTCCGCAACGAGTCCTTCGTGCAGCGCCGCAATGACGTTGTATGCGGATAGGCCGGTTATGATATGCGGATCAAGATCCTTCGGTTCGGATAGATTGCCGAGGTGAAGGATCTGTTCACGGTTTCCGATTTCCACCGGCGTTTCGCGCTTCGCGCAACCCGCCAGAAGCAGAAGGATGGATAGAAGGGAGAATCTATTCATCAGCTTCAAGGTAGACATATTTATAGGGGTGGCGATCAAGCGGATTGTGATGCCAGTTTTTAACGGCAGAGTGAACCAATGCTTTGTTCCGGTAATAGTAGATCGGAATCATCGGCACTTCATTGATCAGGATTTCTTCGGCCTGCTGGAACAGTGCGTTCCGTTTAGCAGGGTCCATCTCTTTGCCTGCAGCCATCAGTAAGGCATCATATTTTTCATTGGACCAGCCGGCATTGTTATTCCCGCCTCCGGTAATATAGAGTTCAAGAAAGGTGGAGGGGTCGATGTAGTCGCCGATCCAGCTGGCTCGTGCCACGTCATATTTGTGCTCATGCTTCATGGCAAGGTACGTTTTCCATTCCATATTCAGCAACTGTATGTCGATGTTGAGGCTTTCCTTCCATAGTTGCTGAACAACCTCCGCAATACTCATATGGGCCTTATGTGTATTGTAGAGTAGTTCCGTTTTCGGGAAACCTTCCCCGTTTGGGTATCCTGCTTCCGCCAGCAGCTTGCGGGCTTTTTCAGGATTATACTCGATTTTTGTCGTTGAGGTATAACCTGCCATATCTCCAGGGGTCAGGCAGTAGGCTGCTCTTTCCCCAGCCTTGCAGACATATTTAACGATCTTGTCACGGTCAAGCGACATGGCCAGTGCCTGGCGAACCCGCATATCGTCAAACGGAGGCTTGGTGGTGTTTATTTCATAAAAGTAGGTGCCGAGCCAGTCATCAAGCCGGATCAGATCCGGATGATTTTCCCGGTAGAACTTAATACGGTCAGGAGGGGTTTCCTTCGTGATGTGCAGTTGCCCGGTTCGAAATGCCCGCTCTTCGGAAACCATATCCTCAATGGGATAAAAATGGATCTCATTAAGTCGGACCGTTTCGGCATCCCAATAGTGCGGGTTTTTAACCGTTTTAATCTTCCGGTTGGTTTGCCAGAACTCAAGCATAAAGGGACCGTTGCTAACAAGATTACCCGTGTGCGTCCATTTTGTATTGCGCTCATCGAGCGTGCCGAATTTCAGGATGGTCGGCGGATGAACCGGATAGGCAGAACGGTCGCGGACCAGGCGAAGAAAATAGGGCGTTGGTGCCCGCAGCGTGAACTCCAGTGTTTTCTCGTCGAGTGCCTTTACGCCCACCAGGGTGAAATCGGTGATTTCTCCCTTGGTATACGCCTCTGCATTTTTGATGACATAGTGCATATAGGCATACGGCCCGGACAGGGCGGGGGAAAACAGACGCTGGTAGGAAAATACAAAATCCTGTGCGGTTAACGGATCCCCGTTCGACCATTTGGCATCGGGGCGGATATAGAAGGTATACACCGTGCCGTCTTTGGAGATATCCCAACGTTCGGCAGCGCCTGGTACGGGGTCGGTATGGTCCGGTTCCCATGCCACCAGTCCTTCGAACAAGGCGTCCTGAATATACGATTCGACACTTCCTGTGGTCGTCTGAGGATCTAGATCCTGCGGTTCCGATCCGGCATTGCGATGCAGAATCTGTTCGCGGTTTCCAATCTGAACCGGCGTTTCACGTTTGGTACATCCGAACAGGACCGTTGCTGCGCAAAGGAAAAGGGTGTGGGTGCTCAGAGTCATTCGGATCCTTTGTGTCGGTTATTGCGCATCGCTGTTCAGCCACTTGGCAAACGGTTCGAAGCTGTACGGCCGGCCGAGGAAATCCTCAACCAAATCGGAGGCATCTTTCGATCCTCCAGCTCCCAGAATCTTGTTGCGATAGTCCGTCGCTGTTTTCTGATTCATCTATAACCTCAGGTTAAAACGACTACATAAATAATGATCTTATTGTTCATCTTTAGATGCTTGGAGTCAAGAAACAGCGTGGCTTCGAAGTACGTTCTTTCACGGCGGGCAGTGCAGCGCTTCTGCGTTGCATGGGCTCTCGCATTAAACCCCGAACTGTTAGTGTGTATCTAAAACTTCTTGCTGCCTGGTATACCCAGATTATTGATTTTGGTCTTACCCCGTATTTTGAGCAATAGGTTTCGAAAAAATAGGAGTATGGGATAAATCCATGAGGAAATGGTTTTTGATTTAAAGATCCAATTCTTCCATTGCCAGCAGGGCAGCGAGACGTTCGGCTTCACGTTTGCTTCCCGCAGAGGCTTTCCATGTCTTTCCGCAGGCAGTAACTTCAACGGTGAAAACGCGGTCGTGCTCGGGGCCTGCTGTTTCGATGGTTTCGTAGGCGGGAATGCCGAATCCTTGGCTTTGCGCATATTCCTGCAGATCGCCTTTGGGGTTGCTTTTAACCGCGGCGCCCTGCAATTCGTCGAGCTCGGGAATAAAGACCTTCTTGAAGATTTTATTCACGGCACGGGCTCCGCCGTCGATCCATGCCGCTCCAATGATGGCTTCAACGGCATCGGCTAGATTGGAGGCGCGCTCAGCACCGCCGTTTTTCGCTTCACCCCGACCGAGGCGCAGGAACTTGCCGATACCGATAGAGTCGCCGATCTGCGCGAGTTTTCGGTCTTCCGTCAGGCGGCTGCGCAGCTGGCTCATGTCGCCTTCGCGCGCATCGGGGTTGTTGTTGAAAAGGTATTCGGCGGAGATGAGGCTGAGCACGGCATCGCCGAGGTATTCGAGCCGTTGGTTGTCGTCTTTGGCTTCCGGGTTCTCGTAGCGGAAGGAGGGGTGTGTGAGCGCGAGCTCCAGTACGGGCTTTTTCTTAAACCGGTAGCCGATCGCTTGTTCGAGTTCGCGGTAGCTGACTTTCATCATAAAATTCTTAACCTCGGATCAACACCGTTGAATGCGGATTCAAATTTTTGCATCTGTGTTTTACCGTGTTCATCCGTGGCAACTGTCTAAAATGGGGCGGCAGTTCCGATTTTGGTATTGATGGCGGCTTCGGCGATGGAGCGACCGTCAACCAGCTTAGGCTGCAGGCGCGGACGCCACGGACGTCGCCGGCTTTTGACGAGCAACTTGTGTCCCGGCAGAAAGTCCAGCAGGGAGAGCATCCAGAGCAGGGGACGGGCAATACTTGCAAGCGTATGCAGCCGTCGGTAGCGGTAGAGTTCTTCCTGTCCGGCCTTTTCGCGGATCATCCAGTAGGGATCGGGGATAATAAGCTTTTGAATCGCTTCGCCGATGGCGGCGGCGGATTCGAGAAGGCCGTTGGAGTAGAGCAGGGTTTCGGGTACGTCGAATCCATCTTTGAGGATGTTGTAAAGTTCGTGGTTGGTATAGCCGTTGCGTTTTTGGCCCCTCGCGACAGGTGAGACACCGAACAGGCGTTGGAGCAGGGCGACGGCGCCGATAGGGCGGCGGAATTCTTCGCTGATGACTACCCATCCAGAACTTTTCAGTACGCGGTGGCATTCGCGGATAAAGTCGTGGTCTGCCGCGATGCCTTTGAGGGCGTCGACGATTACGACCATGTCGAATGCGCTTTCCTCAAAGGGAAGCTTCCCGTTTTCAATGAGTACGATTTTTTCGTTAATGCCGTAGCCAACGGAATCGGCCACACTCCTGGTGGAAACCGCAGTCTTCCAGCTCCCTCCCAGAGAGCGCAAATGTGCGCTGATTATACCGTCGCCGTAGCTTATCTCCAGACACTGGAGGCCGCTTGTATTTCCCGCCAGGCTTTCGATTTTGGCTAGTTTGCGGACACGGCGGACGGAGCTCTTGAAAAGCTTTTCCTGCCAGAGGCGTATCTCGGCATCCAGATTAGTGTCCATTTCTTCCATAATTAGTACCGGCGGATTATAAGAAGGCGGGCGAGGGATTAAAGACTATTTACAAGGTTTGTCGTTCCGCCTATTAGTCCCCCCACCAGCTCCGCTGGATTTTTCATGCATTAGACATCAAGGCGGCATGCAATAAAATGAGTGGGATAGTACCATCAACAAAAACTATTCGGAATATCCGCAGGGTTTTTCCTCGCAGAGCAACAGAGATCGAAGATCCGGATCTTATTTCTGCGTGCTCAGCGCCTCTGCGAGGAATTTCTACCGGGCTGTTTCTGAGGTTGGTATAAGAACCGCCTGAAGGCGGAGCTACGAACTTTTTACATACCTCCGTCGCGCAAACGTTGCTCCATTTGGGCGGCATGGCGCTTGGCGTCCATGGGCAGGTTTTTGTTGAGCTTGGCTTTTTTGCAGATTTCGATGGCCTCGGCAATGCGGCTTTCGCGCTGGTAGTTGGCGATGAGGGCGAAGTAGGCCTCGGGTGCGGCACGCCCGCTCGCAACGGCTTCCTTGAGTGCGGCTTCAATCTCTGCCGTCCGGTTGGCCTGACTGAGAAAATAGATGTATGCCGAGAGGTAGTTCCAGTTTTCAGGAACAAGCCTTGCCGCGGTGTGCAACCACTGGAAACCCTCGTTGTTGTCTTTCTGGAGGAGCAGCACACCCAGGTTGTAGGCGGCTTGTGCCATCTGAGGATCAAATTCGAGAGTGGTGCGGAGGTGCTTTTCGGCGGCCTCCAGGTTCTTGAACTCGGCCTCCATCAAGGCCAGATTGAAATTAACCATCGGGTTTTCGGGTTCGATCTTGAACGCCTTCTGCAGCAACGCATAGGCGTTGGTGCTATCGCCGGAGCGTGCATACACCATCGAGGCATTGATCATGGGCTGAATCACATCGTCGCGCAGCGTTAGCGACTTCTCGTACGCCGCCAGCGACTTCTCCGCTTCGCCGATGCGGTCGTAATAGACGCCCTGATTGTAGTGAGTCGACCAACGGTCAGGCCCGATGATGAGCGAGTTCCAGTATTCTGCATGGGCTTGTTCGTACGCCTTTTGCTCCTCTTCGGAGTAACCGGTCAGATTGCGTGTGAGCAGGGATCCGGCCGCTCGGATGCGCACGGTGCGGAATTTGTCCGCAGCGGCTTTGAGTAACGCTTTGGTGGCTTCCGGAGTGTTGTCATACTGAAGGGAGGAAGCCGCTGTTGCCCGCACCCACTCATGTTTGTTTTCAAGTTGTTTGCGAATAGCGGGCCATTTTTCGGGGTAGGGGCAGTTGATAAGCAGGCGGAGGATGGCGACGGCGGCAGCGGGATCGCAATTCGGATCGTCGAGGTAGGCCAGGATTTCGGGTAGCTTGTCCCAGTCGTTCTGGCGGCAGGCCTTCACGATACGTCCCTGTTCGATGATGGTGATGCCGGAATCCTTGCCGAACCATTCCTTCACATGTTTGTCCGCCCATTCCACGTTCTCTTTCTGGTGGCCTTTGTAGTCGCCCATGATGGCATCTTTGTCGTGATGGCAGAGGTTACACGCGTTGGGCGATCCAAACTCGAGTGTGGCGGACGGGGAGGGTGGGCGGAAGGTGTGGTCCGACCGTGACATAAAGGCCTGGGCGGTGGTGGGCATGTGGCAGTCAATGCAGGCAACATTGTTGCTTGCGGCATGGTGCGAGTGCGTAAGGATATTGTCTACGCGTTTCTGGTGGCAGGGCAGGCAGGCCTTGTTGGGCTCATCGGCGAAACGGAAGCGGCCGCTCGATGTGTGGCAGTGGATGCACTCAAGCTGGCCGGAGTTGGCGCAGGGATTGGCCATCCATCCGGTCTGGGTATAGTTTTCGCCGAGGTCACGGCCGTCGGGCCAGAAATCACGGTCTTCGTATGAGGTAAGGTCATAGTGGTTGAAAAAGAGTTCGCCGGGGGTGAAGTCACTCGTGAGCATCACGCCCTTTGCGTGGCAGGGCCCGCAGGTGGCGTCGCGCTGCGCCATGTCGAGGTCCTCATGGAAGCGGAGCAGTTTCAAATCATCCGATTTCAGCTCCTCCCCCTTGGCTAAGGCCTCCTCAGCGGCCTTAACGTGTGCCTCGGCGGGACCATGGCAGGTTTCGCAATTGATGCCAGCCTCTTTCCAGGTAGTCGTGTAGCTGTCGTCTTCGGGGTTATAGTTTTTTTCGAGCTGGCTGACGTGGCAGTCGTGGCAGGAGGTGTTGAAGGTCAATTGCCTGTCGGTCCAGTGCAATGCCTCGTCCTGCGGGCCTTCGTCCTGAAAGTCGCGGACCATGCTGCCAGTGGCGTCGTACCATTCGCGCTGATGGACATAGTAGGCAAGGGGGGCCACCTGCAGTTTCCCCTTGTCCATGGGAATCAGAAAATAGCGCACGTTGCGCCCGCCGAATGAGAGGCGCAGACGCCATGTTTTCTCCTCGCCGCATGCCGAGATCCCTTTGAGAATGCCGCCGCCTTCGTCGAATTCGACAAAAAACTTTTCATCGCCGATTTGGAGAGGTTCCTTCATCGGTTCGAGGGTTTTAGCAAGCGATACACTGAACGCCTCCATCGCCTTGCCGTGGTGCGAGTTACTCCACAGTTCGTAGAAGCGCTCATGGCAGGCCAGGCAGTCGGACGATCCCAGATATTCGCCCTGATCGGTAAAATCGAGGGCATGACAGGGGAGTGCACCAAGCAGAAGTGAGGCAAAAGCGGTTATATATACAATGTTTCTCATAGGCGGGGATTGAACAGTAAAACCACATTGAAGGCGAATAAAATCCGGCCCGTTTCTGCTGGTTTGCCCATCCTTCAGGTCGTACAGTCACCTGTTCCATGAGTGAGAAGACAACGACCATTCTATTCGATTTCGACGGCACGCTGGCGGATACCATGATGCTTATCCACACCATCTTCAACCGGCTTTCCGGTACCTACGGCTATCGCCACCTGCCGGAGGAGGAGATCGAGGCGGTCCGGCACCTCAGCATACACGAGTTTATGGACCATGTCGGGATTTCCCGATGGAAGGTGCCGCTGATTGCCATCCATGCCCGCCGCCTGATGCATCACGACATGGACGAAATCCATCCGCCGGCGGGGCTGGCAGAGGTTTTGACCCAGATCCATGAAAGCGGTCGCTACATCATGGATATCCTCACCTCCAACCGCAGGAAAAACGTGTTGAGGTTTTTGGCGCGCCACAGCATCGACTGGTTCGATGAGGTGGAAGCCACGCATGCCGTATTGAGCAAGAAGCGCCGCGTGGAAAAATATATCCGCAACAGGGGGCTCGACCCCAAAAATCTCTATTATGTCGGCGACACCACCATCGACATCGAAAGCGCCCGCCATGTCGGAGCCCGGACCGTCGCCGTCTCATGGGGCCTCAACACCGCCGAAACCCTGGCCTGTGCAAACCCCGACTACCTCGTCAACGATCCAGCCCAGCTACTCGACATCTTCCCCGCCGCCGGCTGAATACGCCTGTGTTGGATTCTCACACGAAGACGCAGAAACCGCCGTGTCCCCCTCGACCACCGTAGCTTTTAGCGAAGGCCGGTTGTGGTGAAATAATATAGCCATTGATCAGTTTCCGCGCGCTCCTTATCCTCCGTGGTTGATGCTTCTTCCCGTTAATCTGATTCGGAAAAGCAGTTGCCAAACAGGGAAGGTTTGGTATCTTCCTCGTCTTTCACACCCCATGCCGGAGTGGCGAAATCGGTAGACGCACGGGATTCAAAATCCCGCGGAGAAATCTGTGTGGGTTCGAGTCCCACCTCCGGCACCATTCCCTCCTTGGGTCATATTAGGACTGAAGATCCCCATTACCCCCTTATTATTACTCGAAAGTGGGGTCGCGCCCTCTTGAGTTTGGGACAAGGCGGGACTGGCTTTGTCCCATTTTGTCCCATTTGTGGGGGCAGCACGTGGGACATAACCCAGATTCGGGAGGCTGTGGATCGAGGCCACTTTCGGCAGAAGATTTGCATCCGTATAAGCATCTTAGACAGATGTGATCTTGAAGCAATGGGCTAAGGTTACAAAAGAAACCCTTGCTGAGATAAAAGACAAAGACCATCGAGGAGAATCGACTACAATTAAAACGAACGTGCTTGCTGCACTATTACGAATCGGTGATGAGCTTGATATTTCTGGTGAGTTTCCCTTTCCGTCCGGAAAGTGTATTTCTTTTTCCCATTGTCCCAAGCAGCCCAAACCCGCCCCGTCAGAAAGTGGAAAGTGTTGGAAAACACGATTTCCGACTTGTTTCCGCGCCTTTCCTTTCCCTGCAACTTATCGGGTAACTATTTCCATCCCTGTTTCCAGTGCATGGAAAGTTCCTGTTCCGCAAGCTGGGATTCGACAAGCGGTAGAAAGAACGCCTGCAATTGGGAAACAACGTCTTGGAAACGGGAAGGAGCGGTTTCCATTAGTTTCTGTTTCCGCAGAAAAGCCGTCCATTGCATTTCCTTTTCCGGGGATTCGGAAAACGCGTTGCTGAAAAAGTCGGCATCAAGGTTCAATGGTGTTTCCCGATGTTGGAAAGTCGCGGTGCAAGCGGCTTGCAGTTGTTTCCCGTCTATTTCCTCGTGCTGGATAATATTCCATATATCGTAGAAATCCTTCATCCGGCTATTGAGGTTTCCAAGCTTTATCATGGCCTCGAATTTTTCGGAAACGACGGTGAGATGGTGATAGCAACGAAGATTCGGGGCGGGGAAATCAAGGATGGATGGCAGGGATGCGGATACGGCATCGGGGACAAGAGCATCTCCGAATCCAATATCTATTTGCATGGGTACTCGGCTATTTTCGAGCCGGGCGAAAAACTTGATACGAACCCCTTCATAGTCGGCATCCTCCGTGATCCGCTGGAGTCGTATGCTTTCGGGATCAAACTGGATTCCATCATCCTCTACGTTAATTGCGCATAGCTCCCCGATAATCGTTTCCAAAGCTTCCAGCGAGTTGTCGGTGAATCCGAGCAGGTCAATATCAAGTGTGGTGCGCCGTTGGTAGTCGGATTCCCACGCAGCAAATAACAGCGCGCCTTTGAGCACGAACTTGTCGGCATAGTCAGATTGAGACAGGCGATAGAGGAATCGTTCCATGACATAGAGCTGGAGCAGTTCCGCAAAAGCCTTGCCTGATTCGCGGGCTGTATTTTGCAGCCGTGCCTTGACCGATGCGGCCATGTTTCGGGGAGTGGTACTCATAGCGAAGCCTCCAGATAGGGACGCATGATGTTGAAAACCCGGCAGACCCGCGCATAGTGCGAAAGCTTGTTTCCGTTGAAGCGGTAGCGTTCCCGGTAGAGCTTGAGGGCTTCAAGCGCAACATCCATTCCGATCTTGTTGCGATACTTGAAGCAATCGGCCAGCGTTTTTTCCACGCAATAGACCGGGATGGAGGCTGTGCCTTTCGTATGGGTTTCCACGCCTTCGCTGTAGGCATTCCCCGACATCCAGAAAAACTGAACCGGGGGATAGTCGATACGCGGCTTTTCGGCTCCACGTTGCAGGGCAATGCTGACTACGTGTGGAATCTCCGTTGTAATGTTGTGCAGTGATAGGGCGGATATAAGGCAGACAACCCCGTGAGGCGCTTTTTTAAGTACCGTCTCAAGATCGGGGTCGTCTAGCTGGGCACCGGGCAGCTGGTACAGTCCGCGTGTGATGCACAGAATACTGCCTTCATCTCGCATTCTGTAAAGCGTGTCGGAATGTACTCCGTTTGCGAGTATGTCGCGGGTTCTGGCCAGCCCCCCGTGCTTTACGATTGTCGCTATCACTTTTTTATCTGCTTCTGTCATGCGGTAAACATACCTTCACTTGTGAATAAGTGAAGGTAAATCTAACGCTTGCTAGGCAACCTTTTTCATGGGTTGGTCGATGGCGGCAAACTGCTCCTGCATCCGGGCAGTAAAACCGGATGCAGCGGACTTCCCGCGCTGCCGTTCCCCGGTTTTGGTTTCCCCAAACACTTTTTCCACCTCCTGAAATAGCCAAATGGAAATGCTGCCGGGGGACAAGCCCGCTTCCAGCGACTTTTTGCAGCCCTTCACTAAACACTAATTCACACTAATCTACCTTTGGTTCTCCAATAAAATTAGTGTTGATTAGTGAAAATTACGAAGAACCTCTTTGTGAAAGCATCTTCAGATAGGTTCAGCGCGCCAAAGCCACAACCATCCGCCTATGGATCCAAAGCAACTATGGCATGGGCTGGAGCCAGATGCTCAGACGGTAGAGGGTGGTGGGGTTCGTAGGAACGAGTTTCACCGTCTTCAGCAGATTGTCGCCGAGGGTGTCGCCCCAGCCGGTCACGTTGACCCAGGAGTTGGACAGCAGATTGGTGGTTTGCTCCACGGCATACTTGCGTTCTAGCCCGGTGTAGCCCGGACCGAGGGCGGCACGGGTTGCGAAAGTCAGTTCGAGCGTGCCCTCATTCGCCAGATCCATTGATAATTCGGGTACATCCAGCTCATCGCTGGGGTCGGTGCCGGCGATGTACTCGTCGCCATCGGGCAGCAGGTCGGTGTCCGAGAGCGTGCCGGCATTTCCGGACAGGTTTCCGAACCGGGTCATCTCCCACCGGTCCGGGAGGGTGTCCGCATCGGCATCCTCCATGGAAGATTGGGCTTCGATGGTGACCTCCGTGTAGCTGTTCCAGCTGCTCGACGAGTTGCCGTGACCGATGATCCGGACGTGGCGGGTGTCCATTGGGGAGGGGAAGGAAAACCGTTCGCGATCGAGGGTCGTCCCGCTGCTGGTGTAGTCACCGACGGTTGCCCAAACCGAGCCGTCCAAGCTGGTTTGCACGGTGAAAAACGTTTGGCGGGCGTTGCCCAGATAGAAGGCGCAGTGGAGGGCCGACACCGCGTTGGTGCTTCCCATGTCGAAGCTGATCCATTGCCCGTCGCCATCTGCCGACCAGCGGGTGCCTAGATCGTCGTCCACGGTGTGCTCCGGCGGATTGCCGTCCTGATACGTGCTCGCGGTGGCGATGACCACCGGGGTTACGTGCTTTACCACTTCGTCGCTGGACTCCATCCCACCGATGCCCAATACCTTCAGGGTGATCACATGCCGGCCCAACGGCAGCACCACCTGGGTATTGCTGCCGGAGGCCAGCCAGATGCTGCCCATCCACCAGTCGAACGATGAAACCGTCCCCACCGTGCCGGAGGCATCGAGCGTGACGCTTGCGGTGTCGTCTCCATCGTTGTCCCAGACCACCTGGTCTGGCCCCGCGTCCGGGATGATCGCAATCACCGTCTTTACGACCGAGTTGGTATAGATTTGTCCATCGCTGTGCGACACCTTCAAGGCAATGCTGTTTGTTCCCAGCGGCAGCGATACCTGGGCCGTGATACCCGTGGCGATCGGACTGCCGTCGATCCACCATGTGTAGTTGTTCACCGTTTCCCGGTAGACCTCGGTGGCTGTCGCATCCAGTGTGACGAGCTCCTGTCCGCTGCCATCCAAATCCAGCACGGATTCGTTCGGCCCGGCCCACGCGCTCGCCGAAGGGCTATCCGCAGCGAGCAGGCCGATTTCCGTGCAGGCCAGCAGGAACGCGCCCACGCCGAAGTCGTGCGTCTCGTTTTCATCTGCGGGATTAGGCCGATAATCCCGAGCTTGGACGTATCCCACCAAACCGCTGGGCTTCAGCGCCAGGGTGGTCAGGCCGAGCCAGGCCTTGGCGATGGTATTTGTATATTCGCCCGGATCCAGGAGGCCGTTGCGCACCCCCCAGGCCATGGAGTAGGTGAAAAGCCCGGTTCCGCTGGTTTCCGGGTTGGGATAGTCGCCGGGGCTCAGCAGGTCGGAGCGCCACATTCCATCGGCTCCCTGTAGCGGCTTGAGTGCGGCGCACAGGGTCTGGAACATCTCCACCATTTCCGGCCGCTGCGGGGCGTCGGCGGGAAGTTCATCAAGGATGCGGGTCAGGCCGCCAAGCACCCAGCCGTTGCCGCGAGCCCAGAAAACCTCGGTATCGATAAACCGGCTGTCGCGCCACCAAAGCCCCGAGGTTGCATCGTAGAGTCCCCGCGTGGTTTTCATGTAGTCGTACATGGTCAGCATCTGCTCGAAATAATCCGGGTCGTCGGCCTCGTTCCCCAGTTTAACAAAGGTTGGCCCCGCCATGTAGAAGGCGTCGATCCACCACCAGTCGTTGTCGGCGGCGGGATTGTTCACCAAGGCTTGGATTGCCGAATCGATGTCGGCCATGCGGATCGGCTGCGGATCCAGGCGGTAGAGATCCACATAGGTCTGGCCGCACAGTTGTGAATCGGCGGCGGCGGAACCGCCAGATTCCGGTCCGGCCAGCCATTGGTTGGCGTTGGCCCAGTCCAGGGCGCGGTCGAGGTAGGCCGTTTCACCCGTTATCCGGAAGGCCCTTTGGTTGCCGGTGTAGTAGGTGCTGTTGGCCCATCCGGCATTTCCAAGCGCGTGGTTGGCTATCCAATAATCGTTCGCCCGCCGCACGACCTCCTCGACCTCGCTAAAGGACGGAAGATTTGTCTGGGCGCAGACGGTATTCGCGATGGACGTCGCCAGCAGGAGAAACAAGGCGAACAACCCCGCACGAACCACCTGCGGTGGGCGATCCTTCTGAAATGACGGATTTTTCTTCAAGTTTATCATAATTCCACTCCGAGTTTGGTTGTGACGAGGTCTTGTGGTTTTTGGGGTCGGGCTCCGGATCCCGTCTCCGCAGGAGCATGCCCCCGATCACCCGACACAAAACGATAACCCACGGGTGTTTACCAGTCCTTATTATCGAAAAAAACAAAATCGTCCAGATATGGATAATATCTATTTTTCTTGGTTTGGGCGTTGGGTGGGGCGGCCAAGACCGCGTTATCTTTGTTGCGTTCTTGAGGGGCATGTAGTGGCGGCTCTTAGAGCCACTGGCGGTGGCTCGAGCAAAGAGGCTTGAGGAACGCCGGCCACTTAATCATATCCAATCAAGACGAATAAAAAAAGCACCTTTGCAGGTGCTTTTCCCAGATCGGCCACTCGATGTTTATTTCGTAATGACCCGGTAGAAGGTTTGGTCTGGTCCAATCATATTGGTGACGGTGATGGTTTCTCCTTCGCCATCAATATTGATCATAAACGGCTGCCAACCCTCTGAAATAATTAGATTGGAGTTGGTTTGCACCTCATAGACCAGCAACGGCTCTCCAAACCATGAAATCTCGATTTCTGTGCCGCCGGAAACCGGTGCGATAGAAAGTTCGGCAGGAATCTTGGTGAAGACTCTGGTCAGGGTCGTTCCATCGGGTGAAACGGCAAAACCAACGTCGAAGCTTGCCCCATCAATCGCTGTGCCCTCCAAGGTGAAGCCATTGGCGGTGTTGGTCACGATGGTCTTCCAGTCGCCGGCAACAAAAGATCCAATAGTCCATGAACCGGTCCAGTCCGGAGCAAGGTCAATCGCTCCCTCCGCGTCGACAAATGTGGTCGATGAACCTGCGCTGGCCAGAACCGCGGAACCGCCAACGCTATTGGTCGATCCGGCTGCAAAGCTGAATGAACCAGCTGTTATGGTGCCACCAAGAAGCTCCATTCCACACGTTGCGCTTGCGCCGACACTATGGTCGGGATCAGGCCCCGAGGAATGTGTTCCGCCATTGATGATGATCTTTCCCCCAAACTTGGTTGCCCGAAGATCATCGGTACAGGATGACGCACTGCCGGCATTGAAAATCAGCGTACCGCCTTCAATGTAGATATCGTCGGCAATGATGAGGGTAGCATCGTTGACGATCATCGTTGCATCCTTGACCGACAGGTCGTAGGCTAGGGTTAAAACAGCGTTGTTGGAGACGACAACGGTTGCTCCGGATATCCATGGATGGAGTTGGGTGACGCCTGTATACGAGCCATCGATGGCGATCACACCTTCTGTTCTGGCGTTGCCGGAGGGAAGGCCTTCACTCCAGTTTGCAGCATTGAGCAGGTTATCATCGATTGTGGCCTCGAAAATGGTTGCGCCATCTTCGAGGGTGACATCAATGTTCAACGTCGCTTGGTTTGAGAGCGAACCGTCGGATGCGCTCACGCCAAATCCAATTACACCCCCGCCGCCCGCAACATCAGGAGTGCCGGATAGATCCCCATTGGTTGCAACAATCAACCAATCCGGTCCGCTCACTTTATAGTAGTACACCTGATCGCCATTGGGATCTATTGCGGAGCCTGCGATGGTATCGCTGTAGGCGACACCCTCTGTGGCATTGGTTCCGGTGATTGGATTCTCCGAGAACACCGGAGGATGGTTTTCCGAAAGGTCAAAAGCGGCCTTGACCACAATGTTGTCTATTCTGGCAAAACCAGTTGTGGAGGCACTATTTCCCTTCATGCCTAAAGTTACAAGGTCTTCATTGGTTCCTTGATCGCGATATGCTGCGTCCGTTGCATACTGAACTCCATCAATAAACAGGTCGTAGGTTTCAGTGGTTTGGCTCAAAACCATTTTGAAGGTGTGCCAATCATTTATACTGAAGCCAACGGGGAGGTTGGGTACCGGAACGGAAGCACCACCGTCCCTATGAAGTAGGGCACCAGCAGTGGTCCCTGCCACATAAGGACCGAACTGATTCCACTCGCTAATAGTAGCAACCTCGGATAATCCTATCCCAATATCTCCATTATTGGAACTACTCCACTGCGCATCGAATTGGACGGTTGTTGAGTCATCTGCCTGGTCAATAGGCGTCAAGGGCACATAGCCGGAGCTGTTGCTTGTGGCAGGCAGCTCAAGCGACTGCGCACTGGCACTTCCTCCAGTAGCGACGACGGCATTGCCCCCGTAACTTGTACCGGGAGCATCTGATTCAAAATCAAACTCCTCCACCACATTCGTAACGATTTGAGCGTTAATACTCATCACTGCACCAAGCAGCAAAGCAATCCCTGCACATACTTTTACTCTTGTTTTCATCATACTTCCCCTATTTGTTGCATGACCATCATGCGTGCCACGATTTTCCAGCTCGGGTTTTCACCGGAGCCAACTCATTTGTTTCCACCGAACTTTACAGCTTGCAACCTTGCATTTCCCCATCCGGCTACATGCCTTTTCCGATATGGGAGCAGAGTACATTAACAAAAAGGCGTTACACAAAAACATAATCTAAAAAATTTAAAAAACGTTCACATATGAACCATGTGCGAATCCCCCATGCGAATCACACCATCGGCTGGGCACGGCAACAAAGCTGGATCGCCAACCCCCACGGGTCGCGCAGCATGGCCAATTGGTCTCCGCTATCGAGCTTCTCTGGCCCAGATAGCTTGCTGGCACCCGCGCCCACCAACCGGTCTACCGTTCCGGGCACATCATCGCAGACAAAGGCGAGGTGGAGCAGAAGAGGATCCATCGAAGCGTAGTCTGGCGTTTCGACGGTTGGATTGTTGTAAATCTCAAGCATCACCTGTCCTGTTTCATCCGCTAGGAAGCGAACTGGAACCGGCGAATCAGATGCCCGTTTGACGGTAAAGCCAAGCTGTTCCCCATACCAGTTGGCCACGGTTGCCGGATCAGCTACCTGATAAGCAAGATGTTCGATTTTCATTGTACAATCACCTGTTTTCCGGCGTATCCCCCCGTTGGGAGATCCACCAACGCTGCTTGCCCATCAACCGTCACGGTAATGGAGTTTAGGCTTTGGGTGGGATCGCAGACCTGCAGGATATTCGACCGCAAGCTAAGAATGCAGGGGTCGCTAACTTCAATCACATTTCCGGCTCCTGTGGACAGCTGTCCGGCGGAGTAAAAGACCGCATGAACGCCTTGGGCTCCTTCCGTGGCCTGCAATTCGGTTGTATTCGAGAGAATCGTGGTCTGGTGGTTCTGAATTCTGCTTGCCATCTCGCTCGCGCTGGTCTGCGGATAGACCGTATAGGCGTAGGTTTGTTGACCCGGTGACTGGCCATGATCCATCCAGACACTAAATACTTCTCCCGTGACGGGCCGGTTTCCGAGATTGTAAAACACGTCTTCCCAGTTTCCGACAACGGTCTCAACCTGCACGCTTGCCGCCTGCTCCAATTGATAGCCGATGTCGGCATGATGAACCCATGCTCCCGCCGGCAGCGCTGTTTTTCCAACTGAAACCGATCCGACCGAACTAGTGACCGATCCGTTCAGAAGCGATTGTTCGATGGAGGTAAACACGTTGGAAAGGGTCGTTCCATCAATTCCCGCCCCGAGACAGATGATCGCGTTCTCCTCAAAAAACCATGCCTTCCGGGCGGACAGTGAGTTACGTTCATACATCATGGAGGAAACCCCGGCATCATGATCGCCCAAACCTCCGACAAACGCCGTACGGCCCAACATGGCACTATCCGTGGGGCGCAGATTGGAAATGCCTTGATCCACCGTGGTTCCCGGTGGGCGGCGCCAGTTCCACAGTCCGGCGATGTCGGCATATTCCTGACCGGTCTGGTGAACCAGCAGAACTCCATCGGATTGGTGTAGGCCCAGCATATTCTCCTCATTTGTATCCTCACCGCCCTCAATGCGGTTGGAACACATTCTTACCGAAGCATACCAATTCGTGCGGCGGTGCATCGTAAAATCCGAGCGCCAGAAAACCTTGCTCCCCACCAGCTCGTTCGGCCATTGAAGACGGGTTGCGTAGTCCGCTTGATAAGCGGTATCCACCGTTTCCATTCTCGCCAAGAGGCTACGAAGCCGCGCCCCTTTTCCGGCCTGATTCCCCTCGTCAATCTGCCGCCCGCATGCACTCAGGTCAAACATGTCGTTCCAAAGCACCCACGCACACCCGTTCAGCAAGAAGTTTCTCAGAATATCCAGCCGGGTTTCATCAACCTCAAAAAGGGTCTCATTCAATGCGCCGACCCAAAGGCTCTGGCTTTCTGCAAAGGAGAGGCCGTAGTTGCCGATCTGGAACATGGCTCCGTGCTGATAAAAGCTCCAATCCGGTTGGATTCCCTCACCGGTTGTGACCAGCAACTCCGACCAAATTTCGGTGGCGGCCTCCTCTACTAGCCCGGCATCGCTGTTCAGCCAGCCTTTCATCAGCTCAACGCCCGCTTTCCAAACCTTGTTCTGACCGGTTAGGCCAAAAAAGGTTCGTGAACTACTGAAAACCGTTCCCATCGCTTGGTCCACCAATGAATCCGGCATCTCCGACCCCAGCAGCACCATTACCTTGCCAATCCGCTCCGGCACCCCAATCTGATCATTGTACCAGTTGCTATTTCGAAAATCATTATCCAGCCAGAATTCCAATCCGACAAGAATCCCGTTTTTCAGCGTTGCATCATGATAGAAAGATGAATCTGGGCTGACATAGGCCACTGCCATTGCGACAAGCCGGTCTAAATGCTCGCGCGTTGGCCAGTTTCCCGGCACGGTGCTGGTATAATCAATGGCCAGCCAGCTTCCATTCGCCAGTTGGGTATCGAGAAATTCCTGCACGGTCGAGCTCTCGGGGGGATCATTTGCATGGATGTCAACAAACTGCTCCTGAAACAAAGCCAGATCGGCTATCCAGGCTTCGACTCCAACAACACGGAAAAAACCTGCAGGGGCGTCAAGAGGAGTCGACCAATTGGCTTCAATCACTCCAGACACCGGCGGGGCGACATTCATCCACGTTCCAGACACCAAACTCGATGTGCTTTGCAGCGTATATTCCAGCAACCCGGACAGTCCCGTAGCATTGACGGTCACGTTTGAACTCCCCTCTATGGAAAAATAAACCACCAGCCCTGCTGGTTCTGGAGCTAATTCTCCCGTGTAGTCCACATAGATATCATCAATGATCAGGACTTCCCCAACCCCGGTGGTCGACTTGACCATCTGGAACTCCTGGATGCTATCCGTTGAGCGAAATGCAAAGGAGGAATCCCCTGTTGAATGGGAAAGTTGTGTCTGTGTTGAAAAAACACCGCCTTGAATCCAAGCTTCGTAGCTATTGCTCCCCTTGTCGGCAACCAGCCAAAGCGTGTACCACGTGTTTGCCAGCACGGAGTCGCTCTGATCGGTCGTATAATTGCTCGCTCCGTCCCGAACGAGAAAATCGCCGGAACTGCTGAAACTTGCATACGCATTGAAGGCGGTGTACTCGTTATCATCACCATTCGAAAAACCCATCGCGGTTCCGCACCCCTTGTCCGACGTGTGGAACCTGAATCGCAGGGCAGCCTTGCCGGAACTCACCGTTTGCATTAAATCCTTCCGGGCAGCCGTTGAGCTTTCCGGCATTTCGGCATTGCGTAGCCCGAATCCACCATCGCTATCCGGTGCTGGCACCACCGCGAAGGGTTTATCCGGCGTCACCCATCCACTCCCCGAAACGGTGGAGATGTCAGAAGACTCGAAATACGAATTAAAATCATCCAGCAACACCCATTCCGCATAAACGGGTTGCAATACACCCATAGAGCCCAACAGCCCTAGCAAACTCATGAGGCATAACTTTTTCATCTTCAATAATCCTTCTAAATGTTCAGAACCCAGTCCGTGAGGCAGGGGCTCCTGATTGCAGTGAACAGATATTCGGGATCCATTCGCCCCCGGCGACCTTTTAGCCGAAAAAGGCCGGAAAAGAAAAATCAATTCCGGCCCGATCAGATTTCCAATTCGCGAAATACTAGATCATTAAGCGGCGGCGGATGAAGAGGAGTCCCCCTCCAAACGCGGCAACCATGCCCAGAGTGGCCGGCTCAGGAATCACAGTAATGTTATCTACTCTGGCAAAACCAGTTGTGGAGTCACTATTTCCCTTCATGCCTAAAGTTACAAGGTCTTCATTGGTTCCTTGATCGCGATATGCTGCGCCCGTTGCATACTGAACTCCATCAATAAACAGGTCGTAGGTTTCAGTGGTTTGGCTCAAAACCATTTTGAAGGTGTGCCAATCATGTATACTGAAGTCAACGGGGAGGGTGGTGAGTTTAAGGGAACTACCGCCGTCCCTATAAAGTAGGTCGCCAGCAGTGGTCCCTGCCACATAAGGACCGAACTGATTCCACTCGCTAATAGTAGCAACCTCGGATAATCCTATCCCAAAATCTCCATTATTGGAATCACTCCACTGCGCATCGAATTGGACGGTTGTTGAGTCATCTGCCTGGTCAATAGGCGTCAAGGGCACATAGCCGGAGCTGTTGCTTGTGGCAGGCAGCTCAAGCGACTGCGCACTGGCACTTCCCCCAGCGACGACAACTGCACTGCCACCGTAAGAATAACCGACATTATCTGATTCAAAATCAAAAAATTCGTCGGCCGTTGCAGAAATCCCCAGCCCGGCAATCGCCAAGCATAGGAACCCTTTATTTATATACTTCATCATGAGGTACTCTCCTTATGTTGTGTCTACTCTAGGCGCCCCCCCCCAATCTTTCTGATCGAGTCGGATGCCGCCTACGTACGTGTGTCGTATACCCAGAGCGGAAGGGGAACCATAAAAAAAAATAGGAAAAACGAAAACTGTCCAAATATGAACAAACAGGAGTTTATGTCCCCCTCTTCAGGCGGGTTGTTTTTGGGGCATGTAGTGGCGGCTCTCTAATACCATCGACTAAAACTTCTCGGTATAAAGTAGAATGGGCGTCCCGCTCGTTCAGGCAAGCGGGACGCTTGCTCTACTTTCAAAATCCAACCTATTCATGCCGGAGAAATCGAGCCGCTGGGGGCAGCTCGGTGAGCGTTTCTAAGAAACGCCGCTACAGTATGAGGATTGAGGAACGACTGCTTAATTCCCGTAGCGCACCTTCAGTCGGTAGAAGCCTTGGGGGCTTTCCGCATCTGGATCGATGGTGAGCAGGGCGGGATCGCCGCTGTCGGTTCCGAGGGTATAGCCATCGGCGATATCATTCGGCAATCCGGCGGCGCGAACGATGGCGATTTCGGTCCACGTACCGAGAAGGTCGGGCGTAGCTTCCACGATCCATTCGACATCCGTGCGCGGGGGTAGGTGGTGGAACGAGAAGCGGTCGCTGGAAATGGTCGGGAAGGGGGTGTCCTCCGGATCGGTGGGGCTGCCTCCGAGCGCGTATTCGAGCAGGTCGACGAGGCCATCGCCGTCCGAGTCGTCATCGAGGGCCGCGCCGCCAATATCGAATCCGGTTTGCCATGCGGTAAATTCCTCCTTCGGGTCATCGAACACGCCGAGCACCTTGGTCGAGAAACTTGTATAGCTCGAATAGGTGCCGTTGAACCAGAGTACATGCCGGGTGCGGCCATGGTTTTCGGGAACGATCGGGCGCAGGTTGTCGGCGTTGGAGCCGGTGGTGACCGATTGCCATGTGAAGGTCAGTCCGCCGTCGGCGGTGAAGCCGCGCCAGATTTCATAGCGTTCGTTCGGTCCAAGCGGGACGTTGTCGATGTCGGAAATGTTGAAGGGATCGGCGGCATTCGACGAGATGTAGATCACCTGCGGATCGTCGGGGTCGATGGCCATCCCGCCGCCGTAGTCGTCTTCGTGGTCGTAGAGGCCGCGGCCGGCATGGGCAATGAAACGGCGCTGCCATTCGGTGCCGGTCCAGCGGGCGTAGTAGTAGTAGATGCGGTCGTGGTTCCAGCCGGAGCCGGTGACGTCGTCGCGCTGGACCTGGAAGGTGCAGACCGGGTGGCCGTCGGAACCGTAGTGGATGTCCCAGGTCCATGCGCGGCCGGAGGGGATCCAGTCGTCGGGGCCTTCGCCGGCGCCCCATGCGGCGGATGAGTAGGGATAGACGACGGCTCCGCGCTCGCCGGTATCGTGGTTGATCGGCAGGTTGGCGAGGGTTTTCACCAGCGTCCCGTCGGTTTGGTTAAAGTTGCCGCCTTGGTAGTAGAGGTGGTAGATCGAATTGTTGATGTCGCGCGGGTGGCCATCAGTGTAGATCAGGTCGATGCGGTTGCCATGGTTCGAGCAGTAGCGCACATAGGGTCGTTCGCCATCATCCTTGCTAATGAACTGGGTGGGCGTGTCCCAAGTGCTGCCATTGTCCACCGAGCGGGTGAGGGTCGGGTTCCAGTTGATGCTCCGGTGGAAGTTGTAGATTTTATTGGACTCCGCAGTGAGCCGGTAGGTGTTGGAGTAGGAGTTTTTCACAGTGGACTTGATCTGCTCGGCGTTCCAGTCGGCATCCGTGGATGGCGCAGCCACCTTGGAGGTTCTATAGCGGAAACCCGAGGTGTCGTTGTGTTTCGAGTAGACTGCCAGCAGGCGCCCGTCGGGAAGCACGGTGAGCGACGGGTTGTTGTGATCGTCCGTTTGCCGCGAGGCGGCGGTGCCAAGCTGCATGTGGATGGCCGCGCCGGTGGCCGGGTCGTAGCGGGTGATGCCTTGATAGCCGTCGGTGCGGACATAGCCCGAGTAGAGAAAGCCATTGTGGAAAATGGCGCGTTCGTCGTTGAACCAGGTCCATGCGCCATCGGGGGCGACTTCAACCATTCCGGGGGGAGGGGGTGGAATACTGTCGGAATCGGTGGGGTCGGAGCCGTTTGCGACCTCTTCGCCATCGGGATAGTAGTCGCCATCCGTATCCTCAATAAGGGGGTCTGTGCCGGTATCGGAGGGGGAGACGTAGATGCCGGTGCCGGTCTCCACGCCGTCGAGGAGCCCGTCGTCGTCGGTATCGCTGTCCTGCGGATCGGTTCCGAGGTTGTATTCCTGGAGGTTGGTCAGCCCATCGGGGCCGCCGTTTGAATCTTCATCTAGGGCGGAGTCGTTAACCCCGACCACCAGGCCGTTGTTGTTTTCCCAGTTGTCGCCCATCCCGTCACCATCGGTGTCGGTGAAGGTGGGGATATCGCCATTAAGCTTGATGTTCTGAAAGTCGCTGATCGTTCCGGTGTTTCCATTCGAGGTGAACTGCAGGATTCTGATTTCAATGCTTCCCCCGTCGGCGGTGGTTGCCAATCCGCTGAGGTCGATGTTGGCAGAGGTGTTTTGAATGAATGTGTTGTCGGCCAGATTCATAGTAACGGAGTCGGAACCAACCGAAGTGAATGCCCCGCCGTCTACACTGGCATACGCGCGATAGCCGAAGGTTTCCTGTGTCAAGGCACCATTGTTGCTGCCATTTCCCCAGTCAAAGGCAAGGCTGGTTGCATCAATCATATTCCCGGCATTTGCGGTCAGCGTGAATTTGAAATAACCCTCGCTAAAATCGGGGGTAGTGCCGGGATCGGAAGCGAAATCATCATTGGCCTTGAGTGTGGTCCAGTATCCAGTTCCTGCCGGGAAGCTTACGTCCCCAAAGGATGTTCTGACGAGATCTCTGTCGGCAAGGTAGTTCTCAATATCCATATCGCTTGCAGCCAGACCCGGAGCCGACGATGCCGCTGGGACGATGTCTCTGGGGTTTGCGCCTATCGCACCTCCTGTTTCCAGATAGCTAACCAACACGTCTGCCTGGGTGGCTGTGATGCCGACTGCAAGCCCGGTCAAAATGGCAAGTATTTTCATTTCTTTCTCCTTAGGGTTTCATGGTTACCTGCCTCCCCAATCCACTTCGGATTAAACAAGGTTTGCGGTCACGGTTCCTGTCTATGCCTCCGCGAGTGCGGGGGCAAGCACCCAAAATTAAAAAAATAAAACTGTCCAAATATGAACACACAGATGCCGGCCTTCGCTGAAAAGCGATGTGGAATTTATCGAGGCGGGGGATTGATCACTACTTTAGAAGTACGGTGAGCGGCCGGCTTCGGTGATGGGCGTGGGAAGGGTGCGCTTGCAGTCGCGATCGAAATAGTTGCGGGGGGAAAGCTGCTTGAGGTTCTCCATGTTTTCAAACAGGAATTTGCTCGAAGCCCTGTGCGTTATGATCTCCCCGCGTTCATCCGTGATGGTGATTAGATAGCCGTCATATGCCGTGCCTCTCATCGGAGCCGAGGAACGCAGGGCCATTTGTTGCAGCCGAACCGGCTTCCCCCGGAATTCAAACGATCTCTTGTTCTCCTTGGTGGGAATGAATGAATGAATCCTTATGCCGCTCCAGCAGGATATAGCGGTTGCCGTCCACCTCCTTGCCCACCGCAAAATATTCAATCGCAAGTTTGTGGCTGTAGGTCCGGGCCGTGGTCTGTTTTACCCTTGCGCCAAATGAAAAGTTGAACCTTTTCAAAGGGCGCTGGCCTCCGTTCAGGAAGGGGGAGAGGGGTGGATTCGGAATTTGTGTGCTTTTCTTGAGGAAGTCGATGGATAGTTTAAGCGGACTTTCGAGGTCGATGTATTCAAGATCCTCCTTGGAGAGTTGAGTCAGCGGGATCTTCGTGGTCTTCCCGTTTTCTGTCTTGAAAACGGCTTGATCGCCCATGGTTATGATGAACTCGGCTTTCAGGGTTTCCCCGGTGAGCCCCGTCCACTCCCGTATTTTTTGATCGGGTTCCGGTGTCTCGACGGCGTCCGTCGGCGGGGGTTTGGCAGCGGCCACGTCGTTAGTGCTTGCTACCGACGTGCCCCCCCCCCGAAGTCGCAAAAAACGGGGCCGTTGGTAAAGCTCATGTCTCCGATGTAGATGCCGGAGTACAAGAGGTCAAGCTTGTCGCGGGAAATCTCGTCGGTGGTGAAGATCGGGAAGGTCGGCCCGCCATTGGTGCGGGTCCATGGATAGGTTCCCCCCCTTGACCTCCACGCTGAGTATGTGGGTAACGAGGCCGCCCTCCGCATCCGCCATCAAAACTTTTATGTCTTGCGGCTCTCCCGCCTTCAGCGTAATCCAGTCGCTGGGCTGGGCAAGTTGTTCGGCAAAAACATAGACCCAATTCTTGGGATCGTTGGAATGCCAGATGTTGGAAAACAGTTCTCGGGTCGAGCTCCTGTAGGCACAGACCAGAACCGTCTCCCCGTTCACCTGGACCGCGCTGAACTTGTCGCCCACCCCCCAAAAGCGGAAGGTGATGTCTTCGGGATAGACGATCTTCCCCTCGTAGATCACGGCCCAGCAATACCCCTCCGCCTCGGACTCCCCGAAAGCCGCCGAAGCCAACCACATCGCCGCCCGTACCCAGACCCGCCCCTATGCCGCTAGAGGCCAGGTCCGGAAACTGGATGTCATGCAGGTCGAGCTTGGGGACCACGGCGGTAATCTTCGCGCTTGCCTTGGGCTTGGTCGGCTTCTTCATCTTTACCTGCAGCTTTTTCAGCGGCATCTTGGGAACCTTGACCTGCGGGGGCGGCTCGAACTCGACCGGTGGCGACGGGAGGATTGTGAAGATCACCAACACCCCGGCCAGCAGGAAGAGTCCGGCGTGGAACAGGATGCTCAGCACCACCGCGCTGGGCCGATAGCTTCTTGACCCTGCCGAGCGATACGAAACCCCGGCGGTCGCACGGCATCACCTTCCTTGCATTTTGCGGGTCATGTAGTGGCGGCTCTTAGAGCCGCTGGGGGAGGGGAGGCACACGCACGGTTCTTATAGATTAGTGGCTGAGCCCCATGTTGGCGGAGATTTCCGCGGAAACGGCTTTTAGTTTCTTGGCCATAGGATTGATTTTGGCCTTGGTGAAGGTGCTGGTGGAGGCGGTGATCCCCACGGCAGCGATGGGTTTTCCAAAGGCATTCATGACCGGTACCGCAATGCAGCGTACGCCGAGGACATATTCCTCTTCGTCGATGGCAAAGCCTTTCTTCCGGGTCTCCTCGATTCCTGCTAGCACGGCTTCGACCGAGGCATGGGTGTTTTTCGTGTGCGGGGTCAGTTCAAGGGTTTTGCAAAACTTCCGGGGTTCGGGAACGCTGAACGCCAGAAGTACCTTGCCGGTGGAGGAGCAGTGCAGATCGACCAGTGTGCCGGGGCGCGCCGCAATGCGAATGGGGTGGGGACTATCGGCCACTTCGACCAGCAATGCCTTGGTGCCGTTGAGCATGGCAAGGTGGGACGATTCGCCGGTGTCGGTGGAAAACGCCCGGAGCACCGGGCGGGCAAAGCCGCGGATATCAAGATTGTCCAGTGCTTTCACTCCGAGTTGCACGAGCGCGGGCCCGAGGGTGAATCCGCCGTCCTCGTTTTGGGCAAGGTAACCTACATCCATCAGGGTTTGCGTGATGCGCAATGCCGTGGTGCGCGGGATTCCAAGCTGGATTGCGAGGTCTTTGAGCGGGCATCCGCCACGGGTATCGGAGATGTGGTTAAGCAGCTGGCAGGCTTTGGTGAGATTGGGAGTTCGATATTCTTTCATGGGACCCAGTATGTTTATATTCGGACAAAAGTAAATTTTTATTGGAGCGTAAATTTGCGATAGGGGGGAAGCAAATAATACCCACAGGACGGGTTGTTCATATTTGGATATATATTAAAATTTATCGAATCAAAGGGTTGTTTATTGCAGGTTTTGGGTTACTTTCAGCCGCTCAAAAGAACGGGTCTGATAGGAGAAGAACGTTATGAAGCTAAAATCGATCATGGGTATACTCATTATTTCCTGTCTCCCGGCGATGGTGCCGGGCCAGGAGGAACAATCCGGCGAGGCCCGGACTTTCGCCCGGCATGTGCCGGAGCGGAAGGGCGACTTTGCATGGGAGAACGATTTGATCGCCTTCCGTGCCTATGGCCCCCCGTTGCGCAAAGGCAAGGAAAACAGCGGGATCGACTGCTGGCTCAAGCGCGTGGACTACCCCATCATCGACAAGTGGTATAAAGAGGCGACCGAGGGCAAAACCTACCACAAGGATCATGGCGAGGGATACGACCCCTACCATGTCGGTTCGTCGGCCGGATGCGGAGGGACGGGGCTCTGGATCAATGGCAAGCGCGAACCCCTCGAAACCTACACCCAATATAAAGTAATCAAATGCACGCCGGAACGCACCGTTTTCAAGCTGACGTACGAACGCGAAATCGATGGCACAGTCTATGGCGAGGAAAAGACCATCACCATCGAACTCGGTAATCGCCTTTTTTCCGTCGATTCGGTTTTTACCAAAGACGGGAAGATTGCCGCCGGTCTTCCGGTCTGCATCGGCATCACCACCCACGATGGCAAGGCCGACACATTTCATAGCAAGGGCAAGGGCTGGATTGCCTGCTGGGAAACGATTGACGGCAGCGATCTGGGTACCGCCACAAGGATGGATCCCTCGCGCATCGACGAAATCAAGGAAGTGAAATCCAAGAAAAGCGATGAATGCCATATCTTTATCATCACCGAAACCGACGACCATGGCCGCCTGCGCTACCAAGCCGGCTACGGTTGGGAGAAGGCCGGGGCGATTAAAAGCCAGTCCCAATGGAAACGATACCTCAACGATCAATAGTCCGGTTAGGTTGCTCGTCTGCACAGGATACCAAAATAGAAACCAAAAAATGGAAGAACCCAAAATGAATATGCGATATACCGTCGGGAAAAACGAATACAAGCGAATGACGACGCAGGAGCTGCGCGACGCATTCCTGATCGATCTTTTTGAGGAAGGGAAACTGAACCTGCTCTATTGCGAGGTCGAGCGGAGCATGGTCGGGGCGGCGGTTCCAACCATTGGCAGCTTGACGCTCAATTCCGGCAAGGCGATGGCCTCCGACTATTTTTGCCAGCGCCGCGAAATCGGCGTACTCAACATTGGCAGTCACGGAATGGTTACGGTTGATGGAACCCTGTATGAAATGGAACCCCACGACGGGCTCTATATCGGCCGCGGCAGCAAGGAAGTGGTGTTCGATAGTGCGGACGGGGAAAATCCGGCGCGTTTCCATTTGGTGAGCTATCCCGCCCACACGGAATACCCGACCACGCAGGCGAAGAAGGCCGAAGCCAACGCCATTGAGATGGGTTCGGTGGAGGATTCGAACAAGCGCACGATCTATCAATACATCCATGAGAACGGCATCCAAAGCTGCCAGTTGGTGATGGGCTTCACGGTGCTGGAACCGGGCAGTGTATGGAACACCATGCCGTGCCACACCCACGAACGCCGCACCGAGGTCTATCTCTATTTCGGGCTCGATGAAAACAGACGCGTGTTCCACATGATGGGGCCGGGCGACGAAACGCGGCATCTCGTGGTTTCCGACGCACAGGCGGTCATTTCGCCGATGTGGTCGCTCCACTCCGGGTGCGGCACGAAGGCCTACACCTTCTGCTGGGCGATGGGCGGCGAAAACCAGCGCTTCGACGATATGGACCATATTGCGGTCAAGGATTTGAGATAATGAAATGGCTGTCGCTTATTGTGACCGCGATGATGGGTCTGGGCATGGCCGCCGCACCTCCTCCTGCCGCTGGGGAAACGGCCAAGCCCAACGTGTTGTTTATCGCGGTCGACGACCTGAACGACTGGATCGGTTGCATGGGCGGCCACCCGCAGGCGATCACCCCCAATATCGATCGCTTGGCGAAGGAGGGAGTGCTCTTCCTGAACAACCACTGTCAGGCTCCGATTTGCGGGCCGTCGCGGGCATCGCTCATGACCGGGTTGCATCCCACCACCACCGGCATCTATCTGCAGATCAGCGATCCGCAGATCAAGAAGGCCGGCTCTGCGGCGTCCAAGAGCATTTTCCTGCCCGACTGGTTCGAGCAGAACGGCTATAAAACCATGGGGGCCGGAAAGATTTTCCACCAGGGCGATAAGGCCAAGGCATTCGACGAGTTTTCCGGCGGAGCCAATATGGGGCCGAAGCCGGAGCGCAAGTTCAAGTTTGGATCGTCTTCCGGGTTCCCGGGCGGGACGCAGACCGACTGGGCGCCTTATCCCGAGCGCGATAACCAGATGCCCGATTTCAAGACCGCCGCCTATGCCGTCGGCAAGCTAAAGGAAAAACACGAAAAACCCTTCTTTCTCGCTGCGGGGTTTTGCCGGCCTCACGTTCCCTGGTACGCTCCGCAGAAATGGTTCGACATGCATCCCATTGAGCGAATCCAAACCCCGGCCTATCTGCCCGGCGATATGGACGATGTTCCAGCTCTTGGAAAGCGTATAGCCGAGGTTCCCATGATGCCGACCACCGAATGGGCGATCAAAAATGGGGAGTGGAAAAACATAGTCCAAGCCTACCTCGCCTGCACCACGTTTGCCGATGCGCAGATCGGCAAGGTGCTTGATGCGTTGCGCGAAAGCGAATATGCCGACAACACCGTCGTGGTGCTCTGGGCCGACCATGGCTATCACCTCGGCGAAAAAAACCGCTTCGCCAAGCAGGCGATCTGGGAGCGCGATACCCGCACGGTGCTGATGTTCAAGACCCCGGAGGCCGCAGCCGGTAGCACCTGCGACGCCCCGACCCAGCTACTCGATATCTATCCAACCCTGCTCGAACTGTGCGGCCTGCCGCCCAATCCGCAGGCGGATGGACACAGCCTGGTCCCGCTGCTGGAAAATCCCGAAGCCGAGTGGAACCATGTGGCCGTCACATCGTATGGCGTTGGCAACTTTTCGCTGCGCGACCGCACGTTCCGCTACATCGTCTACGAAGATGGGTCGGAGGAGCTCTACCATATGACCAACGATCCCAATGAATGGACCAATCTGGCGGGTGATGAGAGGTATGCGGCAGTGAAGCTGGAATTCAAGGAACACCTGCCGAACCAGCAAGCACCGCTCTCGAAAGTTTCAAAATATTCAATTAACGAGTATTGGCGCGCAAAAACTCGGGCGGCCAATAAACATGAAGCAACCAAGGCTGAACAATGAAAAAAATTAGGATGGTATTGCTGGGAACGTTGCTAGTGAGCGGACTTTCGTGGGCGGCTGAGCCACAAGCAGAACAGGTGCTGGAGAAAATGAAGCGGGTCGCCGGTTGGCAGCTTGGACAATTCAAGAACGGCGCATCGGGCAATTGGATTAATGCAACCGCTTTCGCCGGTTTTGCGGAAATGTATCACATCTACCAGGAGGAGGGATTCGAGCAGCAGTTGCTCGCGATCGGTGAACGAAACAACTGGGATTATGAACGCGGCCTGAGGGGGCTTCCGTACCA
>JAUVCG010000026.1 GCA_030595785.1 Kiritimatiellales bacterium | reverse complement strand
TTTCGTGGAGTGCCTCAATGTCTCCGTCGCTACGGGTGTCTGCCTTTTTGAGATCGTCCGGCAACGGAAAGCAAAAGATGCATAAATCGGTTCCGTCATGAACGATGCCCTGAAAACCTATATTGAGCAGTATGTCGTGCTTGAACTCGGCATGCGGGAACTGATTCACCGGAAGGGTAATTCCCTTTGCGCGCAATGCTCGTGCATTTGCTGTGATGCGGTCATGTGCATCGAAGGAATCAAAAGCCCTTTCCTGAAATTAGTTCATCAGCAAACGGATCAGTATGACGAACAAAAAGGCTTTCTATCCGACACCGGCTGTATCCTCAAAAAGGGCCGCCCATCCGTCTGCTATGAATATTTCTGCGACGACCATTTCTACTATCAGCCGGATGAACTCCATGCAGAAGTTTTAAAAATTATTGGAGCCCTGCTCTACCACGCAACACGCAATGCCAAGAGAGATCTCCCGCTCGATGAAATCATGCAGGAAGAAGAACTTGATTCGCTAGACTTTCAACAACTGGAAAAACAGATGCAGGAAAGTCTGCAGGCGATGGAAATTATCCAGGCCTTCTACCGCGACGGAACGATGGCCGACGAATCCTACAAAGCGCTCAAGCGCATTCAGATTCCTGAGGAATTCAAAACCCCCGCCGAAGCCTCCGCCCATTAGTTTTAACCCTGATTTAAAATCAAAATTTGCGGCGGCTTAAAAATACAGAAGAGCGAGCAGACCCGCCAGACGCTTACTTAAATCCGAGGATCGACCTTTTCGCGGCGCGTCCCCTTGTCCGTCAGGAAATATTTCTGTGTCGGACTCCGAGGCGACTCCGGCATCGTCATTTCAATCAACCCGGCTTCGAGGGCGGGGTGCAGATAATTTTTGCGGAACGTGGGACGATGCGATAGCCCCAACGACTCCATCAGCTCGGTCGCTGATATTTTCCGATTTCCAAACAGCGGGGAATTAAAGGCTTACTCACGATCCCGCTTATCACGATAATCCTGCGCCACTCGCTCAATAAAATCCGCCAGCGCATCGGGATCGTTCTTATCAACCACCGTATCCATGAACGCGTTTTCCAAAGCGGAACCAAAGCCCTTAATGATTGCGCCCAGCGAATCGATCCGGCGCTTTAACTCGTCGGCATCATTGCTTTCCCAGTAGCCACCTTCATCCATTACCTTCAGCGTTGGGATATATTTCCGCTGGATGTAACGCAGCAACCCAATCAGCCAGATATGATCCGCGCAATCGGCAAACTGGGTCTTTACCGCTACACTAAGACTTGCTGTTTTCGGCGTCCACCCCGCAACCAAATCACCCAACGCGTGCATCCGGCCATCAGAATCAAACAAGAACGGGATCGACTCCATCTCCGACTCCGGACGCAGAATAATCCCCCGCAGCCCCTTTTCGTCATCATCTACTGGAACCGACTCGTCAAATCCCAGCGATTGCGCAATATCCGCCAGCTCCGAGCAAAGCGGCCCAATCCGCTCTGCTTCAATCCTTCCGCTATAATGAATTGATACGCCCATATTGCCTCGCTTATGCCCTTCGTGTCGTTGTCGCTTGCCGGCTTCGTATCGCAGGCTTCTAGCCTGCTCCGCAGTTATATTAGTACCTTACTTTCCAAATTCAATCATGTTTACACAGGATTTTTTACACCAAGGTCGCAACGTTCGCAATAGCTCCTCGAAATAGGGAAAGTACCGGGAAGACATCGGGAAACGGGGAATAACGCGATGCCGGGCTGATGATCAAATGGTTTCCTAGCGACGCACGCTATTGCCTATTAAGGGAATGCTTCTTCCTTGAACTGCCCCGCGCTGTGTGCCCTTATTTCCGGCTCTTATGGATCAGGCGGAAACAAAGGAATTATTGCAGACGGTTAGGCGGTCGCTGGATGGCGTGCTGTTGCGCGACCGCGGGCATTTAAACGCCTTGATGCGTCGGGTACGGCAGTGCATTCATGATGGAAAGCCAACCGATAAACAGGTGGCGAAACTGAAGGAGGTGCATGTCCAGGCCCTGGAATGGGCGCAGAAACGGGCCAACGTAAAACTCAAGCTGGACTATCCGGAAATTCTACCGATCTGCGGTAAACGCGCGGACATCCAGAAGCTGATTGAAGACCATCAGGTGGTGATTGTCTGTGGCACGACGGGGTCGGGCAAGACGACCCAGCTGCCAAAGATTGTTCTGGAGGCCGGATCGGGAAAAACCGGGCGGATCGGCGTAACCCAGCCACGTCGTCTGGCAGCAACGGGCATGGCGCGTCGCGTAGCCGAAGAGATGGACACGGACTATGGCAAGGGCGTTGGTTGCCAGGTGCGGTTTGACGATTCCACCTGCGATGAAACCATCATTAAATTCATGACCGACGGCATCCTGCTGGCGGAAACCCAGCGCGACCGGCACCTGCAGCAATATGACTGCATCATCATTGACGAGGCACACGAGCGCAGCCTCAATATTGACTTCATTCTGGGTTACCTGAAAAACCTGATGAAGGTGCGTCCGGATCTGAAAATTGTCATTAGTTCAGCAACACTGGATGCCGAAAGCTTTTCAGCCTTTTTCGATAATGCACCGGTCATCGAAGTTGAAGGCCGGACGTATCCGGTCGAGGATTTTTTCCTGCCGCCGGGTAAAGACGAAGAGCTTTCAAATCATATCCTGCGTGCGATGCGCTGGATTTCGGAGGTGGATGATCGGGGCGATGTACTGATCTTCCTGCCCGGCGAGCGCGAGATTAAGGAGGCCACAAAGAAGCTGGAAGGCCGGCACTGGAAGAATACGGAAGTGCTTCCTCTCTTCGGCCGGCTGAGCATGGGTGAGCAGCAGCGCGTCTTTAAGGTCGGCGGTCGGCGCCGCCTTATTCTGGCAACGAATGTGGCGGAAACCTCCATCACGATTCCGGGCATTCATTATGTGATTGATTCCGGACAGGTTCGCCTCAGCCGCTTTAATCCGCGCACCCAGGTACAGGGTCTGCAGATCGAGCAGGTGTCGCAGGCCAGTGCCCGTCAACGCCGTGGCCGCTGCGGCCGTGTTACGGATGGTATCTGTATTTATCTGTACGACAAAGATACTTTTGAAAACAGCGCGCAGTACACCGATCCTGAAATACGCCGCACTTCGCTGGCGGGTGTCATTCTGCAAATGGATATGCTGGCCTTGCCGCCGATTGACCAGTTTCCGCTGATCGATCCGCCGCAGTCCGCACTCGTTCGAGAGGGATACAAAGCGCTGCAGGATATCGGTGCCATCGACGAAGGCCGCACGCTCACCAAACTCGGACGCGATATTGCCCGGTTCCCGACAGATCCGCATCTGGCGCGCATGCTTGTGCAGGCGCACGATGAAGGGGTGTTACCCGAAATTCTGGTCCTGGTTTCATTCCTCTCCATTCAGGATGTGCGCGAGCGCCCCACCGAAAAAGCAGAGGCGGCCGATCTGGCGCATAAGCAGTGGCAGGAGCCGAGGTCCGACTTTATCACTATCCTGAATCTATGGAATGCGGTTGAGTCCGAACGGGGCGCAGGCGGCTCGCACGGCAAGCTGCGTAAGTTCTGCAAAACCAATTTCATCAACTACCGCCGCGTTATGGAATGGCGCAATCTGCGGAACGATCTAAAGCAGACGGTGCGGGACATGAAGTGGAATGTAGACGGAGCTTCCAGCTCCGTTGCGCACGCCAAGCCCACCGACCGCACCAACGCAACGAAGCAGGATGCTTCGTCGACAACTTCTGAATACGATCTGATTCACCGAAGTCTCCTGGCAGGCGTGCCGATCAATATTGGATTGAAGGGCGAGGAGCGCGAATTTACGGCTGCACGCAACCGCAAGTTTTTCATTTTCCCGGGTTCGGGACTTTTCAAGAAACCGCCGGAATGGGTGATGACCTTTTCGCTGGTGGAAACCACCAGACTTTACGCGCGCCTGGTGGCCGAGATTCAACCTGAATGGCTGTATGACGTTGCTCCGCACCTGTGTAAAGCCGTCTATAAACAGCCGAAGTGGGATGCGGATAAAGGATTTGTCTATGCCAAAGAATCAATCATCTCCGGCGGTCTGACGATCACCGAAGGACGTAATGTTCATTTCGGCCCGATCAATCCAGAGGAAGCACGTAAAATCTTCATTCGCGAAGGCATGGTTCCCGGCAATCTGAATACGCGGGGCGGATGGATTAAACTGCACCATCACATGCTCGATGATATCCACGGATTGGAGGAAAAGATTCGCCGGCCCGGCGCCCTGCTCGATTCCGATGCCATTCTCGACCATTTTGATCGTCTGCTGCCGCCGGATGTTTATTCCGTCCAAACACTGGAACATTGGATTCGTAAAACCAAGGCACGAATTGCGATGCGCCTGCAGGATGCGGTGTATCCTCAATCTACTGCCATAACGTTGGAAGACTATCCCGAAAAACTCACGTTCCATCACGAGGATTTCAACCTGATCTATACCTTCGAGCCCGGTGATGAACTCGACGGCATTGCGCTGGTGTGCCCAACCAACAAACTGGCGTTTCTGCCGGACTGGGCACCGGACTGGCTGGTCCCGGGCTGGCTGGAAGAAAAGGTCAACCGCCTGTTGCGTACGCTGCCGAAAAACCTTCGCAGCACAATCTCGCCGATTGACCAAACCGCGAAAACCTTCTATCACACCTGCGCAGGTGTGATAAACCAGCCCCTGCTCGATGCCATTTCTTCCTGGCTCCAACATGAATTTAAACTTCCCGTTGACGCTTCCGACTTTGACGAAACGGCCCTCCCCGATTTCCTGCGCATGAAGGTGATAGAAACAAAAGACGATGAAATCGTCCGGGTTCATGTTTCAATCGCGGAGGAACACCGCATGAATATCCATCGCAGCGGAGCTGAAACCGCGTTTGCCAAGTGGACGCTTCCTCCCGGCAAGGTATGGCCGGGCGATACGCTTCCTGAATTCATTACGAGCGACGACAGCAAGAAGACGCGCGGCTACCCTGCCCTGACGGCCGAGGCCGGTGGAGTGGGTCGACGGGCATTCCTGAGCCAAACGGGAGCAAAACACAGCCATCGCGAAGGATTGGTTCGCCTGTTCCGTATACAGGAGGCCGACCAGGTCAAGTATGTTGAAAAACGTCCGCCGCTCACGCCGATACTGCAATTGAGCCTATCGGCCATAGACAGCGGCTTTCTGGGTGACTTTATTGATGCAGCCATTTTTGATGCGCTGACACAGGATTCAAGATGTGAGATTCGGAATGCAGCGATTTTCGCGGAACGTGCGGCAGATGCGCGTACAACACTGTATGCAACTGCGGCCGATCAGGCGCAGATCCTGGAGAACCTGCTGGAACAACGAGAAACGATTGCCAATTCACTGGAAAACGTAGAAGGCGATGCGCGCTATGATCTGGAGATGCAGCTGGCGTTCCTGTTTCGGCCGGGTTTCCTCCAGACCACGGATGTATTCAGCCGTTATCCACGCTACCTGAAGGCCATGAATATCCGAATCCAGCGCATCCGCAATAATCCGCAGACCGATGCCCGCAAGATGCTTGAGGTGGAACCTTTCCAACAGCGGCTTAGCGAAACACTGCTGGAATGCGATGATATTGGCTCTGCATACGATTTACTCGAGTTCGCGATGCTGCTGGAGGAGTTTCGTGTAAACCGTTTTTCACCGGAGATTAAAACGCCGGTCAAGGTTTCAGCTCAGCGCATGGAAGAGGCCTGGAAAAAAGTTTTGTAGTTCCGCCTTTAGGCGGTTCCACGCTAAGTACATCCAGGCAATCCTCCGCCTGAAGGCGGAACTACAACCTCTTTTCTACAAAACGATAATCTGATAACCGCGCTCGATCCACTTCACGAGGCTGGGGTGGCCCTTGTAATCGCCGACCAGCAGCTTACGTTGCTGCTCGGTGAGATCCTCCTTCACATTGAGGGAGTCGGCACAGTAATCGCAGATCTCCTCCACCATGCCCAGCTCCTGGACCCTGAGGTAGTGTTTGTGAAGCTCATTCTCCGGCTTGCGCAGTTCGTTCGCCCAGCCGGTTCCTGCACCATCGAAAATCAGGACGACTTCATATCCTTTCTCCGCCAGCTCCGTGGCGAAGAGCAACGCATGAACCGCACGTGCTTTACCCTCGTTTGTTTCGTTGCCTGCCTGCAGGATAATCGCATACCTGCCCTTCGGTTCCTTCTGTTCCGTTTCAGCAAACACGATTCCTGATAACAGCAATATTACCAAAAACAGCTTTTTCATGATTGTCTCCTTCTATTGAACGGCTTTTTTATAAAGGATTTCCCAGACATTGGAAAGCCGGAGGTGTAGTTTATCGTCTGATACCTGATAACCTTTAACGGATAACTGATATGACCAAAAAACTCTTTCTGATCGACGGCATGGCCATCGTCTACCGCGCCTATTTCGGCCTCATCCGCAATCCGCGCATTAATTCCAAGGGAGAAAACGTTTCGGCGGTCTTCGGCTTCATCAACACGCTGCTCGACATTATGCACACCTATGAGCCGACGCATATCGCTGTCGCGTTCGATACCCACGGCCCGACCTTCCGCCACGAGGAATATCCTGAATACAAGGCCACGCGCGACGAGACCCCGGAAGGCATCCGCACCGCCGTTCCGCATATCCGCAATCTCCTTAACGCCTTCAATATTCCCGTGCTCGAATATCCCGGGTTCGAGGCTGATGACGTCATTGGAACTCTCGCCCGTACCGCCGAGAAACAGGGATTCGACACCTACATGGTCACTCCCGACAAGGATTTTGCCCAGCTCGTCGATGAACACACCTACATGCTGAAACCCGGACGAGGCGGGGGCGACTCCGAGTTGCTCGACATCGCAAAGATTCTGGAACAGTGGAACATTGAAAAGGTCGAGCAGGTCATCGACATCCTCGGGCTTGCGGGGGATACCGCCGACAATATTCCCGGTGTTCCCGGCATCGGCCCCAAGACTGCGCAAAAACTGATTGCTCAGTTTGGCTCCGTTGAAAACCTGCTTGAAAATACGGAGCAGTTGAAGGGCAAGCAGAAGGAAAAGGTCGAGGAAAACAAGCATACCGCCCTGCTCTCAAAACGCCTCGTCACCATCAAATGCGATGTTCCGGTGAAGGAAAAACCCGACGAACTGCTCATTGGCGAGCGCAATGATAATCAGCTGAAGATTCTCTTCACCGAACTCGAATTCAAGACCCTGATCAAGCGGTTGTTCGGCGAATCCCCCACCCCGGTCTCCGTCGCCGTGGCGGCGGCTACAGCCGGCCAAGGCGACCTCTTTGAATTCGCCGCCGCTTCACAGCCGGAAATGCAGGAACCTGTTCCGGCGTTCAAGACCATCAAGGATGTAAAACATGAATACCACCTCGTCACCACGGCCGCCGAACGCGCCGCGCTGGCGTCAAACCTTTCCGCTTGCTACGAGATCTGCTTTGACACCGAGACTACCGGACTGGATGTCCGCACCGCCGAGCTGATCGGCATCTCGTTCTGCACTGAACCGTACGAAGCGTGGTTCGTCGCCCTCCCGCCCGATCGCGAACAGGCGCAGCTGGCGCTGAAACCGTTTCTTCCAATCCTGAAAAATCCCGATATCCGCAAGGTCGGCCAAAACCTGAAATACGATGTCAGCGTGCTGAAGTGGCATGGCATCGAGGTGCGCGGCGAACTGCTCGACACCATGCTTGCGCACTACCTTATCGATCCCGACCAGCGTCACAACATGGATCACATGGCTGAGTCGCTGCTTAACTATTCGCCTGTCCCGATCACTGCGCTCATTGGCGAAAAGAAGAGCACGCAGAAGACCCTGCGCGAGGTCGACGTCGACGATCTGTGCGAATACGGCGCCGAAGATGCCGACATCACCCTCCAGCTCTGGAACAAGCTCAAGCCGATGCTCAAGGAGCGCGGACAGGAGCGCGTCTTCTACGAGATTGAAACTCCGCTCATGCCCGTGCTCGCCCAGATGGAATACAACGGTATCAACCTTGATGTTCCAACCTTGTCCAACTATTCCGTGGAACTTGCCGGAAAAATTCTCGCACTGGAAACCGCGATTTTTGAAATGGCCGGAGGTGAACCGTTCAACCTCAACTCCCCCAAGCAGCTCGGTGAAGTTTTGTTCGATAGAATGCAACTCGTTGAAAAGCCCAGGAAAACTAAGACCGGTCAATACAAGACCAACGAGGAAGTGCTAACCGAGCTTGCGCCCCGTCACGAGATTGTGAAGAAGATCCTCGACTACCGCTCGCTCACCAAGCTCAAGAGCACCTATGTCGATGCCCTGCCAAAGGAAGTATTCGAGAAAACCGGTCGTGTACATACGACCTTCAGTCAGGCCATCACCACCACCGGGCGCTTGTCATCGGTGAAACCCAATCTTCAGAATATTCCGATCCGCACCGAAGAAGGTCGCGAAATCCGCCGCGCCTTTATTCCGAAGGACGGCTTTACCCTGCTCGCCTGCGACTATTCCCAGATCGAACTGCGCATCATGGCCGAGCTCAGCGGCGATACCGGACTGCGTGAAGCCTTCATCCACGGCGAAGACATTCACACCGCCACCGCCGCGCGCGTCTTTGGCGTCGATAAAGCCGACGTCACCCGCGAAATGCGCAGCAAGGCCAAGATGGTCAACTTTGGCATCATCTATGGCATCTCTGCCTTCGGCCTCGGACAGCGCCTCGGCATTCCGCGCAAGGAGGCGCAGGAAATCATCGAACAATACCGCGCCAATTATCCCGGCGTGCAGGACTACCTCGACTCCACCATCGAATTTGCGCAGAAGAATGAATTTGTTGAGACCATCACCGGCCGCCGCCGCTACATCCGCGACATCAACGCCCGCAACCAGATGGTCCGCTCCGGCGCCGAGCGCAATGCCATTAACGCCCCTATTCAGGGCACCGCCGCCGATATGATTAAAATCGCCATGATCGGCATCCAGAAACTGCTCGAAGAACAGCAATCCATAACCCAGCTGCTTCTGCAGGTGCACGACGAGCTTGTCATTGATTTAGCGGAAGATGAGTCCGATGAACTCATCCCCCTCATCGAAGAGAAAATGAAATCCGCCATCCCCATGGAAATCCCGATTTTAGTGGAGTCGGGCACCGGAGATAATTGGCTCGAGGCGCATTAATATCTGGAGATTTGAGAACTATGATTTATCGTTATATTGGTTTTGCGGAACATAAAGAGGATAAAATATCTGCCATTCAGAATAATGATCTTTGGATGTCCTCGCCTAAGGATTTTAATGATCCCTTTGACTGCAACTCTCCCATTAAAAAGACTTTTCAGAAGAATTATTTTTAGAATATCAAAAAATCAATGCAAATCTTGCAGATAAAAAGATACCTGAAAATATCGATGCCTTGACTCCAGGCCAAATAGATGAAATCGCAACAAATGCTATAAAATGCTCGAGAAATCTCTTCTTACAAAAGCTGTTGAATGGCGGTATGAGCCGCACTACATTCAACGTATCGCGTTACGCACGAACAGCCCCTCCATCGCAACGCGGCAAGATGCCGCGTCTACATTCCGACCCAAGCTTGACACACCCATCCATTTAGACCATACATGTATGCATGAAAACAACATTGAATATTGACGATCAAATTATGGCGGAAGCAGCGCGATTGACGGGGATTAAGGAAAAGACGGCCTTGGTGCGGCGCGGGCTTGAGGCATTGATTGCACTGGAGAGCAGCCGACGCCTTGCCCGTCTCGGCGGAACGGAAAAGGATCTCAAACCTATTCCTCGTCGCCGGAGTGCGGCCTGATGGTTTTGGTCGACACGTCCGTTTGGATCGATCACCTGCGTTCCGACAACGCCAAACTCACCGCACTGCTCAATGATGGCGAAGCGGCGATCCATCCCTTTATAATTGGCGAGCTGGCCTGCGGGAACTTGAAAAACCGCAAGGAGATACTTTCTCTCCTGCATGCCCTGCCCCACATTACCAAAGCTGATAACGACGAAGTCCTTTTCTTTATTGAAAAGCACAAACTGATGGGCCTAGGCATCGGCCTGATCGACCTTCATCTGCTTGCCTCCTGCAAATTGAGCAAGGCTAAACTCCTGACCCGAGACAAACGATTGAAAGAGGCTGCCATTCGCCTTAGACTGGTTGCCTAATAAGCAGGGTGCATTTTAAGCAAACCGATAGTACATCTTAAAAGGAGCCCATAGGAAATGAATGAAGTAAAATGGACCAATGATCTTTCTGTTGATGTTGAACTCATTGACGACCAGCACAAAATGCTGATTGAGCATCTCAACAATTTTGCAAAAGCCGTCGAACAGCATCAGGGGCCGACAGAAATTGCCTCAACCCTCAGCTTTCTGATCGACTACACGGATTTCCACTTTTCGATGGAAGAGAGGGAGATGAAGGCTCACAACTATCCTGCATACGATACCCACAAGGCGAAACACGAGGAGTTCAAGACGATTCTAGTCTATATGGAAAGTGAATTCCGAGACGACGGACCCACGGCTATTCTGGCCGAATCCATCGACACTTTGTTGGTTAGCTGGCTGGTCAAACACATCCGTGTGGTGGATGTGGAATTTGGTATGTTCCTCAAGGATCGCGGGATAGCGATATCCGAAGAAGGTTAACCCGAATATTCCAGGGTGCGGGGTCAGCCCGGTGCGGGGTCAGCCCGGGTGCGGGATCAGCCCGTACATTGTAACATTTTTTATTCCGCCAGAGGTGCGCCCCCTCCTCTGGAGACTCAAGGGAGGGTGCCTACCAACGCCTTGATATAGTCACTCAGGGGCCCCTTTAATTCCGGGTGTTTGAGCGCGTAGTGGATGTTGGTCTTGATGAAATCAAGCGTATTGCCAATATCGTGGCGCTTGCCATCGATACGCGCTCCGAACATGGGCCGGCTTTGCGCCATTTGCCGCATGGCATCGGTTAATTGGATTTCATTGTTCTTGCCCCGACCGGTCTGGACGAGAAAATCGAAAATATCAGGCATAAAGACATACCGACCGGCAAAAGCGAGATTGGATGGCGCCTGGTCGGGCTCCGGTTTTTCTATAAAGTCGCTCACCCGATAAACACCTTCCCCCTGATCGGTGCCGTCCATTATGCCGTAGCGGTTAACCTTTTCGACGGGCACTTCTTCAAGCGCCACCACGGAGCCCTGATATTTTTCTGAAACATCCATCAATTGCTTTGTAACGGGCACGCCGGAATGGGACTCGAGAATGGTGTCGCCCAGAAGCAATGCAAACGGCTCGTTGCCGACGTGGCTTCGCGCATAGGAAACCGCGTCACCGAGACCGTTCAATTCCTTCTGCCAGATGAAATGGATATCAGCCATTTCCGATACATGCCGGATCTGGTCTAGCAGATCGGTTTTGCCTTTTTCGGCCAGTTCCTGCTCCAGCTCGAAGTTGCGGTCAAAATGTTCTTCAATGGCGCGCTTGGATTTGCCGATGACCATCAGGATATCCGTGATGCCCGATTCGACCGCCTCCTCTACCACCAACTGGATGGTGGGCGTGTCGACGATGGGCAGCATCTCTTTGGGCTGTGCTTTGGTGAGCGGTAAAAAGCGGGTTCCGAAACCTGCGGCGGGAATAACGGCTTTGCGTATCATGGAGCTCCTCGTTTCTAGATGATGTCCGGCTTCAGCACAGCGATGCCCATCGGCTCCAGTGTGCGCTGCAATTTTGAAAAAACCGATTCGTCGGCATAGGTTCCAACGATGGCACCGCCGGACCCGGTGAATTTGGCACTGGCTCCGACGGAACGGGCGGCATCGACCATGTCAATGTTGTCGGGATGAATCTTGTATAGGCTGCTTCGCAGGTCGAAGTTGGCATCGAGCAACGGGCCAATGTCCTCTTGCCGGCCGGTTAATAGCGCATCACGCACTTGCTTGGCCAGATCCGCCCAGGTTGCCATACCTTGAACGATGGCCTCCTCACCCATGTTGTAACGCGCACGAATATCGTTATGAAATACTTCCGAACCTTCGCTCAGTTCGCGCTGGTAGGCAATGTAGACGTTCGGCAGCAAGGAGGGATCGAGCAATTCGTAGTTTCCATATCCTTGCCGTTCCATCGTTTTCTTGTCGAAATCCATGTAGGTCAGGCCTTGGTAGACCTGCGCCACGCGATCCTGCAGGCCGGCGCCAATGCCGAGCTCCTCGGTCTCGACCGATAAAATAATGTTGGCCAGCTCCGGATTTGGGATATCAACCCCATAGAACTGCATCATGCCGCGGAAACACGCCGTAATGATGGCGCTGGAACCCGCCATGCCGACATGATGCGGAATGTTGGAAAAGTAACGCATGGCAAAAACCTTTCCGCCAGTGTCAATGTCCTCATTTTTACAATATTCATGAAACCGTTTCAGAGCGGCTTGCAGTAAGCGAATGCCCCCGTAGTAGCCGTATTCGCGTATGTGCTGACCCAGCTCATCGAGATCTTTGTAGATGGCACGGTCCCGGCTGTTAGGCAACAGCTCAAGCCGCGGCGCTTCATACATGACGATTTCCGAGTAGAGGTTGCTGAAGGTGAATGAAATGGTCTTTCCAAAATAGCCATCAGAAGGATTGCCAATGAATCCGGCGCGGGAATAGGCCCTTCTGCGTATAATACCGTTGTGTTCCATATCGAGTGAATATCGCTAAAAAACCACACTCAGTTCAAGCCATTTCCAATGATTGGAATGATAGAATACGGGATGCGGACAGAGCAGGCAGGATGCCTGCGGTACGATCGCCGCCATCCTGGCGGCTATTGCATGCCTTTTTCATAGCTCCTCTCTTTTTAGCGGTGATAAGATGAACGCGGTTTTAGTGCGAGAGATGGCTCTGATATGCGCTATAAGACAGGACGTATTCAATAAGGAAACCAAATGGCCAAACCCAACTATTCATACGAAAAGCGTCAAAAAGAGCTCGCCAAGAAGAAAAAGCAGGAAGAGAAACGAAAGCGCAAGCAAGCCTCCAAAGGCGAGCCGGCGACTGAGCCGCCAAAGTAATCTGAATAATCGGGGAAATGGGTGGAGCATTAACCGGGCAACCACATGAACCCAAAGCTATCGTCCCGCTTTTGATCGCCCTGGTTTTTTACGTGATCAATCTGTTTGATGTATCCGCCGCACAGTTGCGCATTCACCAGCAAACAGACACTGATTTTTTCACCCCAGAGGACCCGGGGGAATAGCCTCTGTGGGCTCTGCGCCCTCTAGCGCCAAGCGACACGAAGTGAGGCTGGAGTGTGCGACAGCAATGGAGCAAAGCGGAATGACAACCGTCGATAATTTGCAGAAGCAAATAGCGCCCGAAGGAAGCGGTTCACCGGACAATCAGCCGCAGGGCTACTCTTCCTTCTTCCTGCGCGCACGAAGCTTGTACGACAGCCGCCTGAATATCTTCAGTGCACTGAGCACCAATACCGGTGTCACGATGAGGGTAAACGTCAGCCGATCGAACGCCATGCGATGCTCAATGTAGAGGATGGCCATCATGCTCGGAACAAGCGCATGGCCCGGAGCCCCGAAGAACTCCGCCAGAAAATGAGGAAACAGCTTCATGATGCCGAATAGCACAAGGAGCATTCCATAGAGGAACAGCGCCACGACTACGAACGTCCGCAGTTTCATAATCGACCAGGAAATATCCCTGATCGCAAACGGGGAGATCATGAACGCCGTAAAGATCAGCGCAATCCCTGTGGACATTACGTAGGTATGGCCGTGAGGCTCGTCGCAGTTGACGATGAAATAGAGCTCCGTGATGAACCATGCGCCGATCAGCGGTAAATAGACCAAGGGGCTGCCGATTACGGCAACCATGATCTGGGTCATCCTATCAAAAATCAACGAGAGTTCCATGTTGCTCCGGGGGACATGGGTCGATCGCAGGGAAACCGCATCTACAACAACTGCTACAATAGTCTGAATCTTGCTTTCAATACAGAAACCGACCGACCAACAAGAAAAGCTATCAGATTTCCCCGGCGAGAAAAGCCAGAAAACCGGAGGAACACGCGAGAAACAAACCTCCTGAAACTCGGTGCCCTCCAGCGAAGCGCGTGGTAAAAGAAAGGTCATGCTGAAAAATTCATTCATCCGGCAATCCTACGATGCGCTTTTTGCCCGATGGGGCGAGCAGCACTGGTGGCCGGCGCAGACTCGCATGGAGATGATGCTGGGCGCTATCCTGACGCAGAACACGGCATGGACAAATGTTGAAAAGGTGATTTCCAACCTGCGTAAAAACAACGCCCTGAATTTCCAAACCCTGGATCAAGCTTCTCAGGAACAGATTGCGGAATGGATCCGCCCGGCGGGTTATTTCAATCAGAAGGCGGGTTACATCAGAGTGATGATTGAAACCATCCGCGAGTGTTTTAACAGCTCGCTCGATCAGCTTTTCACACTCGACACCCCTGCTCTGCGAAAGGAGCTTCTCTCGTGGAAAGGGATCGGCCCGGAAACGGCGGATTCGATACTGCTCTATGCAGCGAAACGCCCGGTCTTTGTGGTGGATGCCTATACAAAACGCGTCTGCTCCCGCCATGGCTGGTGCGGGAAGAAGGCGTCGTACGATTCAGTCGCTAAACTCTTCGCCGACAACCTGCCGCAGGATATACAACTCTACAACGAATACCACGCGCTGATCGTCCGGCTATGCAAGGAACACTGCAACACCGCACCCAAGTGCGAAGGCTGTCCGCTGGAAAACAAGAAAACGGCAGATAGTAGTATGAAGTTTAAGGAATCTTTGTGACCTTCGTGCCTTGGTGTTTAATGCCTTCGACTTATTGGCGTGCTTTGCGGTGATGAGTCTATGATGAAATATGGGCAATATTGGCCTTGCCAAGCACAGGGTGTTTAACTATCTTCTGCCTCTTCTTTTGAACAAAAGGCTGAGTAGCTCAGTTGGTCAGAGCACCGGAATCATAATCCGGGTGTCGAGGGTTCAACTCCCCCCTCAGCCACCACTTTCTAACCCCCTTAACGCGAGGGGGTTATTTTTTTGGCTCTCCCCCTATGCCAGTGAGAAGCCAGCCCGCGACGGGAGTCGTTCGGTGACTTGGGGTTATCTCCCCACGCGCGCCCGAACTGCGTCCACAGAGTCTCCGACAATTTCAATGATGTCAGCTAACTGACTATCCGTAAGGTCGAGTTCCTTAGTCCAGTATTCAACCTCGTAACGCTGACGGAGGTTGATTCGTCCTGAGTCATTTGGTGCAGGCATAAGGTTTTTCCTAATTGGTGGTGACTGGGTTGTCCGTTACGGTTCCCCATTTCGTGACATTACTCTTCATAGGTGTTTACAGACAGAGAAATCACTTGGAGTTTCTGCTTCCTGTCCAGCGACTTGTTCACCGTCCGCATCATTAGGCCACCACTGCAAGCACGAGCGAACTCAATGCACCTGTCCACATCCAAGTAGCAGCCGTTCATAAATTATTAAAGCGCTTGGTTGAGCTAGCGACGGTACTAACCGTCGCTTTTTTTTGCAAGAGAGACGCTGATCACCGGCTTTCGGACAAAGCATCCTGTGCGGCATGGCTGGTTTCCGGCGCCGGTTCAAGCACGCGTTCGCCTACACCCTTTATGGCCAGCGCACCGAGCGGAGCGGTAAAGACGATGCTCATGACGGCTACGGCCAGAATAACGTGCCCCGGGGCAGTTTCCATACCACCCGCCTGCATGGCCATCAGTGGAACGGCCCCTATCGCCGCCTGCACTGTTGCCTTCGGCCAGTATGACACCACCGCAAAGAAACGCTCATCCCGGGTCAGCGGGCTGCCAATCAACGAAACCAAAACCCCGGCACTCCGGGCAACCAGACCACAGATAATCAGTCCCAAACCGGCGAGCCCGGTACTCCATGCCAGCGAAATATCGACCTGTGCCCCCACCAGCGCGAACAGCATGATTGAGGCAAAAACCCAAATTTTTCCCAGCTTGGAAGAAATCTCGTGCGCCATGTGCTCGCGTTTTTCAAGAATGATGAACCCGGTCGCCATGACGGCCAGCAACGCCGCGAATGGAAAGATCCCCTCCAGCAATTGCTGGAGGTGCACAAGCAGGATCGAAATACCGACCACAATCATTGTGCGTTTAGTGGCGCGCGGGTTGAACCTGTCGAACAGCTTGAGCAGCAGCCAACCAATCAACAGACCGGCTCCGATTCCTGTGAGAATCGAAACGGGAATCCCAGCAGCCTTCAGCAACACGCGGTTTGAAGTCCCGGTATAGAATCCGAGCAGAACAGAGAAAATAACGATCGCAATCACATCGTCGAGCGAAGCCGCCGCCATCACCATCGTCGGTATGCCCTTTCGTGCGCCCATGCGCCGCTCGATGAAACTGATCATCATCGGAACCACCACGGCCGGTGAAACTGCTGCGATAATAAATCCCAGCATGGCCGACTCCAGATGGGTCAGCGGCAGGAAATGCGGCCCCAGCAGAGCAATGGTCGATCCCTCCATGATTCCCGGCACAAAAGAAAGCAGCAAGGCCTGTAGGCCCACCTTGTTCAACGCCTCGCGGCTCAACTCCAGTCCGGCGCGCAGCAGGATAATGATCAGCGCCATGATCCGCAGGTCCGCAGACGCCTCCAGAAAACCGGGCTCCAACAGGTTAAACACATAGGGTCCGAAGAGCACGCCCAGCAGCAGCATGCCTAGAAGCCCCGGCATCCGCAGCTTGCGGAATATCCAGTCCATCAGCAGACCCAGCAGAATCATCTCAGCTATGCTAAATGCCATCGTCATTCCTTTTGAAAATCAACAAAACCATGTTTATAGCACCAATGATAGGTTCGCCGGATACGATAAATGAAAAAAATCGGGAAAGGTATGTAGTTCCGCCTTCAGGCGGAGCTGCGAACGGAGTTCATTCACCGAAATATTCGGCGGTGTAGCGAAAGACCTGCAGGGTATCGGACCAGTAGGTATCGGGCAAGCCGGCCTTTAACTTGAGGTGCGCAATGAACATTTCCTTTTCGGGAAGCTCTTCCCATACGCTGGGCAGAAACGTGCCGCGGTTGAAACCCTCCTGAAGAATCAGGCCGTCAAGCCCCGGCCGGATTTGGGCGAGCAGGTCGGTCTCGGAGGAAAAGGTGATTTCCTCCGGCGGCGAAAGGACGGAAATATGGATTTCGAGCAACTTAAACTCTTTGCGCGACAGGGGCGGAAAGCGCGGATCCTGAAACGCGGCAGCACGCGCGTTGTGCTCAACATCTTCAGCAAGCGGACGGCAGGCTTCGAGCATACCGATGCAGCCGCGCAGGCGCCTGCCGATTTCAAGGGTCACAAACGTGGCGCGTTCTTCCATCAGTTCAGCAGGGACCTCTCCAAGAAGAGGAGGATCCTCTCCGGATTTTTCCAGCCCCTGGAAAATGGAAGCACGGGCGATCTTCAATAACAGATTTTGATGTTCAGTCTTCATTCGTAGAACGCATACGCACCGTAGCCGACCACTTGATCACGCGCCCCGGCGGTATCGCCGGAGTTGCGCAGGTCGACCAGTTCGGCGCACATACCTTTTTGTTTTGCCAGATGCAGCAACCCACGGATCGGCACACGGCCGCAGGCACTATCGTCATCGAGACCGCGCGGATCAAGATTCACAATAGCCTGCGATGCGACGGAATCCATCTGGTTTGCGGTTTCATAATCCTGGTAGTGGCTTAGATCGGAGCTGATTACAATGAGCGTTTCGGCCCCGCCCCACAGTGATACGAGAATTTCGGCGATTTCTTCTTTGGTGGCTCGACCGACCACAAGCGGAATCAGTGTGAAGTCACCGAGGACAACCTGCAGGAACGGGAGTTGTACCTCTAGGCTGTGCTCCTCCGCATGGGCTGCATCCATGACAGGAAAACCGGGCGGAGCCTCCACCGGAACATCACCGAGTGGCGTGCGCCATGCCGAAGCGGAAGATGCGGCAACTCCGTTGAGCAGCACGCGGTGGGAAGGGCCGAGGAGCACGACGCGGCGGATAGCATCGGGTCGCAGGCAGGCATACGCACTGGCGGCGATGGGACCGGAATAGATATAGCCGGCATGGGGCGCAATAATGGCTTTGGGCGACG
>JAUVCG010000114.1 GCA_030595785.1 Kiritimatiellales bacterium | reverse complement strand
CCAGCAATGCGCTCATCCTTCGATCCTACTGTATTGACGGGGATCGAACGCAGTTCGCACCCCTTCCCCCACGAACACCCCCAGAAGCATCACCACAAAGAGCGCCAGCGACGGATAGGTGATCAGCCACCAAGCATAACGAAACTCCTGGGCCTGCGAAAGCAACTCCCCCCAGCTCGGCGTTCCTGCGGGGAGTCCAAAGCCCAGATAGTCCAGTGCGGCCAGCGTGCCGATGGCCCCCACCAGCGAAAACGGGAAAAACGTGATCAGCGGAACCAAAGCATTTGGCAGCATGTGCTTCATCATGATTTTAAACGGGCGCACGCCCATGCAGCGCGCCGCCTCGACAAACGGCATTTTGCGCAGTTTCAGAAACTCGGCGCGCATATAATAGGAGATGCCGATCCAGTTGAAGATGCCGTAGAGAATCAGCAGAAGCAGGAAACTGGTACCGAAAACCGAACCCATCAGAATCAGGATGTAAAGAAACGGCAGTGCCTGCCAGATTTCAATCAAGCGCTGGCCGACGATATCGACCTTGCCCGCATAGTATCCCTGAATGGCTCCAAACAGCGTACCCAGCGCGGTGGCCGAAAGCACCAGCAGGATTCCAAAGCTGAAGGCAATGCGCATTCCGTAGAGCAGCAGAACCAACACATCGCGCCCCGAGCTGTCCAGCCCCAGATAGTGTCCTCGGCACGGGCGGAACGGAAAGATTACCTGCTCGGTCGAGAATCTGGCCCGATACGGCGTACCGCCCAGCTCGAAGGGAAGATCCTCCACGGTGGCCTCTTCAGACGAGCGCACCCCGGCCTCGATCCCCTCCCGCACAGCCAACGGCAAAGCATTCCAGCTGGAATTGATCTTTTTCCACTTCGCATCCTTCCAGACCATCGGTTCGAGCGGAGGCAGCACCTCGTTGAGATAAACCCGTACAGTCTTGCGCGGTTTGGAGCGCACGGAGTTGGCGGCCAGTTTGAGCGTAAAAGGCTTTTCGTTCAGCGCAATCTGCTGCTCAAAGCCCGCGTCTTCCCGGTTATCAAACCGTTTTTGAAGAGCCGCACGAAAGCCGGACGGAACCGCGAAACGGTCCGACAGCGCATCCTCCGCCCTAACGCCGGTCGGCTGCTGCGAGTCGCGCAATTTTTCCACACGCAAATCGGGCCGCACATAGAGCACCGCCGTGGAGGGTTGCGCCCCGAACGAGACGGTTACGGCTTTGCTGGTTTCAACATCCTGCGGTTTCAAGGTCTCCCCCGGACCGTACGGAATCAGCGGAAACACCATGAAGTTGGCGCGGTTTTCCGTGAAGGCGGCCAGCTTGTTGACCTGTTTGTAGTCCGGCCGCGTCATGCGTCCATTCCCCGTAAAGGTATCTTCCGGGTGGTATTTCAGGATCGGAAAATAGCTCTTCCCCTCATAGTGAACCAGCAGCGGGCGATCATTGCAGAGCAACTCGGAAAAAAGGCTCAGCCCGTAGACCCCGAGCAGACCCACAAACGCCCAATAGGCATAACGCACCTTGCGGAAACGCTGTAGCCGTTGGCGGGTGATCGGATGGATTTTGAATCTCTTCATGAACTCAAACTAATGCGGGGATCCACCATCATATACATCACGTCGGAAATGATCCGGCCAATCAGCGTCAGGATCGATGTGACCGCCAACAAGCCCATGAAAACCGGATAATCGCGGGTGAGGATAGCATCGTAGCTAAGCATGCCCATCCCCGGAATTTCAAAGACCCGTTCAATCAGAATCGAACCCGCAAGCATCGCTGGAATAATATTGCCGAGGCCGGTTACAATCGGAATCAGCGCATTGCGCACCGCATGGCCCCAGACCGCCCGCCTCATCGAGCACCCTTTTGCCAGCACCGTCCGCACATAATCCTGGTTGATCTGTTCGAGCAGCGAATTCTTCATCAGCAGGGTCGTGACGGCAAAGCCGCCGATCATATAGCAGAGCGTCGGCAGGAACATGTGCATGTAGATGTCCTTCATCTTCGCCAGCGTTCCCAGCTCCGCAAAGTTTTCGGAATGGAAGCCCATGAGCGGGAAGATGTCCCACAGGTTTTCATTCATGCCAGAAAAGAGCAGCTTCAGCACCATGCCGAACGCAAATGGTGGAATGGCATATCCGATAAAGACCACCATACTGGAGGCAAAATCGAATACCTTCTCGTGTCGCAGCGCCTTGGCAATGCCCAGAGGAATGCAGACGACGTAGGAAAGAATCACGCCCGAAAACCAGAAAACCATGGAAACAGGAAGCCGCTCCTTGATCAGCTGATACACCTTCTTGTTGGTGTATTTATAGGAGTCCTGCCACATCCCCATTCCGTCTTTCACCAGCCAGTTCCAATAGCGCACCATCACCGGCTTATCGAATCCGAAGTGCTGAATCAGCTCCTCACGCTGTTTTTCCGAAACAGCCGAAGCCTCGGCGCCGCCCCCGACTTCGCCGCCGGACGCCTGCATCCCGCGCATCTGCAGCATCAGCTGATCGATCGGCCCGCCGGGAACGAACTGGACCAAAGTAAAACAGACAATCGTGATGCCCAGAAACGTGGGAACCATCAGCAACAGGCGGCGCAGGATGTAGTAAAAGCTTTCCATCTCTAAAAAATCAGACCGCTTAATGGACGTTGATAAACGTGAATGTTTTTTTCATTCATCCATTTACGTCCATTCATGTTTATCCGCGGTTTAACAAGGGTTGTTGCTTCGCTCCGCGTTCATTCCCATTCGTTTGATTCGTGGTTCCAACCTTACTTTTCAGAATACGCCTCATCGAACTGGAGATCCACCGGCTCTGCGGGAAGCATGAAGCCATTCTCGCGGGCCTCTTCCAGCTCCTCGGCCTTGTCCTCGTCGCGCCACCAATACCGGAAAATGGATGATTCGCTGCCATACTTGGAAAGTACGGTTTTCGGCATTCCGAACTTGTTCCAGTAGAGCAGGCGCGTGTAACCGGCATACCACTCCAGCATGTAGGGAGATTCCTTCACCAGAACGCGGTCGATTTCACGCAACAGTTCCGTGCGTTTACCGATATCGAATTCCGTCTTGCCCAGTTCGATCAACCGATCGACCTCCGCGTTTTCAAAGCCGCTATAATTCATTCCACTCGTGCGGGTGGCCTCGTGCGAATGCCACATCCCCTCGGGATCCTTGAACAGTCCACCGCGCCAGGCCGCGTTGCTCATATCGAAATTGAATTCATCCATATCCTTGGCCCAGGCGGCCCAGTCCTTGCGCTCGCGGATCATCTCGATGCCGGCGTTCTTCAAGGCTTCGTCGAAAATGGTCAGGAATTTGTCCGTTGAGGGGTCGTAGTAGAGGAAGGTGAAGGAAAAACGCTTTCCGTCCTTTTCGCGATAGCCGGTTTTCGGGTTTACGATCCAACCCGCCTCATTCAACAGTTTGCGTGCTTTTTCCGGATCAAAGGGAACGACCTCGTAAGGATTGGGATGCTCCTGATCGTAGACATCTTCGAAGTACGAACGGTGCAGCGCATATTGGCTATACATGATCGTTTCGTTCATGCGCTGGCGATCGTTGAGCAGCTCAAAGGCCTTGCGAACGCGCACATCCTGAAAGAGCGGATTGCGCAGGTTGAAAATGTAGGCCTGCAACGAGGAGGGTTTTTGATTGAATACCCGCTTCTTGACGATCCAGTTCTGATCAAACGCCTTGCCCTGGGTCTCCTTCACCCAGATCCGTGAGGTGTAGACCGGATGCAGTTCGGTCTGCCCCTGCTGAAATGCCGCGTAGGCATCCTCCCGTTTTTCAATGTAGCGGTATTTGATCGTATCAAAGTTATAAATGCTTTCGGCGCGGGGCAGTCCGGCCATCCACCAATCCTTACGCCGCTCCATCGTCAGGGAAAATCCCTCCTTGAGAGCCTTGATTCGATAGGGCCCGCTGACCACCGGGAACTCAAAATTGATCTTATTAAAATCCATGCCCTCCATGGCATGCTTCGGCAGCACCGTCAGGCCGGCCAGTGCCAACAGGTTTTTCCAGTGCGCCTCCTTGGCGACAAAACGGATGGTCCGCTCGTCAATCACTTCCGGGGGATCAAAACGCATCCAGTCGATTTTATGCGCACCGGTTATGTTTTTTGGATTCAGGATCGTCGCAACCGTCCACTTGACGTCGTGACTGGTAATCGGTTTGCCATCGCTCCATTTGGCGCGGGAATCGAGCGTCAGCGTAAAGGTGGTTTTATCCTCTGAAACTTCCCAGTTGCTCACCAGACCGGGCTCGAACGACAGATCGACCGCATTCATCTCCAGCAAGGAGGAATACATCAGTCCGAACACGTCGGCCGCATGGGAGGATTGCGCCAGATAGTAGTTGAGACCTTGCGGATAGCTATGTCCCCACAGCACAATACTGCCCCCCTTCACCGCCTCCGGTGCGGCAATCGGATCGCGCGCTTCCTTCCAGTCTGAAACAGGGAACGTTTGCGCTCCAACCATCGTCGCGCACAAGGCAACTACTCCAGCAATCATTCGACTCTTCATTCCCTTCCCTCGATTAATCGTTTTCCAGCTCCACATACTTCGTCATGCCCCCGGGAAACGCATGCGGCACATAGTTCTTCACCCGCCGGTTCGTCAACACGGTGTCGACCGGCTGATGCATGAATATCCAGGGACACTCTTCAATCAGGATATCCACCATTTGCCGGGCCAGAACGGCCCGCTCCGACGAAGGCTCCAAAAGCATAAATGATTCGAACAACTTATCATAAGTTGAATTCTGATAATTTGCGCGATTACTCCCGTGCGCATTGGGGCCATAGAAGAGCTGTAGAAAATTATGTTCGTCGGAATAATCCGCAATCCATGAGAGGCGAAAGAGTTGCACATCGCCGCGCCGCACCCGCTCGAAGAAGGTGGGACGGTTGCTGTAGTTGATCTTCAACGAGATCCCGAGTTCCGCCATGAAACTGCAGAGCAACTCGTTCGACTGCCGCGCCTGCGTATTGTCCGCGCCGGACGAATCGAGCGTCAGCACGAGGCGGCGTCCCGTCTGGGGATCCACGCCGCCCGGATAGCCCGCTTCTGCCAACAAACGCTTCGCCTTGGTCAGATCGAAACCATACGGACCCTTTTCCTTCCGCCCTGCCTTCAGCGGCAGCGGAACCGGTCCATACATCGGCTGAACCTGGTGATGGAAAAACCGCGCCCAGGTCTCATGATTAAAAGCGCAGCTCAAAGCCTGGCGCAATGCCTTGTTGCTTCCCACCACCGGATCCTCCAAGTTGAACCCGATATAGTAGGAATCAAGGCGGGGCGTCTGATGCAACTGAATCCCCTGCTCTTCCAATGCGGGAGGCAATGCCGAATTCGGCATCAACATAGTTTCGCATTGGTCCGCCGACAATCCGATCTTGTCCAGCTGGCCGGAACAAAACATCAACCACTGCGTCGTGCCGTCGTTTACAATATAGTCGACCAAGCGATCAATTGTCGGGCGGGGGTCGGAACGCGCGTGCTTGTCCCAGGCGGGGTTGCGCTCATATTCAATGCGGTAGTTCCGCAACCATCGCTTGAGCCGATAGGCCGCGGTTCCCACCGGATGATTCACAAAGTCGGTTTTATAGAAATCGACCGCCTCTTGCGGCACCACCGAACCATAGTGCATCGAGAGTACGTATAAAAACTGGGGATAGGGAGCTGTCAACCGAATGGCCACGGTATAGCGATCCAGCGCCTGAAGGCCC
>JAUVCG010000131.1 GCA_030595785.1 Kiritimatiellales bacterium | reverse complement strand
GCGTGATCTTGTTTTCCGTGGTCATGATGGCGCTGAACCTGATCACCCGCGCTCGGCCCAGTGTCGTGAAAAAGGAACGCATACTCGCCGACCATATCAATGAAAACAAGCGGGTTCGCACCGGCTTGAGTGTGCTCCTTGGGATCGTTTGCGGGGCTCTGATCGGGGCGACCTCTATTGGTGGTGGCGTGCTAATTGTTCCGGCGCTCATCATCCTTTTTGCTCTACCCGCCAGTCGCACGGTCGGCAGTTCTATTTTTATTGCGTTTATTCTAACCCTTTCCAGTTCGCTGATTTATGGAATACGCGGAGAGCAGGATATCATTACAGCGGTTGTGATGGCCGGCGGTGCATTGCCGGGAGTTTACCACGGTAGCAGGCTATCGGTTCGAGTACCCGAAAAACTCTTGCAAGGCATCGTAATTACCCTAATTCTAATTGCCGCAGTTTTGATGATCTGTAAATAGGAACATGAAGGAAGGACGCGAATGATGACCAGACGATGGTTTCTGATTACAGTTCTGCTGAGTTGTGCGGTGCTCGCCGCCGCAGAAGAGGAACCGGTTGTTGTCGACTGGAACGCATATGTCTACGCCGGCCTGGCGGTCAGTCGCGGGAATACAACCAAAGACGCGTATAACTACGGGGGAGCCTTCTCTCGAAAATTAAGCGATCGGTCTCGCTGTTTTGTTCGCGTGGATGGGCGGTACAGTAAGATGGAGGATTACGTCAGCGAGTCGAAGACGGAGGTCGAGGGCGAAGTGCAGCGTGTACTGAGCGGAAAATGGTTTGTTTCCGGCGTGCTGTCATTCCGGCATGACGATCTGAAGGAAATCAGGTACCGCACAAAACTGGGTCCGGGGATTGGATACTATTTGGTTGATACCGACGAGATGACGGCGGATGTCGGCATGGGGCTTGTGTATGATCACGAAAAAACAGAGATGGATACCAGCAACTTTATTGCGTGGCGGGTATCGCAGCATTTCACTTGGAAGCTGACCGATACACTGGATTTCTGGTCGAACGGCGAGTTTCTGATGAGCACCCGGAATGCGTCGGATTTCACCGCCACGATCCGGGTCGGACTGAACACAAGGCTTAGCAAACACCTCGGCCTAGTTGTGACGGTGGAAGATGTGTATGACAACCTGCTGGATGGATCGCCTGTGGCGAAGAACGATTTTCAACTGAGCACGGCGCTCCGTTATACGTTCTAACTTTTTTACCGGAGACGGACTTATGGCTGAGAGCACTTATTACGTAACGACCCCAATCTATTATGTGAACGACAAGCCGCACATCGGCCATGCGTACACGACGATTCTTGCAGACGTGCTCGCGAGCTATCACCGTCTGCTCGGAACCCCCACCTTTTTTCTGACCGGTACCGATGAGCATGGCCAGAAAGTTCAGCAGGCCGCCGATAAAAACGGAATTACCGCCCAGGAGCAGTGCGACCAGACCGTGGTTCGCTTCCAAGAATTGTGGAGACGCCTCGAAATCACCAACGATGATTTTATTCGCACCACGGAAGAGCGCCACAAAAAGATTGTGCAGGAGGTGCTTCAGGACCTGTTTGATCGCGACGAAATCTACCGCGCCGAGTATGAGGGCTGGTACTGTGTGGGTTGCGAACGGTTCTTCACCGAGAAAGACCTCGCCGCCGGCAACTGCCCCGAATGCGGAAAAAAGGTCGATGCCATTCAGGAAGCCAACTATTTCTTCCGCATGGGCAACTATCAGGAGTGGCTCATTGAATATATTGAAACCCATCCTGAATTCATCCAGCCCGCCTTTCGCGCGAATGAAACGCTTGGGTTTCTGAAAACAAAAAAACTGCAGGATCTCTGCATTTCCCGGCCCAAAAGCCGCCTCAAGTGGGGGATCGAACTTCCGTTCGACAGCGAATTTGTCACCTACGTATGGTTTGATGCACTGCTCAACTACCTCACCGCCATCGGCTACAAAACCGACGACGAGATGTTCGCAAAATGGTGGCCGGTAAACCATCACCTGATCGGCAAAGACATTCTCACCACGCATACCGTTTACTGGCCGACCATGCTCAAAGCCATGGGCGTTGAAATGCCGAAAACAATCTTCGCGCATGGCTGGTGGTTGACGGGCCGCACCAAGATGAGCAAGAGCCTCGGCAACGTCGTCAATCCGATGGAAATGTGCGAACGCTACGGTGTCGACGCCTTCCGCTACTTTCTTATCGCTGAAATGACACTCGGACAAGACGCCTCCTTTACAGAGCAGGCCTTTGTGAAGCGCTATAATAGCGATTTGGCCAACGATCTGGGAAATCTAGCCAGTCGTGTTCTCGCCATGGTGGAGCGCTATTGCGATGGGAAAATTCCTGCACCGGCGGCCGGCGCCGACGGTACGGATGAAGCTCTAAAGTCCGCAACCCAATCCGCTGTGCGGGAAATGGATGGTTGTATCCGTACGATGAAGCTCGATAGCGGGCTTGCGCGCATCATGCGCGCGGTTCGAGAAGTGAACGTGTATTTGCAGGAACGTGCACCTTGGAGTGCGGCAAAACGTGGCGAGATGGAGTCTGTACACACCACGCTTTATAACGCAATGGAATGCCTGCGCATCTGCGGGGCTCTGCTGTATCCGGTGATGCCGGAACGGATGGCGACCTTGCGCCATGCCCTCGGAATGGAAGAGGTCGTTCCTCAGCTCGATAAACTGAGTGAGTTCGGTGTCTTGACACCCGGAACGCCAATTATTCCGCTGGAAGGCCCACTCTTCCCCCGTGTTGAATTGAAGAAAGAAGAGGAAAAACCCGTGACCGAGAAAAAGGAGAAGCTCGCCCCGCCAGAAGGCGTGATCACGTACGATGAGGTAATGAACGTGAAGCTGCGCACGGCAAAAGTTATCGAAGCCGAGAAAGTGGAAGGGGCGGACAAGCTACTCAAGCTTCAGGTCGAAGTGGGTGAAGAAAAGCGCCAGCTGATCGCCGGTATCGCCCAGCACTACGGCGCAGAAGAAGTCATCGGGAAAATCATTATCATCGTCGCCAACCTCAAGCCTGCGAAAATTCGCGGTGTGGAATCGCAGGGCATGTTGCTGTGCGCCTCGGTTGGCGACCAGCTGAAGCTCATCACGGTGGATGGCGAATTGCCCTCCAGCGGCGCAGCGGTTAAGTGACCCCCCTCCCCATGAAAACACTCATCATCGTTCGACACGCAGCCTTTAGCCACTCCAACCCATTGATTGCGGATGTAGATCGCCCGTTGAATCGGCAGGGCCTTTTTCAGACGGCCGAGATGGCGCATCAGTTTGCTGAACTTCAAATGAGGCCGGATTTGCTGGTTTCAAGCGTTGCAAAACGGGCCGTCGAAACCGCGAAGGCCTATGCGAAAAGGCTGGATATCCCGCTGGAATCCATTCGGCTGGAAGACGATCTTTTCGAGGCGGAGCGCGCGGACATTCTTCGGGTGGTTCATGCGCTGGATGACGCGGTGGAAACGGTGGTTCTTTTCGGGCATCACCCCGGCGTGACAAAGTTGCTACACCATTTAGTGGATGGCGGGGTTGAAAAGATGCCGATGGGGGCGTTTGTCGTCCTTGAGCTGGATGCGAAGAGTTGGCGCACCGTCTCTTTCAAGAAGGGAATGCTTCTTCGTCATGCGGCACCCAAAGAAAAAGAGGCGCAGTACGGCTGGTGGTGGCAGTGCACCTTTTGGTATCGGCAGCGCATCCAGAAGGTTGAGCTCTTCCTCGTGTTCCTGATCAGTCTGCTTGTGATCCTTGGAGTCGTTTTCCTGATTATTCATTTCGGCACGGACTCCTCCGTCCTGCCGGCCTAGGGCGCCATGGGGAGGTAGATGAACCGAAGAATATCGGACATCAAACGTCGACGCTTCCACGACTCCAACATTCTAGTATTCCACCATTCCACTCTTATAGATGCTTGAGCGTCTCGTCGCGGATCAGATCCCCCATTTCCGAGGTCGATGCCGGTGTGTACCCCTCGTGGCACAGGTCTGCCGTGCGCAGGTTGTGTCCGAGCGCCGCTTCCAAGCCCTGACGGATTGCTGTGGCGGCTTTCTCTTCACCCAGATCGTCGAGCATCATCGCCACGGACAGAATCATCGCAATCGGGTTGGCTTTCCCTTGACCGGCAATGTCGGGAGCCGAACCGTGAACCGGTTCGAACAGGCCGATACCGCTTCCGATACTAGCGGAGGGCAGCAGACCCAGCGAGCCGCCGAGCGTCGCCGAGGTATCGGAAAGAATGTCGCCAAAAATATTGCCCGTCAGGATCACATCGAATTGGCGCGGGTTGATCACCATCTGCATCGTTGCGTTGTCGATATACATGTGGTCGAGCTCGACATCGGAAAACTCTGCTGCGTGCAACGCTTTTACCGTGTCGCGCCAGAGGCGGGAAACCTCTAGGACATTGGCCTTGTCCACAGACGTCACCTTGTTGCGCCGCTTACGCGCCCACTCGAAGGCAATGCGGCTCACTCGTTCGATTTCCTCGACCGAGTAGCGCATCGTGTTGAATGCCTCCTTGCCGTCGTTGCCGACGGGCTGTCCGAAATAGATGCCGCCGGTCAGCTCGCGTACCGTCAGGAGATCCACACCAATCACCGCGCCGGGGCGCAGCGGGGAGGATTCGGCCAGCGACGGTGGAACCGCCACTGGGCGAAGATTCGCGAAGGCACCCAG
>JAUVCG010000010.1 GCA_030595785.1 Kiritimatiellales bacterium | reverse complement strand
GGCGACCGTGTCTGCCTCTACCTGCAAATGGTTCCGCAGGCGGCGATCGCCTGTCTGGCCTGCGCCCGCATCGGTGCAGTTCACTCTGTTGTATTCGGTGCTTTCAGTCCGGATGCCCTGCGTGACCGCATAAACGATTCCAAGTGCAAAATCCTGATTACCCAGGACACCGCATTGCGCGGCGCGAAGAACGATATCCCGATGAAGACCAATGCAGACAAAGCGCTTGCTGACTGCCCAAGCATCACAACCTGCTTTGTTGTTAAACGTACAGGCATTGAAGTTCCTATGCAGGACGGTCGCGATGTCTGGTACCACGACGCTGTCGCCAACGAGCCGGCCGAGTGCGAGCCGGAATGGGTGGACGCCGAAGACCCGCTCTTCATCCTCTACACCTCCGGTTCGACCGGCAAGCCCAAGGGCGTGCTGCACACGACCGGCGGCTACATGGTCTGGGCCGCCACGACCTTCAAGTATATTTTCGACTACCACGATGGCGACATCTGGTGGTGCACGGCCGACATTGGCTGGATTACCGGACACACCTACATCGTCTACGGCCCGCTGGCCGTTGGCGCTACGTCGGTCATGTTCGAGGGCGTTCCGACCTATCCGGACTACGGACGTTTCTGGGACGTGTGCGACAAGCACAAAGTAACCCAGTTCTACACCGCACCGACCGCCGTGCGAGCACTGATGCAGAAGGGTGAAGAGCCCATTGCCGCCCGCGACCTGAGCACACTCAAGCTGCTCGGTTCCGTTGGCGAGCCGATCAACCCCGAAGTGTGGGACTGGTACCGCGACAACGTCGGCCACGGCAAGACCCCGCTGGTGGACACCTGGTGGCAGACCGAGACCGGTGGCATTATGATTACGCCGCTTCCGGGCGCCCACACGCTCAAGCCAGGCAGCGCCTCGCGTCCATTCTTCGGTGTCGTGCCGGTGATCCTGGACGACGACGGCAAGGAAATGGCCCAGGGCGAAAAGGGCAAGCTTTGCATCAAGAAGCCGTGGCCGGGCATCCTGCGTTCGTTATATGGTGCTCATGACCGCTACATCCAGACCTACTTCAGCACCTACAAGGGCTATTACTTTACAGGTGACGGATGCCGCATCGACGAAGACGGCGACTACTGGCTCCTGGGCCGTGTCGACGACGTAATCAACGTTTCGGGGCACCGCATGGGTACTGCCGAGGTCGAGAGCGCGCTCGTTTCGCATCCCGCCGTTACCGAAGCTGCCGTAGTGGGCTTCCCGCACCCGATCAAGGGTCAGGGCATCTATGCCTACGTGACCCTGAAGACCGGCAACGAGTACACCGACGAGCTGAAGGCCGTATTGGTCAAGCACGTACGCGGGGAAATCGGCCCGATCGCGGCACCGGATATGATCCAGTGGGCACCCTCCCTGCCGAAGACCCGGTCGGGCAAGATCATGCGCCGTATCCTGCGTAAGATTGCCGAAGGCGAAGCCGACTCGATCGGCGACGTCAGTACGCTGGCTGATCCGAGTGTAGTCGAGCATCTGGTGGCCGAGTTCAAGCCGCAGAGCTAATCGCCGAGCCATGAATCATAACAAGCCCGGCACAGGTTTTCCTGTGCAGGGCTTTAATGCGGTTTCGCGGCAGATTTCTGATTTTAGATTTTCGAGCGCCGATTTTCGGGTCTGCGACGCCTTTGCGAAGAAAAGGCCAACGCCGACTGAGTTCCGCTAATCGGAAATCAAATATCAAAAATCGGCAATCTAATGCCAACCAGTTCAGATTGCAGGATCATGAAACGCAAATTCGCGTGAATTTGAGGAGTAAGAAAACTAAGGGGTGTACTATGTCTGAAACAAAAACCATGAACCGCTGGCTGGTGGTTGTTGGTGCAATTCTCATCCAATTATGTCTGGGTGCGATCTATGCCTGGAGTGTGTTTACAAAGAAGATCACTGTTCCGCTCGCTGAGGGCGGGGACTACGGGTTCAGTGCGGTGCAGACGGCCTGGATATTCTCGGTAGGACTGGCCACATTTGCTGTGGTGATGGTGTTGGCCGGGCGCATGTTGCCGAAGACTGGGCCGCGGCCCTTGGCGGTACTTGGCGGGCTGGTGCTCGGCGCCGGCTATATTCTCGGCGGATTCCTTGGCGGCACATTCTGGCCGCAACTGCTGTGCATCGGCTTGATCGGTGGCGCGGGAATCGGTCTTGGCTACGTCGTGCCCATCAAGGTGGGGATTGGTTGGTTCCCGGACAAGAAGGGTATGGTGTCAGGTCTGGCGGTAGCCGGCTTCGGTTTCGGTGCCACGATCTGGGTCAAACTTGCCGGATCCTGGGGCGGAGGCCTGCTGAATACGCTGAGCCTGTTCGGGCTGCCGGGTGTACAGAGTGTCTTTATTGTCTATGGGATTGCCTTTGCCGTGCTGGTTCTAATCGGCAGTATCTGGATGGTGAATCCGCCCGAAGGGTACAAACCAGCCGGATGGAATCCGCCTGAACCGACTGCGGGATCTGCAGCGACGGGCAGTGTTGACCTGACCAGCGGTGAAATGCTTAAGACTCCGCAATACTGGATGCTGCTTCTTATGTTTATTGGCAGTGGTCTGGCCGGGTTGATGGTCATCTACTGCATCAGGCTGTTTGGCGTCGATGCGTTGCAGGCCAGCGGTGCGGTCAGTGATGCTGCTGTTGCCGGAAGCATTGCCGGTACGGCCATGGCCTGGTACGCCATCCTGAATGGACTTGGCCGGATTGTGTGGGGCGTTGTGTCGGATAAGATTGGGCGCAAAATTGCGCTGTTTGCCATGTGTCTGTTCCAGGGCATCGTCATGCTGCTATTCCTCAAGATGGGAGCTTCGACAATGGGGCTTATCGTCGGTGCCTGCATCATCGGGTTTAACTTTGGCGGAAACTTTGCGCTGTTCCCGGTGGCCACGGCCGACTTTTTCGGAAACAAGAACGTGGGCACCAACTATGGCTGGGTCTTCCTAGCCTATGGCGCAGCCGGTATTGCCGGTCCGCAGGTGGCTGGATTCTTCAAGGATGCGGCCCAAGGCGGCGATGTGTCGGCCTGGACAACGCCGTTCGTTGTGGCCGGTGTGGCATGCCTGCTGGCGGCCGCGATCAGCCTGGCCCTCAAGGCGCCTAAACACGACTAGCTGACGTCTGGAACCAGACTGCGAAACGGGCGACCCCAACGGGCCGCCCGTTTTCATCTGGAATTATGTAGCCGTGATCCTCGATCACGGAGGCGGGGGTCATGGATCCCGCCCTACAAAATCCGTGTAATCTGGCGTCCATCTATGCTTCAATTCGTCCATGTCTGAAAACGAACTGAAAAAGTCAAAAGCCTACATCTGGTTTGATGCCGAGTTTACCTCGCTCGAACTCGATCAGGCCCGTCTGCTGCAGGTGGCTGTCATCATCACCGACACCGAGCTCAACCGCATCGCGCCGCCCGAAGCCGACCTCAATCTCTGCATCCGGCTGGAGGAGGGGGAGGAGGTCAGTCCTTGGGTGGCTGAAAATCTGCCCGGGCTCGTCGAAAAATGCCGCTCCGCCGAAGCGGTATCCATTGAAGAGGCCGACCGCCAAATCGCCGCGCTACTCGATCAATATTGCGGAACGCCTTGCAAAGAGATGTCCGACCGCCCCGTGCTTGCCGGTAACAGTGTGCACAACGACTGGTTCCTGATGCGCAGGTTTCTGCCCTTGTTTGGAAGCCGGTTGCACTATCGCCTGCTCGATGTCTCCACCATCAAGATTCAATGGCAGGATTGGGTTGGACAAGAGCCGTTCGATAAAGAAAGCGTTGAACAGCTGAACCAATTTTTTCCCGGCAGCGGAATTGACGCAGCCAACGCCCACGACGCCCTCTTCGATATCAAAGCATCGATTGCCGAGCTCGCCTTCTACCGCTCATCCCTCAGCGTGATTGATTAGCGGAGACAGCGTCTCCGCACTCCAAAACGTTGCACATTATTCAAGCGATCGTAGGTAGTCCAGCACCTCGGCGGCATTCCCCCTGAAGACGATGGCACTGCTTTTATTCTGGATCTGGTAGTCGTACATCGGGTCGTAGTAGTCGCGCAGAAGTTGTTCGATCCATTCCTTGTGCCGTTCAGGGTCGGCGTCCTCGTGGGCGTCGTGGAGCAGCCGCTTGATCTGCTGGTGGCGCAGGCCGCCGAGCCGTTTGCGGATGCGGTCGATGCAGTTGTTCATGTAGGAGAGCCATTGGTCCGAACCGTCTTCCTCGCCGTAGGCCACGATATATTCGAGTTGGGCGGCGGTGATATATTCATCGAAGGTAATTTGGATGCGTTCTTCCATCGAACGCTCGAGGATGACCAGATCGGCTTTAACAAAGTGCTCAACGAGTGGCTTGGGCAGGTAACAGTCGCCGATGTTACGCCCTTCGTCTTCGAGGATAATATGCCGGTTCCCTGCGGCGGTATGCTGGATGAGCGCCCACGCCAGACTGTTTTCAAAATCAATGGGGCAGGGTTGCGGCGTGGTGAAGCGTCCGAAGGAGGAGCCGCGGTGGTTGGCGATGGCTTCGAGGTCGACCGCGTTTTTGAGCTGTTGGAGCAAAATGGTTTTCCCGGTTCCCGTGCGGCCTCCTAGAATGACGGGGGTGTTGGTTTGGTTGGTGGGATCGAGTTGGTCGAGCAGATAGTTGCGGAAGACCTTGTAGCCGCCTTCCAGTCGCGGGACAACCGCGCCGGTTTCTTCGGCAATCCACTGCTGGCTGATCTGGGAGCGCATCCCGCCACGAAAGCAGTAGATCATGCTGTCGGGGCGGTGCTCGAGTTGCTCCGTCCAGGCGGCGATCCGCTCCTGCTTTACGCTGCCACCAACCAGCTCGTGTCCCAACTTGACCGCTTCGGCATTGCCTTCCTCCTTGTAGCGGATGCCGACGAGATGTCGCTCCTCGTTGTTCATGAGCGGCAGATTGATGGCGGTCGGGAACGCGCCGCCCTCAAACTCGACCGGCGCACGCACATCGATGAGTGGAATGTCATCGATCACAATCTGTCGGAAGTCTTTTGTCGTAGGCAGTTCCATGATTTCTTAACCACTGAATACACGGAAACACTATAGATTAGGTTCCGTGTATTTCGTGGTTCCCCTTATTTGATTTCGATCAGCTTTTCACCCTGTGGGCGGGTCTGGCCAATGGACCCTAAATCCAAACCGGCTTCGCTGGTCAAGGTTAGGAAGTCGTCGACAGCATCTTTGCGCACAATACTCAGCAAGCCTCCGGAGGTCTGCGGGTCGCAGAGGATACCCCGTTGCTCATCGGTCATTTCTCCGATGGTATGGCCGTAGCTCTTGAAGTTATTGACGTTTCCACCCGGGATGCAGCCCTGGGCCAAATAATGTTCAACGTTCGGAAGTTTGGGTATGCGGTCGTACTGAATGATGGCAGAGATTCCGCTGCCGTCGCAGATTTCTCCCAGATGTCCGAGCAGGCCGAATCCGGTCACGTCGGTAAGGGCGGTCACGCCGTCGAGCTTCACGATCTCCGTTCCGAGCTTGTTGAGGGTGCACATGGTCTCAATGGATGCATCGATATGACCGGGTTCGATCACACCCATTTTCTGCGCGGTGGAGAGGATGCCTATGCCGAGTGGCTTGGTCAGGAAGATCTCACAATCCGGCTCGGCGGTATTGTTTTGCTTCAGGTTCTTGTTGTCGACCAGCCCCGTCACTGCCAGTCCGAAGATCGGCTCCGGCGAATCAATGGAGTGTCCGCCCGCTAGCGGAATCCCGGCATCGTCGCAGGCGGCGCGTCCGCCGTCGATCACCTGCCGCGCCACTTCGTCCGAAAGTTTTTTGATTGGCCATCCAAAGATGGAGATGGCCATCAGCGGCGTGCCGCCCATCGCATAGATATCGCTCAGTGCATTCGTGGCGGCGATGCGCCCAAAGGTGAACGGATCGTCGACGATCGGCATGAAAAAGTCGGTTGTACTCAGCACGGAGGTTCCGTTGCCGAGGTCATAGGCCGCCGCGTCGTCCTTGCTGTCGTTCCCCACCAGCAGGCTGGGGTGGGGCAGTGTTTCGCGCGAGGTGTGCAGAATCGACTCCAGCAACGCCGGCGAAATCTTGCATCCGCATCCGGCGCCGTGGCTGTACTGGGTTAGTTTGACTGTTTTCATTGAACTCTGTCTCCTCCGTCGAAAATGAAAAGGGAAACTACCTTAACGGGACTTTCTAGTAGAAGATTTAAGGGCAGAATAATTTAGTGGCAAAATAATTTTCTTAGGCGGTAGAACGGCAAAATAAATCATCCTGCCACTAAATTATTCTGCCTAATCCCGGCATGTTCCGTTGTTTATTCGAACGAGGCTTTAAATTCTGCAAAGCCGGCCTTGAGCTCGTCGATCTCCTGTCGGAGTGCCGCAACTTCGGCTTCCAGCGTTTGGATATGATCATCGTCGTTCACAGCGGTCGTCAGCGGGGATTCCGGTTCTGTGGCTATTTCCGGCTCGCTGGAAAAGAGGTGCGCCCAGCGCTGTTCCCGCGTCCCGGGTTCACGCGGAAGTTTGACGACGAACGGGCCGTCTTCCCGCGCTGCCAATCCCTGGAGGATCTGCTCGACTGCGTTGCGGTCATCCAGCGGCTGCAGGCGCGAGGCATGGGCGCGCAGGTCGCCGGGCGTTTGCGGTCCGCGCAAAAACAATTCGCACAGGATCGCCGTTTCGGCAGCGGAAAAGTTCCAGCGGTTAGGCAGGCAATGTTTGTACTTCGCCACCCGGCTTCCGGTGGAGGTGAACTCGATGGCAAGCTGGTGCGTCATACGCAGCTCGTCCATCGCACCCATCACCACGCTTTCATTCCGCATCATGAGCGGCTCACGGTTCGACTTCTGGTTGCAGGCATTCACCAGCGCATTGAGTGTCAGCGGATAATAGTCCGGCGTGGCAATCTCCTTTTCTATCAGGCAGCCCAGCACACGCACTTCGATCGGGGTTAGTTCAAGTTCCATCGCATACCTCTTAATCTTCTTTTTGAGAGTTTGATCAGATGATAGCTATGGCGCCATAGAATGCGATTGTTTTTCATGGAGGAGTTGTGATTAGCGGAGCACATGTAGCAACGCGAAGTTGCTCGCCATTTTCTTTCAAACATTGGAAAATCGCTCCTGTTATGAATATGATTCTTCTACAACCTGAGGACTTTCGCGAAGGCGGCCTGGCGATGCTGTCTGGAGAGCGGGCGCGGCATATCCACAAGGTGCTGAAGGCGCAGGAGGGAAAAACGCTGCGCATTGGCATGCTCAATGGTCCGCTGGGGAAGGGAACGGTGTTGGCGGTCGATCAGCATACGGTTTGCCTGCAGTGCGTGCTGAAAGACGAGATCCCGCCGAAACCGAAAATAGATCTGTTGCTGGCCATGCCGCGGCCCAAGGTGATGAAGCGGTTGTGGGCACAGCTGGCGGCGCTCGGAACGGGGCGCATCGTGTTGGTGAATGCGGAAAAGGTGGAGCGGTTCTATTTCGATACCCACGTGCTGGAGCCGGAGTTCTACAATGCGCGGCTGATCGAAGGTCTCCAGCAGGCTCGTTGCACGCATCTGCCGGAGGTGCTGATTCGTCAGCGCTTCAAACCGTTTGTGGAGGACGAGCTGGATGCATTGTTTGCTGATCACTTGAAACTGCTGGCCGACCCCTCCGGCAAACAACCGCTGGCCAACCACCTTTTGAGCTCTGAACGGGTGTTGCTGGCGGTGGGTCCGGAAGGGGGATGGACCGAATACGAACGGGATAAACTGCAGCAGCGCGGTTTCGAACTGTTTGGAATGGGATCGCGGATTTTGCGTACCGACACGGCTTGCATCGCTGCGATGTCATTGATTGGGCAGCAGGTTGGAGGGTAGAAAATATCACACCTGCGCAGGTGTGATATTTTGTTGAAAAAGTATTTATTAAACCATATAAGTGCAACATGAGTATATTGCCGCTATGGAAACGGTGTCGCGCACTGGCTACGGGTTTGCGCATCGAAATGCTGACATATGCTGAGAAGAAGAGTGTAGAGCGATTGATTTTCATGGTAACGGCACTGACCCATGAGCGCAGAATATTGATCGCCAGGACGCTTGCCATAGAGCCGATGAAACTTGATTGTCTGTGCGGGAAGACTCGGATTCCACCCATGGCGCTTCGACGTCACCTGGATAAGCTTGAACGACGCGGTTTTGTGCGGGTTGAGAATGGCGTGTGGATGCTAATCATTCCCGATGAGACGCTGATGAGAAGGCTGATTGACTCGGCGGTGGATGAGAACACACCTGCGCAGGTGTGATAATTAAGACAGGGATGTGGATGAAACAATTGATTAAATGGATCGCGGTGGGGTTTGGCACGGGATGGAGTCCCATCATGCCGGGGACGGTGGGGACACTGGTCGGGCTTCCGTTGGCGTGGGGCCTGATGAGCCTGCCCGATATCTGGTGCCAGATCGGCACCGCTCTAGTACTGACCCTGATCGCCATTCCTATTTGCGGGGTGGCGGAAAAGATGATCGGAGGGAAGGATCCGGGATGCATCGTAGCGGATGAATACCTGACGCTGCCGATTACGGTGATTGGCCTGACCTCACTCTGGGCGTTATTGAGCGGATTCATACTTCACCGCATTTTCGACATCACCAAACCCCCGCCGATCAAGCAGCTCCAGCATATCCACGGTGGCTTTGGGATTGTGATCGACGATTTTCTGGCCGCCTTGATTGCATTGGGCCTGAACCATTTAATATTTGCGGTAATCTGAACCATGTCGTTGTACGCAGCAGATACAATTGCAGCGATTGCGACGCCGCCCGGCGAGGGTGGCGTGGGAATTGTCCGTCTTTCGGGTCCCGAGGTTTGGCGCATTGCGGATGAAATCTTCCAGGCGTTGGATCATGTTTCTATATCGGAGCGAGGGCACGGCACCTTTGCCTATGGCAAGGTGACCGAGGCCGACAGTACGGAAATTGACACCGGTATTGCGCTGATCATGCGCGCACCGAAGAGCTACACCTGTGAAGATATCGTCGAGATACAGGGACACGGCGGGACGGTGGGTATGCGTCGCATCCTGCGCCGCGCGCTCGAAGCAGGTGCGCGCATGGCCGAACCCGGCGAATTTACCAAACGGGCTTTTCTAAACGGGCGCATCGACCTCGTGCAGGCTGAAGGAATTTTCGATCTGATCCGCGCGCGCTCCGACCGCGCCGCTTCAGCCGCCATGGAACAAATGGAGGGCAAGCTCAGCCGGCAGTTCGACTCCATCTACGAGGCCTTTCTCGAAGTGGCCGCCAACCTTGAAACCACCCTCGACTTTATTGAGGATGAATTACCCGATGATGTATTTTCGGGCATCGCCAATCTGCTGGACGAAACCTTCCAGTCGCTGGACAACCTGCTCGATACGTGGGATGAGGGTCGTCTGCTGCGTGAAGGCGCACGGGTGGTGATTCTTGGCCGACCCAACGCCGGGAAATCGACCCTGCTTAATGCGCTGCTTGGTTTTGATCGGGCGATTGTTTCAAGCACAGCGGGCACGACACGCGATACGCTGGAGGAGGGCTATGTGCTCGACGGCATTCCATTGCGGATCATCGATACCGCCGGGTTGCGTAAAACCGATTGCGAGATCGAGGCTGAGGGCGTCCGCCGCGCCGAGGCGCATGGAGAGGAGGCGCATCTGGCCGTCTATTTGATCGATGCCTCGCAACCGTTGCACGAAGAGGATCGTATGCGGCTTGAAAAGCTCGATCCTGAAAAAAGTATCGTGGTTTTGAACAAAATTGATCTTGGAAACCAGCTTTCAAGTCTCAAGTCTCAAGTCTCAAGTTTCGTTGAAGCGAGCTTGATTTCGGGAGCCGGAATCAGCGAGCTGAAACGGGCAATGGCCGGGGCGTTGGAAAAGGGTGCGGATCTGCATGTCCCGCCGCATGCGGTCATTTCCGAGCGGCATCGGCACCTGCTGATCCAGTCACACAAAGAGGCGAAGCAGGCGCGAGCATATTTGAATAAGAACGTGGAGGAGAATGCGGTTCTGGCCGCCGAGCATCTGCGTTCCGCGCTCGAATACCTTGGGCAGGTGACGGGCCGCGTATATCATGATGAGCTGCTAGACAGTATTTTCTCGCGGTTTTGCATTGGGAAGTGATGCTGAAACCTGAAATTTGAAATTTGAAACCTGAGTGGTTGAAGAGTAGCTTTTCCCACGCGATTGAAAAAATTGCATGGCATTGGTATCTTGCCCGTAACTTTAGCGGGATGCCCATACGGCAAAGAGAGGGATTTTGATATGAGCAGGAATCTGGCGACTATTGTAAAGTGGGGCACGGACAAGAAGTACAAGAGAGTCGAGGATTTCCTTCTGCGTCCCTCTGTGGAGGAGCACGCGATGCAGGCTGCCGCGCGTATCCTGGCGGATGTGAAGGAGCGTGGCGACAAGGCTGTGATTGATTGCGCGCGCCTGTATGATAGGTCCAATATTTCAACCCGCCGCATCCGGGTTTCGGGCGAGGAGATTGCCGAAGCGAGAAAAGTAGTGGATAAAGAGTTCAAGGAAGCCGCGAAAGAGGCGCACAAGCGCATCGTGGCATTTTCCAAAAATGGGTTGCGCAACGATTGGAAAATGGATACGCCAAAAGGCGGAATGCTTGGCGAAAAATTTGTGCCGTTCGATCGCGTGGGAGCCTACATCCCCGGCGGCGCTGCACCGCTGGCCTCGACGGCACTGATGACCCTGACATTGGCAAAAGTGGCGGGGGTGAAGGAGCTGGTGGCTTGTTCGCCTGCAAACGCGGAGGGCAAGCTGAACCCCTACATCATTTATGCACTGGATATTGCCGGTGCAACCGAGATCTACAAGATCGGCGGCATCCATGCGATCGGCGCCATGGCCTATGGGACCAAGTCGATTGCCAAAGTCCGGAAAATCGTTGGTCCGGGCGGGCCGTATGTGACGGCGGCGAAGCGGCAGGTCTATGGCGATGTAGCACTCGATATGGTGGCCGGCCCGAGCGAAATTGCAGTGCTATGCGACACATCCGCAAATCCTGCCCACGTGGCGGCCGACCTGCTCTCGCAGGCGGAACACGGAACCGGATCGGAAAAGGCGATGCTGGTAACGACGTCGCAAAAACAGGCTGAAGCGGTACGCGCTGAGATACTCAAACAAGCCGAAACATTATCGCGATCCGAGCCGATTGCCCAAGTGCTGGAAAAGGGCATGCTGCTTGTGACGGTCAAGAATCTGGCCGATGGCATGAAGCTGTGCAACCTTTTTGCGCCGGAACATATGGAGTTGATTGTCAAGAATCCCGAAAAGTGGGTCGACAAGGTCGAAAATGCGGGCGCGCTGTTCATTGGCGAATGGACGCCGGAGTCGGTCGGTGACTTTGCGGCCGGGCCGAGCCATGTTCTTCCAACGGGCGGAACGGCGGCCTATTTCTCCGGCCTTACGGTTGAGGACTTTCGCCGCCGCGTCAGTCTGATCCAATTTACCCGGGAAGATCTGGAAGACACCCTTCCGGTGGTCGAAGCCTTTGGCCGCGTCGAAACCCTCGACGGCCATGCCCGCTCCGCTGCCATTCGGTTTGAGTAAGGCTTGGCCCTAGGCAGAATAATTTTGTGGCAGAATGATTCGGGGTTCCCGAAATTTCATGTAATACGCGATACGAAATACGTACTAGGAAAAATATGAGCAATTTAATCAGAAAATCGGTGCAGGCGATGGCGGGGTATGTTCCCGGGGAACAGCCGATGGATGAGGACATCATTAAGCTGAACACGAATGAGAATCCGTACCTGCCGTCGCCGGATGTACAGGATATTCTTTCGATGGTCGATATTGCAGACCTGGCGCGCTACCCCGATCCACTCAGCGTGGAGCTTCGCAAAGCGATTGCGAAGCTGCACCATTGTGAAATGGAAAACGTTTTTGTGGGCAATGGGTCGGACGAGGTGTTGGCACTGTGCATCCGGGCGTTTGTGGAGCGCGATGGATCGGTCGGCTATTTCGATCCGTCGTACTCGCTCTATCCTATTTTGGCCGACATCGAGGATGTAGAAAAGCGCCCGGTGGCGCTGGATGCCGCTTTTGGCTGGCAGATGCCGGAAGCTTACTCGGCCTCGCTTTTTTTTCTGACAAACCCGAACGCGCCGACCAGCCTCCAATATTCGAAAAGCAACGTGGAGTCGTTTATCGGAAAGTTCCCCGGTGTGGTGCTGATCGACGAAGCGTATGCCGATTTTGCCGCGGAGAACTGCATGGATCTCGCATTGCAGAACGATAACATACTGGTGGCACGGACGTTTTCGAAGTCCTATTCGCTGGCCGGCATCCGGTTGGGGTACTGCGTCGGGAATACGGAACTGATTGGTGCTCTGTACAAGATCAAGGATTCCTACAACGTGAACTATCTGACGCAGGAGATTGCGCGTGTGGCCATTCTGGACCAGGACACCATGCATGCAAATATCCAGGCGATCGTGGAGACTCGTAAACTGGTGGCGGACAAGCTGTCGGAGCTCGGATTCGAGGTTTGTGATTCCGAAACCAACTTTCTGTGGGTCAAGCCGCTGGGAATCAAGGCGGAAGCCCTCTTCGGGGAACTGCGCAGGAAAAACATCGTAGTGCGCCATTTTGGAAACGACGAGCGCACGAAAGACTATCTGCGCGTTACCATTGGAACCGCGCCCGAAATGTTTAAATTCCTCGACGCAGTCGAGGAAATAAATAATTTGGAGTGCGGCGGGAACTGAAAGGCCACGCCGCTTTTCTAGAGCGGTGTCGCGCTTTGCTTGCCACCGCACTCCAGGATTTTTCTCCAAAGGAGATAACCATGGCTGCAGCCTGCCCGAACAAGGCCGAAAACCTGAAGTTTTGCACCTGTACCTACGACTGCGACAAACGTGGCATTTGCTGCGAGTGCGTGGCCTACCATCGTGGCAAGGGACAGGTCCCCGGTTGTTTCTTTTCCACGGAGGGCGAGGCCACATGGGATCGGTCGGTGAAGAGCCTCTGTAAGGATTGCAGTGTCCAGGGAATAAAAAACATCATTTAATCCGAACTTCTCGGGTTGAATATGCGTATCTGTCCGGTTGTGAGCCGGTTGTAAAAATATGCTTTTCCCGCTACTGGCTACAATCCTCAGGGAACGCTAAGCAGTTCGAGTATTTTTCGCTGGTAGGGGGTCGGGGTCGGGGACTGCTGAAAAACCTCGGTCTGGTTGCCATCGCTGTTTTCGCACTTGCAACCGGCTTTATATCGACCCAGCCCAAGCAATAGAGCAGTTCCCATTTGTGTCTATAGTCCTGCTAGCCCTCCCGGCATCCATCAACCGGAAAGATTACACCCACCCGCCGCCGCATTGGAAAGCCGCACGATTTGTTTGTAAACCCCCCGACGGGTTGGGTAGAGTGCATGCCTGTTTCTAAAAGAAAGGATTTAGAGTATGAAAAAGCATTTTCCAACCCTTCTTCTAAGCACCCTTCTGTTTGCAGTCGGTGCGCATGCCGCTGGCGATATCGTTTTTGTTGATGCGCAGGAGGTATTTAAGCGCTTCTACAAAACCCAGTTGGCCCAGGACCAGATCCGGCAGCAGGCTGACGACATCAAACTTGAGCGCGAGGCCATGGAGGTTGAGTTAAAGGAGTTGAAGGATGAGGTCGAAGTCCTTCGCACCGATTCGCGTGACGAAACACTGAGTGAGGAGATTCGCCGCGGCAAGCGCGATCAGCTCGAGGAAAAGCTGGTGGAGATGCAGAAGAATGAACAGGAAATGATTGAATACGAAAAACTTCGGATCGAGCAGCTGGAGCAGCAAAACACCCGTATGACCAAGAAATTGTTCGACGAAATCCACGAGGCTATTATTCTTTATTCGAAGGAGAAAAACTTTGCCGGCGTGATTGATCGTTCGGCACAGAGCCGCGCCGGTATGCAGGTGGTTCTCTTTGCGAACCCCAAGGAAGATATCACGATCGATATATTGACGGTCTTGAACGAGGGACATGAGGCGACTCAAGCCGAGAAACCCTCGATCAACATGGAGTAACGAACGATGAAACTTTCGGAGATTGCTGAAAAACTTGGCGGGAGCCTCGATGGCGACGGGGATATTGAGATTACCGCGGTTGCAGGGCTTGCCGAAGGAAGCGAAGGCGACATCAGCTTCCTTTCCAATCTCAAATATTCCGCGCAGGTGGCGTCAACAAAGGCCTCGGCGGTGATTGTTCCGGACGATTGGGATCGACCGGCCAAGTGCGCGCTGGTGCGCGTTGAAAACTCCGACCAGGTATTCGCCCAAGCGGCGGAACTGTTTTATGAAGCGCCGCCCCGTCCAGCGGAGGGCGTGCATCCCTCTGCGGTGATTGCCGAATCCGCGCAGCTCGGCGTGGGCGTTTCCATCGGTGCAAACTGCACGGTGGAGGAGGGGGTGGTGATCGGATCCAATACGATCGTTTCACCCAATTGCCACATTGGGTACAAGACCATTATCGGCGACAACTGCTTTTTTTACCCGCTCGCTTCCATTCGTGAATTCACGGAAATCGGCAACCGGGTCATCATTCACAACGGTACGGTGGTCGGGTCCGATGGGTTTGGCTATGCGGTGCAGGTAGACGGATCGCGGACCAAGATTCCCCAGATTGGAAAAGTGGTGATTGAGGACGACGTGGAGATTGGTGCCAATACGGTGATCGACCGCGCCCGTTTCGGCAAGACCCGGATCGGGAAGGGCACTAAAATCGATAACCTGGTGCAGGTTGCCCACAATGTCGTGATCGGGGAACATTCCGTGCTGTGCGGCCAGACCGGTATCTCCGGGAGCACCACGCTCGGATCCCGTGTGATTATGGCTGGACAGTCCGGATTGGCCGGGCATTTAGAGATTGGCGACGGTGCCATCATCGGTGCGCAGGCCGGGGTGATGAAGGATGTCCCGGCCAAGGATTTTGTGATTGGATCTCCGGCCATGCCGCACCTGCAGGCCAAGAAGATGATCGCCAGTGCCATAACCCTCCCCAAACTCAAGGAGAAGGTGAGGCAGCTTGAAGGAATGGTTGAGCAGTTGCAGGAGAAAGATCTCCAGAAGGCGACTTAAAACGCCATTTATGTACTTTACCGATTGTACGCGATGCAAAAATGTATTATATCGCAGGCGGCAACCTTTTCATATATTACTTAACATCTTGCATTGCAACATGATGAATATATAGGCTGCGTTTGGTATAGAACATGCTCAATCGCAAGTGTCGGTTAAAAACGGCATGATTCGATTTGAGTAGCCGGATATTCCAAGGGCTGGAAGAGCGAGGCTGTGTTAATTGGCAGGATGCATTGCCGCCGGTTTTCCCGGGGGCAATTAATTATTAAGGAGATATAAAATGAAAAACACCATCGAAGGATTTGGAGAACTCGTATTTGGCCTTCCGGTCATGGAAGCCCGTCTGTCGGGTCCGACTTTTGAGGCATTGAAAAAGACCATCGAAACCGGCTCCATGCTGGACGCCAGCATTGCAGACGAAGTTGCTGAAGCAATGATGATCTGGGCCATGGAAAAGGGCGCCACGCACTATACGCACTGGTTCCAGCCCCTCACCGGGTCCACCGCCGAAAAACACGACGCGTTTATTTTCCCCGATTTCAAGGATGGGGTTGTAACCAACTTTTCCGGCGATGAGCTGATCCAGGGCGAGCCCGATGCCTCTTCCTTCCCGTCCGGCGGTCTGCGTGCCACCTTCGAAGCACGCGGCTACACCGGTTGGGATCCGACCAGCCCCGCTTTCATCAAGTATGACGCCGCTGGCGCGGCCACGCTTACCATCCCCACTGTTTTCTGCGGATATAACGGCGAGGCGCTCGACAAGAAGACTCCGCTGCTGCGTTCGATGAAGGTGCTCTCTGAGCAAACGATTCGCCTCGGAAAACTCTTTGGAATCGATTGCGGCGAGACCATGGCCAAAGCCACCCTCGGTGCCGAGCAGGAATACTTCCTGATTGATCTGGAACTGGTTGCTGAACGCCCCGACATCCTGCAGACCGGACGCACGCTCTTCGGGAAAGGTGCTTCCAAGCACCAGCAGCTTGATGACCACTACTTCGGTTCCATCAAGCCTCGCGTTGCCGCATTCATGGCTGAACTCGATGCCGAGCTCTGGAAGTCCGGCGTTCCGGCCAAGACCCGCCACAACGAAGTGTGCCCGGCACAGTTTGAAATCGCGCCGGTCTTCGAAACACTCAACGTTTCCGTCGATCACAACATGATCACCATGGAAATCCTGAAGGTGACCGCTGAAAACCACGGTTTTGCCTGCCTGTTGCACGAAAAGCCTTTCGCGGCCGTCAACGGTTCCGGTAAGCACAACAACTGGTCCATCACCGGGCCGGACGGAAAGAACTGGCTGAAACCGGGTGACAACCCACACGAAAACGCCAAGTTCATGACCATCGTGGTTGCGCTGATGAAGGCGGTCGACACCCATGCCGATCTGCTCCGTGCTTCGGTTGCTTCTGCAGGTAATGACCATCGTCTCGGTGCCAACGAAGCTCCGCCGGCGGTTGTATCCATCTTCCTTGGCGACCAGCTCACCGACATCATCGAACAGATCGAAGGCGGCGGCGCAAACAGTTCCCAGGATGGCGGCGATATCCACCTCGGCGTGGACCTGCTTCCTAAACTGCCGCGCGGCAACACCGACCGCAACCGCACCTCGCCGTTCGCGTTTGTAGGCAACCGTTTTGAGTTCCGTGCGGTGGGTTCCAACCAGAACCCGGCCGGTGCAAACATTGTGCTTAACACGATCGTTGCCGAAGCGTTCGATTACATCTGCACCAAGGTCGAAGCCAGTGTTGCTGGAGGGCAGGAGTTCAATGCGGCGCTACAGGACGTCCTTGCGGAAATCATCAAAGAGCACAAACGTATCCTCTTTAATGGCGATGGCTACACCGACGACTGGCTCGAAGAAGCGGCCAAGCGCGGCCTGCCGAACCTTGTCACCACCGAGGAAGCACTCGAAGTTCTCGCCACGCAAAAGGCCAAGGACGTATTCTCCAAGTATGGCGTGTTGACCAACGAAGAGCTGGAATCCCGCTACAACACCTATGTTGAAGGGTACGAAACCATCATCGGAATCGAAGCCAGCACGGCTCTGGACATCGCCAGGACCATGATTGTTCCGGCGGCGGTAACGGCCATCACTGAATATTCAGCGGTACCGGCCGTTGCCGGCATCTGCGGCGAAATATCCAGCCTGCTCGAAAAGACGGTTGCGGGAATTGCAGCCCTCGAGGCCGCTGAAGGTCCCGCGGCTGAGATCGCTGCAATGAACGAGCTCCGCGCATCAGTCGATGCGTTGGAAGCCCTCGTTCCGGCAGATCTCTGGCCGTTGCCGACCTACTCCGAAATGCTCGGCGTATAATCCCGCAGAACAGATCGACGAAAGGCCTCGTTTCATGCGAGGCCTTTTTTTATTCACCACCCGCTTTGCTTGCGTTCACGGAGGCGCGGTTTCCTCCGTGACCCTCCGTGCCCTCTGTGGTAAAACCCGCATCATGAAACGGATCGGAATCACCATCGGCGACATCAATGGCGTCGGGCCGGAAGTGGCACTCAAGGCGGTCGGCAAAAGCCGCTGGCCTGCCGAAGTGCGGTTTGTTTTTCTGGGTAATGAACAGCTCGTCCGTGAGCAAGCCGTCGCGATGAAGATTCCGGTTTCGCGCAAGATTGAATTTCGGGATGTGGGGCAGACTTTCCAGTCTGCCCGCTCCGGGAAGGGCAGACTGGAAAGTCTGCCCCACATGAAATGGCATCCCGGCAAAGTCCGTGTCGATGCCTCCCGATTGGCGGAGCGGGCCATTTGCGCCGCCGCTGAAGGATGTCTGTCGGGGGAGCTGGACGCGATGGTCACCGCACCGATCTGCAAAGAGGGTTTCCACAAGGCCGGGATTGATGTGCCCGGCCACACCGAATATCTAGCCGAGCTTACAAACACAAAGAACTTCGGCATGATGCTCATGGGCGGCGGCCTGCGCGTGATGCTTGTTACCCGCCACCTTCCGATTTCGGAGGTTCCTGCTGCGCTGACGAAAAAAACAATTTACGAACAGATTGAGCTGACGGGGCAGGCGCTGAAGCTGTTTGGCCTGAAGAATGGAAAGATTGGTGTTTGCGGCCTCAATCCGCACGCAGGCGATGGCGGCGTAATCGGTCGAGAGGAGATCGAACTGATCAATCCCGCTATTCGCGCCGCCCGCAAGAAGGGCTGCAGGGTTTCCGACGCCATTCCGGCCGATACCATTTTTTATGAAGCGTTGAGAGGGGATTATGATGCCGTCGTGGCCATGTACCACGATCAGGGGCTGGGGCCGCTGAAAATGATTGGTTTTGACGAAGGGATCAATGTGACGCTCGGCCTGCCGATCATACGTACCTCGCCCGACCACGGAACGGCTTTTGGTATTGCCGGAAAAAATGAGGCTTCTGCTAAGAGCATGAAAAACGCCATTGCTCTCGCCATTGAAATGGCGGGAAAACCCAATCCATGGAATTCGACAAAATGATTAAGGACAAAATAATTAAACTCGTCTGCATGGAATCATTTTGTCCTAAATCATTTTGTAAAATAAATTCAGCAGGACGGAAGTAGTCATGTCTAACGAACCAAGATTGACGAGTCCGAAGGAGGTGCGCGAGTTGCTGGTGCAGCTGGGGCACCGCCCGAACAAGGGGCTGGGGCAGAACTATCTCATCGATGCCAACATTCTCGATATCATTGCCGATACCGCCGACATCCAGCCCGGCGAATCAGTTTTGGAGATAGGCCCCGGTCTGGGCGCGCTTACTGAACGGATTATTCCAAAGGCAAAGTCCGTTACCTGCATCGAAAAAGACCAGACGATGGTGAACTATTTGAAGTCGCGGTTTCTAATTGGGGATGGAGGGACAGCGTCCCCGCTGTCCGCCGACGCCGAGGACGGCGTCCCTCCAGTTTTTAGCTTGATCGAATCGGATGCGCTGGATGTCGATTTGGATCAGCTGTTCGCGAACGGAATCACCAAGGTGGCGGCCAATCTGCCGTATTCCGTTGCCAGCCGCCTGATGGTTGATATCGCCGAATGCGAACACCGGCCGGAGCTAATGTCGCTCACCATCCAGAAAGAGGTGGCCGACCGCCTGACCTCGCCGCCCGGTGGAAAAAACTACGGCGTGTTGACCGTGTTGACCGGCGTGTCCTATGAAAACAAAATGGTCAAAAAAATCAGCCCGACCTGCTTCCTTCCGCCTCCGAAGGTGTGGTCTGCGGTCGTGAAGATGGAACGGCGTGAAGTTCCTGTTGTTGGGAATGATGAATATCCGTTGTTCAAGAAGCTGGTCAAATCCTGCTTCTCTCAGCGCCGTAAGCAGATCGGAACCCTTCTCAAAAAACTGGGCATTTCACCGGTTGACGAGCTGCTGGCTGATGCGGGAATTGAGCACGCCGAACGCCCGGAAAAAATCGAAATTGAGCGCTGGGCGGCGCTGGCGCGGTTGCTGGCAAACGATTGAAACGAAATTAACCTGAACTGCATTTTTAGGTTTAATGAGTCTCTTCAACAGAGGAATCAAGGGCAGGACGGCAACGTAGCGGCAATAATTTCTGCCAGCTATCTCCGCTATGAATGATTCTGTTCAAAATCATTCTGTTTCAATACTGAGCAAGTTAATGCCGTATGAGACGTGATTATTCTTGCGGTGTATTCCGCATGCCGGAACTCTCCCAAGCCCCAAGCCTCATTTTCGGCTTACGCCGAAAGCCGTTGCGAATGGAAAGGGTCCAGACAACCCAAAGGGCTTCGTAGACAATATTGCCGCTCATCTTGGAGGTGCCTTCCTGCCGGTCCTCGAATACGATAGGCACCTCGCTGATTTTGAACCCTTTCATCCAGGCTTTATGGGTCATTTCGATCTGGAAGCCATAGCCATTGGCTTTGACTAAATCAAAATCATAGGCCTCCAGTACTTCACGGCGGAAGCATTTGAAGCCGCCGGTGGGGTCGGAAAAAGGCATGCCGGTGATGAGTTGGACATAGATACCGGCCCCGCGGCTGAGCATCAGTCGCGACAGCGGCCAGTTCATGATACGGATGCCGCCGACATAGCGGGAACCGAGGACAAGGTCGTTGCCGCCGATCACAGAATCGCGGAAGTTGGGAATTTCTTTCGGGTCATGCGAAAAGTCGCAATCCATCTCCATAACGAATGAATACTCGCGCTCCAGCGCCCACTTGAAACCGGCGATGTAGGCACGGCCAAGGCCCTTCTTGGCGGTGCGGTGCATCACATGGACCCGTTCGGACTTTTCAGCGAGGGCATCGGCCATGTCACCGGTGCCGTCGGGAGAATTGTCATCAACAAAAAGAATGTCCGCGTGTGGAGAAGTATCCAGAACGGCGGCCGTGATTTTGTTGATATTCTCTTTTTCGTTATAGGTCGGAATGATGACCAGTGTGTCGATGTCGTTCATATTGCCGCAAACTATAGGCTGAAAGGTGGATGGACTTCAAGAATTGCCGATGGAAATGTAGATGAATGCAACGGTTCGTAGTTCCGCCTTCGAGTGGTCATGCCACCGAAACCGCCTGAAGGCGGAACTACGAACCTTGCAAGGGAACTAATCTGGTTTCCCTGGAGGAAACAACGACCAGCGAGATCTTCGGATTTCCGCTTTTTGGAAAAGCTTTTTGCGCAGCCTTGCAATAGATCTCCATTTGCCCGCGATAAGCCTCTGCCACAGCGGCATCATCAGCTTCGGTAAACTTGTAGTCGAAGATCGTGACATGGTCATCCTTGCGGCAGAGCAGGTCGATAGTACCGTCGATGAGCCGGTCGCCATCGAGCAGGACAAACGGAAGTTCCGGGCGGATCTCCTGTAGGCCGGCGGTCAGTTCGCGCATCAATTCCCGGGTCTTTTCGATCCGGTTTTTCAGGGTGGCGGCCTCGGCCGTTCCAATGCCGAATTCATCGCACAGGCGTTCCAGCCAGTCGCCCACGCAGCCGTCCCACTCATTCAGTGCCAGTTGTTCCAGCACCGCGTGGCCGAGCGACCCCTGCGCCGTGGCGTTATCAGCGGACATCGCCGTCCACGTGGTTTCCTTTTCGCCACCGAGTTCCTTGGCCAGGCGGGTGGCCGGGATGCGCTGGAGCGTCGGCTTTTCCGGTGGGGGAGAGAGGGTTTTCAGAGCCGCAGCAAGTTGTGGCTCTGTTGGAGGTTGAAGGTTGGAGGGTTGGGGAATTGTAACCGCAGCAGATAAATCGGAATAGGGGGTGGATGGAATAGTGCCATTCTCCAGCAACGGTTCCAGTTGCTTGAGCCACCCTGCGGGGTTTTGTCCAACCGTGGCGGATGCAATGACCAGGTCGCGCGCACGGGTCATGGCCACATAGAAAAGGTTGTTGAGTTCATGGGCCCGTACGGCCTTGGCCCGCTCCTTGGCCGCCTTGAATCCGGGCGATTCCACGCCGGACTTGTCCGGCGCAGTAATCTTGATTCCAAGCGCCGGGACTCCCTTTTCATCGAAAAAGACGCGAGCGAGGCCCTTGTCGGAATCGGGGCGGAAACTCATGTCCGGAACCACCACCACCCGTTTGGTCAAGCCTTTGGCTCCATGTACGGTCATGATAGTGACGGCGTTTTGTGCGGGGTCGAGCAGCGCGGCTTCCGGCACCTGCGGCGGGTTGTCAATCTGCTCACCCAGCTTGCGGGCGACGGCAGCGGGTGTGGTGTGCGTCCCGCGTTCGGTGTCACGTAGCCAGTCGAGTACCTTGCGCAGGTTGGCCAATCGTTGCGTACCACGTGGGAGTCCGGCCAGCAGGGCGTCGAAACCGGTTTCATCGATCAGCATGCGCACCAGCTCCGACGCCAGCTTGGTGCCGAGCAGTCCGCGGTATTTGAGGATGGTTTCGCGGGCCGGGCAGACAGGAAAGTCTACCCCACTTGTGGAGCAGACATTCCTATCTGCTCTTTCAGGTGCAAAGTGTTCCAGCAGGTTGTCGACTGAAAAGCCATCTTCGCTCCAGGCGAGTTCGGCGATAGCTTCGTCGGTGAGACCAACCCACGGGGAGCGCAGAAAACCGACGAGCGAATAGATATCCGCCGGATTGGTGACGACGTTGAGGAAGAGCGAGACATCGCGCGTTTCCTGTCGGGTAAAGAGGCCGCGCCCCTTGCCTCCGAGGGTATATGGAATCTCCGCATGCCGCAGCGCATGTTCCAGTGCTGACTGGTGCGTGGTGCGGCGCAGCAAAATCAGAACGTCGGAATAGCGGTAGTGGTTATCGCTGGAAACCGGCGCAAATCCGTCATCGAAGCGATAGCCCGGCCTCCAATCCGCATTGCCGTTGACCAGTAACCGGATGCGATTGGCGACCGCCTCCATTTCAGCGGTGATCTTTTCCTGTTTCGGCAACCTGTCGATCTCTTCGTCGGGGGAGAGGAATTCGACACAGGGCTTTTCGCCCTCCGTCTCGTAGTCATCGTTTGGTTTCAGGTTTTCGGTTTCCGAATATTCACCCCCGCCGTAGACCGCTTCGAACAGCCGGTTCACCACATCGAGGATCGGTGCCTTGCTGCGATAGCTCGTTTGCAGGGGAATCGTCTCGGCCTTGCCGCTAGCGTTGAGTTCCGCCTCGAGATCGGGCATCACCTGCGGGTCGGCTCCGCGCCAGGTATAAATGCTCTGCTTCCGATCACCGCAAATCACAAGGGTTGTTTTTCGAGGTAGGGCTACATCGCCGAGGCCGCCATCTGTCCCTGTCCAAAGAGCCCGAATCAGCTCGCATTGAATGCGCGAGGTATCCTGCACCTCGTCGACGATCACATAGTCAAACTCCGGTGCAGCCTTGCCCGACTTCAATAATTCAGCGGTCATGAGAAGCTGGTCGGCGAAGTCGACCGTGCCCATCAAATGCTTGCGCTTCTGGAACTGTTCGGTGACCGCCTGCGCATAGCGTACGAATGCCTTGGCCGCCGGGAAACGTTCGCGATATTTTATGGCATCCTCGACCGATTCCTTCAGGGACCATAAGTCGGCTGAGATTTCTTTTGCTCCCCGGCCAAATTTTCTAATTCCGAGTTGGTTCAGTGCCGTCACCAACGATTCAACATCAGAGGTTTCATCTAATGCCTTCTCGATGATCTCAAGTGCGGTTTTTACGGTCGGTGTGATATGGGCCAGTTCCCTGATCCGGTTGCAGATCAGTTCAAAATCGATGCGTGTAGCTCCTGGAACCGGTTCGGGCAGCATGGCTTCGGCATTTTCGAGCGAGATACCGAGGCTGCCCGCCTCGGCGATGAGCCTGGGGACGGTTTCAGTGATGCTGGTACCGAAGCCTTTTCCGCTGCCAATGATGTGCGCTCCGGCGCAGAACGTTTTAAAGTCGGGGTCGGTTTCCAGTCGTTCGAGCAACTCGTCGCGGCAGATCTGGTCGAGCAGTTCTTTGCGGTCGTTTTCCTCTAGCACCGAGAATCCCGGCGAAAGCCCTGCTTCGAGCGCATGCTCGCGCAGCAGGCGGGTACAGAAGGCATGGATGGTTCCGATGGGTGCGGCGGGCAGGCGGGACATTGCGCTGATGGCGCGTTCGGTCAACGCGTCGTCGCCTTCCGTCTCGGCCGTTCGTCGCGCCTTGAGCAGACGGTGAGCCACGCGCATACGCAGCTCGGCCGCGGCATTTGTGGTGAAGGTCATCAGCAGGATTGTGCGCGGGTCGATACCGTCTTCAAGCACCAGCTTTTCGTAAAGCCGGGTGACCTGATAGGTCTTCCCGGTTCCAGCCGATGCGTTGTAGACGATGTTCATAGAGGCACTATAGGAGAGTCGAAAGTCGAAAGTCCAAGGCAAAAGACGAAACTAGCTTTTCGGGCTCATGCGTCCTGCAATCCAGCCGTTGAACGGCGGAATTGGAATGAGCGCTAGAACGTTTTAAATGAACGGCGCCCGTTTCGCCCGTACATTCAATTGTTCGACTCAGTTTGGTTTGTCATTCTCTAATCGTTTTCCCATAGCCGGGTGATGAGGTTTTATGATCAGGCGAAGGGAAAATGGGTAAAGGAAAAAAGGCGGATTCTAAGATTCATCGGCTGACCCGAATGGCACTAACTTAAGCTCCTCCTCCATCCAAAAACTCCCCGCAAATATTGGCTAAACAGCGGGTTTTTATGTTGCCAAATCTTGTCATATATGCAACTATCTTGCATGAAAAACACAACGCCGTTGTTCCCCGGATTTCTCCGCCCAACCCAGGGCGGGGCACACAGCCGCCGCCGGTTGTTTAGCCGTGAAAACACGTTTTGGGCCTTCCTTTCCCAAGTCCTTGACCAAGACGGCGGATGCAGGGAAGTGGTCGCGAAGCTA
>JAUVCG010000018.1 GCA_030595785.1 Kiritimatiellales bacterium | reverse complement strand
GTGAAAATAGAGGGTTTCCTTGCCTTCGACCTCAGTGAACTGCCTGCGGTAATAGGGGCGGAACAGAAGAGTCGACTGTCCACTTTTGAGCGGATTCATTGATTCCGCACCGCTGGGATTTTCCTTCAGCATCCCGTTTTGGGTAATATAGGTATGAACGGCAGTGTCGCGGTAGTGCCCCCACGGGAGAGTGTAGCGGAATTCCAGATCCAGCACCACATCGCGAGCATTTTCCTCCAGATAATTATCGGGGCTCGACTCGTTGGAACCGGCACGTTCAGTGGGATCGTCTGGGTTGTTATTCCCAACAAAGATACGCATGTGGGTATAATGCCCAAGCATAATTGTGGGGCGAATATGGAGCCGCTCAATCCATGGAAGCCGCAGGTTATTGCCGCCCAGCATGACAAAGGCCGAGCCGTTGTCGGTGGCAAAGGCAGTTCCATAATAATAGCTTTGTCCCTTCGGGCCATAAGAGCCGCCAAGCCCAACGCCGAACCCCAAAGTTTCCGTCGAAAAGGCATAGGGAACAATGATCGTATGGCTCTTCAACTCGCCCTCCTCATCCCCCTCGCGAATCTTATATTGCGCGGAAACTTCCAAGGTTTGGAAAAACAGGAGCAGGCCAATGATGCGTAACAGGATCGTGGAATTTAGCATGGGGTCAGTTTATGGGTTTGAGAGGTTTTAACAAGAGGTTAATATGAAGAGAAACGACCCAACAGCAACCCACTAGCAACGAATGAATGTAAAGCAACTAATATAACCTCTCTGCCCCCCATTCGTTGCCAATACTGTTTCCTGCCCTGTTTCTGTAGATTTGTTTCTTATTCAACCAGCTCCACCGTGGATGGATCGAACAGTTCTTCGATGGTCAGTTTCTTGGACGCCAATCCTTGTTCCTTCCTTGCCTATCCGGTTGACACACCGGCACGATTAATCCTGCATATATTCTATGAAACAATTTTTACAGAAGGTCGCAAAGTACGCAAAGTCTGGTTTCCTGTTGTCCTTAGCGTTCTTTGCGACCTTCTGTTAAATAAAATATTTACTGACTGAGTAGTTGGTGCACCAACCGGATAGGCATGGAATGAACCTGTCAAAGATCGCTTCCGTCGCATGTCTGGCGCTGATCGTCGGGTGTGTTGCAAAAAACAACGCGGTGTCCATGACCGGATTTTACGAGATCGAAGTCAAAACGATGGCCGGCGAAGTGATTAAACTGGAGGCCTACAAAGGCAAGGTGCTGCTCGTCGTCAACACCGCAAGCCAATGCGGCTTCACCGGGCAGTATGATGGCCTTCAGAAGCTGCATGAAACCGGCAGGCTACCTCCGTGGTTATGTGGCGATGAAAGAACAACCCTATATGCAGGCGGGGAAAGATCGGCAACCGGACGCTGAAATAGAGATACAGTCTATCCCTTTAAGAGGAGATGGAATCTGCCGCACCCTGATTCCTCTGCAAGAAGAAGAGCTCCTTGATTCTCGATAAGTGCATCGTTACTCCGCGTGTTCTCCGATGCCGGCATCCGGCGTTTCAGGCGAAACAGCGAAGCTTTTTCCAAAGAAAGCCTGAACAGTAAAGATCCAGACTGATACCAGCCCCCATCCAAGGCCAAGCAATACGCCGGCATCGACGATCCCCCGCCACGGTTGTGACAGCTGGCGCACAAGGATGATCAGTAGAATAATCATTGCCGTCAGGCTATAGGCGACGATCTTTCGTTTGCGGGTGGCGTGAAAGTAGCCCATGCAAAAGAACGGAGCAAATAATACTCGAGCAAACGTAGGATTATTATTCAGGTACAGTGCCCGCGCGGCACAGCGTGGTGAAAACTTCAGATGGAATCCCTTATAGCCTTCGGCATAGCCCATAAAAAAGAGGCTCAAGACCAACGCCAGCCAGTGGTACCACGCAAAGGTCATTCCGCATAGCTCCTGCGCATAGGGATAGAGTCGGTAAAGCGCACTGCCGAATATCAGGCTTAGCCCCGCCACTCCCCATATAGCTCCAATTACACCTATCATCGATTTCTCCTGAAAACCTAGGCTGCGCCAACGGCCTCATCGATGATGGCCAGGAGGTCGGTCTCGACGGAATGTGCGACGGAGTCGAGGCCTTCCGCACCGAACATGCCGAGCACCTGGGTTGGCAGCAAGGTGGCAACCTTGGTTTTGCCATCCTCTTCATAAACCGATATCCGGCAGGGCAGCACCGTTGAAATCTCCAATTTGCTCTCCAGCACTACTTTCGCACGGTGCGGATTACACACATCGTATACCTTGCATGCCGGAGCAAATTCAACACCTTTTGACTGCATCTTTCCGCGTAGGTCAGTTTCATTGAGCACGCCGAATTGATGCTGTTTCGCCGCCGCTTCCAGCCGCGCTCCCATCTCATCGACAGGGATTGAGGTTTCCTTTACGTATATGATATCCATTTGTTTCTCCTTCTGCCGTCGCTTGAAAATCAATGCCTTTATTATAGACCGGACTTACAGGAAGAACAGGATTTATGTGCGACCAATTCCCGGAATCGATCCCATCGACAAACAAACTGCCAAAGCCACCTTCCAGCTGATAGAAGAATGGCCTCACACCCGCACCTTTTAGTTGCTCAAGACACGAAGCCACAAAGCTCTGCTACAGCTTCGTGGCTTTGTGTGAGTGAAAAAATTAATCCTTAAGCGTCTCAAACTTCTCCGGTTTGCGGCTTTCGAGCAGGCTGTAGACTGCGGGCAGGACGAAGAGCGTGAGCAGCGTCGACGTGGTCAGGCCGAACACAACGACCACGGCCAATGGCCGCTGGACTTCGGAACCGATACCGTGCGACAACAGCAAAGGCAGCAGGCCGAGTACCGTCGTCAACGCGGTCATCAACACCGGGCGCAAGCGCAGCAGGCCGCCCTCAATAATCGCATCGTACGAGCTCCGGCCTTCGCTGCGGAGCTGGTTGAAGTAGCTGACGAGCACTACCCCGTTCTGGACGGCAATGCCAAACAACGCAATGAAACCGACCGCTGCAGGCACGGACAGATATTCACCGCTAAAGTACAGCCCGACAATCCCGCCGATGAGCGCGAGCGGAACATTGATGATAATAATCAGCGCGTCACGGATGGCACCGAAAGTCATCCAGAGCAGAATGAACACGGCTACGATAACAATCGGCACGATGATCGACAGCCGCTTCATGGCGCGCTGCTGATTTTCAAACTGCCCGCCGTATTCCACGAAATAGCCGGTTGGCAGTTCGACCTGTCCGGCGACGCGGTCACGGATATCGTTGGCCACGCTGCCAAGGTCGCGGCCTCGGACATTGCCCTGCACAATCCAGCGCCGCTGGTTTTTCTCGCGGTTGATCTGGATGGGGCCGACTACCGTTTTGACGTCGGCGACCTGTTCGAGCGCAACAAGCGAGCCGTCGTCCGTGTGGACGAGCAGGTTGCGGATCGCATCGGGATCTGCGCGGAAATCTTCCTGATAGCGCAGGTGAATTCCGAATCGGCGCGTGTTCAGATAAATGCTGCCGATCGGTTCGCCACCGATGGCGAGTTCAACGAGTTCGAGTACTTCGTTCACCGAAATACCATAACGGGCACAGGCGGCGCGGTCGGCGACCACCTGCACCTGGGGCTGGCCGAAACTCTGTTCGACGGACAGGTCGACCAGTCCCGGAATATCCTCAATGGCTTGCTTTATTTCGCCTGCTGTTTTCTGCAGCACTTCGAGGTCTTCACCGAAAACCTTGATGGCGAGCTGCGCCTTGATGCCGGAGAGCAGTTCGTCGAACGCATTTTGGATCGGCTGGGTAAAGTTGAGCTGGACGCCGGGATAGGCTCCGAGTTTTTCGTTAAGCGCTGTCACCAGTTCGGTTTTATCTGCACCGGATTCAAGTTCAATATGAATCTCGGCATAGTTGACCGGGTGCGGATGCGATCCCGCCTCGGGACGGCCGATGCGGGAAACGACCTCGTCAACCTCCGCAAACTGCATGATTTCCTTTTCCAGGCGTTGGATCGTTTCCGTTCCTTTTTCAAGCGAGATAGACGGAGCCATCGACACGCCGATCAGAATCGAGCCCTCTTCCAAGGTCGGGATGAACTCCTTTCCAATTCGTGGAAACAGCAGCAGGCTTCCGGCAAATACGGCGATGGAGAGGCCTACAACGACAAGGCGCGCACGCAGTGCGCCGGCGAGCAAGGGGTGATAACCCGCTTTCAACGCTTTCATCATCCGATGTTCGCGGTGCTCGCCCTGCTTGATCAGGTAGGAGCCAAGCACGGGGGAAACAATCAGCGCAGTCGCCATTGAACCCAACAAGGCGAAGGTGATGGTGAAGGCCATGGGGGTGAACATTTTCCCTTCAACCCCCTGCAGGGAGTAGATCGGAAGGAAGACCATGATAATAATCGCGATCGAAAAGAAAATCGGCCGGCTGACTTCGCTGGCGGCATCCATGATAACCGCCGGTTTTTCCCGGGTCCTGTTTTCCGGAAGGCCGAGGTGCCGGAAGATATTTTCCACCATCACAATGGCGCCATCGCCGAGCATCCCGATAGCCACGGCTATCCCGCCTAGAGACATCAGGTTGGCGGACACATTATTAGCGCCCATCATAATAACGGCAATCAGCGCGCACACCGGCAGCGAGAGCACAACAATGATGGCACTGCGCAGATTGCCCATAAACAGCAGCAGCGTCAGCACGACCAATGCGGCACCCTGCAGCAACGCCTTCTTCACGGTTCCGGTTGCCTGCTTAACCAGCTCGGCCTGCTCATAATATGGAACCAGCTCAATGCCTTGCGGCAGCGATGCCTGCACCTCTTCAACTTTTTCGTAGAGCTTTTCAATCACCTCGGAGGTGTTTTCACCGAACAGCTTGAGGACGAGACCGGATACGACCTCCTGTTCGCCGTTGCGCGAAACCACACCGCGGCGGATTTCGGAACCGTATTCGACCTCTGCCACATCACCGACGGTGAGCGATACACCGTTGACTGTGCGAACAGGGATCTCCCGAATCTGTTCGAGGTTTTCGAGCAGTCCGATGCCGCGCACAAGATATTCCTCGGAACCCAGCACCATGAATTGTCCGCCCGCATTGCGGTTGTTAGACTGGATCGCCTCGACCAGCTCTTCAAGCGGCATGTTGTATTTGCGCATCTCGAACGGGTTAATCTTTACCTGATACTGAAGTACATGGCCGCCAATGGAGAGAATATCGGTCACGCCCGGAACGGCCTGTAATTGGTATTTCACCACCCAGTCATTCAGCTCGCGCAGATAGATGTCGGCCGGTTTGCCTTCGGTATCCGCGGTGTCGTCGATCGTTAGATAATACATGAAGATCTGTCCGAGTCCGGTGGAGATGGGTCCGAGCGTTGGCGGCTCGTGCATATCCGGAAGGTCGGCCATCGCCGCGGCCAACCGCTCGGCGACAAGCTGGCGGGCAAAGTAAATGTCAGTATCGTCCTCGAAATAGACATAGATCACCGCCATGCCGAAAGCGGATGTCGATTTAATCTGCATTACATCCGGCAGGCCGTTCATGGCATTTTCGATCGGGAACGTAATAAGACGCTCGACCTCTTCAGGCGCCATGCCGTGCGCTTCGGCAAAGACCGGCACCATGATCGGCGAAATGTCGGGGAACGCATCGACCGCCATACGGCGGTATTCATAGACACCGAATACGATCAACACAATGATTGCCGCGACAACAAGCCCGCGAACCCGCAGGGAAAACTCAATCAGATGATTTATCATGGATTTCCTCCTAGTGTCCGTGTCCCGCGTGGGGATCGAGTCCGCTGGTGACCATTTCGGCCTTCAGTTCGAATGCGCCTCTGGCAACATAGCGTTCGCCATGCTCCAATCCGGATTTGATTTCTACAAAGGTACGATCGGAAAGTCCTACTTCGACATCGCGCGCCACGAACCCATGTGCATCAGCAATGAAAACCACTGATCGGCCTTCCAAAACCTGAACGGCCTCTTTCTCGACACGGATGGCGGCTTTGCCAGCCTGGACGGTTACTTCCGCGCGGACAAATGCGCCGGGTGTAAAATCTTCCCCTGCACTCTCCAGTATGCATCGGGCCTGAAGCGTGCGGGTCTCGGTTGAAACCAACGGGCTGATATATTTTATGGTCGTTTCCACGGAGTGCCCATCAGATGCAATCAGCACAACCCGCTGCCCTTTCCGAATATGGTGGCGGTACTGCGGAAAGATGCTGATATCCACCCAGACGCTGGAAAGATCGGCGACCTCGAACAGCGCCTCATCTTCATCGGCAGTTTCACCTACGGCCAGATCTTTGGCAACAATGGTTCCATCAAGCGGAGCGGCAACGGTGTAGACCGCCATGGTCTCGCGGTTTTCGAGTGAGGCAAGAATGTCGCCCTTCTTCACTTGATCACCGATCTCGGCAAATACCTGGCGAACCATGCTGGCATAGCGCGGCGACACGGCGGCCGCATGATCGCGATTGAGTCTGATCTCCGCCGGAAAGACCACCGATTTGGCAATGGTTCCGCCTTCGGCTTCGTGGATCTTTATCCCAACCTTTTCAGCCATCCCTTCGGCGAGTTCCACCCCGGCGGCTTCGTCTCCATAATCGTGACCGGCATGGGCATCGTGGTCGTCGTCTCCGGTTTCCTCCACACCATGGTCATGTCCCGTGTGGTCATCATCTTCGCTTTCTTCTGCAACGTGGTCATGCTCCGCATGGGCATCAGGATCGTGATCACAATCCTCGTGCTCATCAAGGTCCACTCCGGCACCCTCGACAGAATGGGTTGGCGGCGGCTCATTCAAATCCTGTAGGCCAGGAAGAGTATATGGTACTTTCTTCCCGGATGCGGCTGCAGTGCATGACGGGCAATCGCATGCGGCCTCCGGACTTTTCTCATGCTGGCCAAACACAGGGATAGCGGTTAACAGACCGATGAATATTACGAGTTGTTTTTTCATGGTTAAATTCCTTTCGTCGTCAATTTGAGGATATTGATTCGTGCGAGATGCGCTTCCTTCAGCGCTTCGATGTGGCCTAAGCGGATATCAGCCAGATGCTGTTGTGCGGCAATCAGCTCCATCCAGGAAAACCGGCCTGCTTCATAGCCGGCCCGGCTTAGTTCGTAGGCCTGCTCCGCTTTCGGAATCAGTTTTTGTTTGCCCATTTCCGCCTGGGCCTTGGCTCCGTTGTACAGTGCCAAGGCTTCCGTTAGTTCAGATTGCAACATTCGCCGAGCCTCTTCGCGCTCGACCCCGACGGCATCTGCATGCTGCAGAATTGACGCCTCTTCCGCCCGGCCTTGTTTATGAAAACTCAAGGGCATCGATGCTGAAAAAACAAAGGAGTTGATATCGCCCGCCGCTTCATACCGGTATCCCGCGCCCAGCTTGATATCAGCGACATCCTTTGCTCTGACACGCTGCGCTTCGGCCCGGAACCGCCCTGCCTCGGCGTTCAGGCGCATCAGGGTTGGATGGGAATCTTCCACGGCGAGCTCTTTGAAACTCCTGAGTTCAAAGTATGGGCCCGTCAGGTCATCCATCTCCTTTTCCGGTAAGCTGATCAACGAAGCCAGCTTGACACGGGCAGCCACCAACTCACCTAAACAACAGCTCTGGGAGAAAAGGATTGTTTCCAGTTCAAGTTCGGCCTGCACAACTTCGAGCTCTGAACCCGCACCCATTTGATGCCGCTTCTTTGCGACCTCGACAAATGCGCGCCCCAGCTCTTCCTGATCAGCTTGAATCGTCCCGCTCTCCTGCAGGAAGAGGACCTCAACAAAGGCTTGTCGCACCTTATCGAGCAAACCCACCGTTTTTTCCGACAGCACATGGCCGGCCACTTCAACCGCTTTAAGAGCCGCATCGCGCTCTTTCCTCTGTTTGCCGCCCAACTGGAACTCCTGCGCCAGGCCAAGGGTGTATTCGCCCTCGCTGAACAGATCGTTATCCCATCCAAGGCCCTCGGCCTCAAATTCCAGTTCCGGGTTGCTCCACAAACCTGCGGCAGCAACGCTCCTTTCAGCGGCCTTCGAATGCATGCGGGCGGCGCGAAGCTCGGGTGAATGCTGCAGCGTCAGCTCAAGTGCCTGCTCCAACGTCAGGGTGCCGGATTCCGCGAATCCGGAAACGGCAACTATGGTGCCGCACAATAAAACTATACATGTCTTCATGAGTTACTCCTATTAAAATTGCTTCGTTCATTTCGAGAAACGCGTAGCAATCAAATCAGGAGTTGGACGGTCTGAAGGGTGGCGAGGACGCCAGGGGGAGGAAGGATGGCTTTCTTTAAAGCGGGTTTGTCTTCCGGCAGAATATAGAGTAATGCCGCGATTGAAGGGGGATCGATCGCAGCCACATCGGGGGTTCGATCAAGTTGGATTTCAACGGTATCCGCACAAGGCTGTTGTTCGCGTGAGTGGCAGGCACAGCAGGGTTCGGCTACAATTTCACATAGCTCAATATCTTCATGGTGATGATGGCTTAAATGCGCAGCTGCGTGGACGCACGGCAGCACCATCGCTAACAGCGCAACCACGACCAAAATGTGTTTCAACAACTTCATGAACCCGTATAGACCCAAAAAAGACCGACTTGTTCAAGAAAAAAGAGACCTCGTGCATCCCTCGCGCATCGTTGCAGGCCTGTTCAATCAGTACCTAATCGCTACTCGTTCGGGGGGGGTCCGAAAAAACTAGACATATACACGCTTAATGATATCGTTTTTATCATGTATTATAAATTGTGTCCACTCAACAAACAAAAGGAGAACAACTGAATAAAGCATTGGGCGTTGGCGTTGTTGCGCTGACCATCCTGACAGGAAACGCATTCGGACAGTGGATTGGGCCAGAATATCCGGCTCCGGGTGGAAGTGACTGGTCTGGTAGCGGCGGCGAAAGCGCGGGTCATTCCCCTGGGTATGTTTGGACATACGAAAACTTTGATCTGGGCGCATCCCAGGATCTCTATGCTCGATTCGTCTACCCTTATCGGTTTTCCGTCTGTACAACAGGGCGTTTTGCATGTGACGGATCCCGCCGGTTTCAAGGCCAATCTGCTGTTTGAAATCGCAGATGAAACGGGGACCACTTATGATGCAGCTGCCTCTGTGTATAACCTCCTACAGACCGTCGATGGCAACAGTCTGAATACTAGTTTCGGGACTGGATTCTACGCCGTCATTCCCGAGCCGGGCATATTGAGCATGATCAGTCTGGTCGGCGGAGGTGTTTGGTTTATTCGCCGCCGTTTTGTGATCTAGGAAAGGGTAGTCTGTCGAAACCAGCATGGAGGAAAGAAAATGGCAGAATCATTATATGAAAGACTCGGCGGCTCGGAAGGGATCACCCAAATCGCCAGCGACGTGGTTGAAAACCATCTCGTCAATCAAAGGATTTTCGCTCGTTTTTCTAACTCTGATGTTGAGGGATTGAAACATGCTGCTGCGACTTTTTTTATTACAGGAACCGGCGGTCCGGAAGTGTATGAAGGCAAGGACATGGCGGCCGCCCATGCCGGAATGAACATTGATGCCGCCGAGTTTGTGGCGGTACTCGACGATGCCCTGGCGGCACTCGAGAAAAACAATGTCGGTCAACGGGAAAAAGAGGAGGTGTTGTTCATCCTTTACAGTATGAAGGGCGACATCATCTTCGGCTGACGGGAAAGGCTCCCGACGTTGGACTGATCGAACAGAGACAAGCCCGGCACGAGAAAATCGTGCCGGGCCTTTTTTATATTCATGTCCATTTCCGGCAATCACGCCACCGGATATTTGGCCATCAGGACAAGATTTTCATCCACCTGCTCCGGCGAGACCGCGCCGATCGTCATCGCATCGAACACACCGTTGGTCTGGGCATATTTCATACACTCGTCGCGCTTGTCGACCAGCTTACCCTCGCCATAGATCTTCATCCCGATGATGGACTTCCCGTTGGATCGGGCTTTTTTCAACAGGGCATGCACGTGTTCCGGTTTCGAATCGCACATGACCCCATACGGATTGAGACGGGCGAGCATGATATCGACCCATGGCAGTTCAGCGGCGGTCTGCATGGCACCAAAGTCGTGGCATGAAACCCCGAGGGCCTTGATCTGCCCCTTCTCTTTTGCTTCGGTCAGCACATCCATGTAGGGCTTCATCTCTTCTTCCCAGTCCTTCTTCACCAGGCAATGAAGCAGAAGCATGTCGATATAATCTGTATTGAGCTCACTTCGGAATCGCTCCAGGGCCGCCGTTGCCGACTGCCGGCGATGTGCAACGGTGAGCTCTGCGGGTTTGCCATCAGTGCGCCACCAAAGCTTGCTCATCAGTGCGACTTTTTCGCGCGGTATGTACCGCAATGCTTCACGGCAATAGATGTGCGATCCATACCAGTCGGCCATATCAAAAAACGTGATACCCCGGTCATAGGAGTGGCGGAACAATCCTACTGCTTTTTCAAATCCCTGTCGCGTCAGAGCAGACGTTCTGTTACCGGCTTTCACTCCGGTTCCAAACCCCATGCGAGACATGGTGATACCGGTATTCCCCCAGCGTAACCTGTGGAGGGTTTACAGGAGATGCCGCTTTTGTGATTGAGGCGACGGCGGCAGTTCCAATCATTGGAACAATAAAGTTTCTGCGACTGACCGTATTCATGGCAACCTCCGAGTGAGGAGCATGAATACCATGGGCCGAGGATAAATCCTATGCACAATAGCGTCTAATACGCTGCGCCGGTCACCCAATCCCGATAGAGCTCCCACAGGGACGAACCGCCCAGCACCCAGAGGATCGCCGCGAGTGCAATGTACGGCCCGAACGGAATCTTGCACTGCAGCTCCCGCTTGCCCATTGCAATAAAGGTGATGCCGATCACCGCACCGAATAACGACGAAATAAACGTGATGAAGATCACGGACTCCAGACCAAGGAAGGCGCCCAATGCCCCCATCAGCTTTACATCCCCGAAGCCCATCGCATCTTTCTTCAACATCAGGCGGCCGAGAACAGAGATGCCCCAGAACAGTCCGAACCCGAATGCCATTCCGATGAGTGACTGGATTAATCCGCCCACATGCCCCTCGACGCCATGCATCGACGGGATCAGGAAACTGAAGATGGGGCCGACAATCATTCCGCCAATGGTGCAGCGATCAGGCAGCCACATTTCGTCAATATCCACGAAGGTTGCGAGCACCAAGCCAAAGACCAGCAGCCCGTATGGAGCCAAAAGGATGTCGCATGGAAAACGCAGCCAAACCAGAGTGAACAGAACGGCCGTCAACAGCTCGATGGAGGGATAGCGCGCAGAAATCGGTGCCTTGCAATAACGGCACTTCCCGCGAAGCATCAGCCATCCAAAGATTGGAATATTGTCGCGCCAGGCAAGGTTGGTCAGGCACTTCGGGCAGCGTGAGCGCGGCTTGACCACCGACAACTCAGCCGGGATGCGATAGATGCAGACATTCAGGAAGCTGCCCAAGCAGGCTCCAAACATGAACACCACAAACGTGAAGTACCAATCTATAAACGTCATTCGTTCCTATTCCGTAATGCGTAATGCGTAATTGTTGCACTCCCGCCTTCCCCGGCAAGTTACGAATTACGCATTACTCGTTACTCATCCATACACTGCTTCTTCCAGTGCTTTCCGCATCGCCGGGACGCACGGATCAACGCCGGTCCAGATTTCAAAGGCACGCGCGCCCTGATGCAAAAGCATGCCCAAGCCATTAGCAATCTCCGCGCCAGCCTCGCGCGCGGTGGTCAGGAATGCGGTTTCGGGATACATATAGATCAGGTCGAATGCGCGCTGCCCCTCCCGGAACGCCTCGGGCGGCAGTAGCGAAAGATCGTCTTTCTTCATGCCGACCGGTGAGGCTTGCACAACCAGGTCGCACGCCCGGCACAATTCAATTTGTTTTGGTTTCTCAAGGGCATGAACAACCTCCACAGAAGGCACAGAAGGGGTCAGTCCGCTTATTTCATCATTTAGCTTCTGGACGCGTCCGGCATCGATATCGGCGAGTACGAGCGATTTCGCTCCTTTAGTCGCAGCCTGCAGCGCGGTTGCCCGCCCTGCCCCGCCGCAACCAAGGATGAACACAGAATCCCCTTCGACTGTCCTGCCGAATGCTTCCTCCAGCGCCTTGAGGAAGCCGTAGCCGTCGGTGTTGTGACCGACCCTTCCATCTTCGGTAAACTCAATGGTATTGGCTGCGCCAAACAGCTCGGCACTCTGGTCGAGTTTATCGAGACCCCGGAAAGCGATTTCTTTGTGCGGCACGGTCAGGTTGACCCCGGCAAAACCCTCATCGGCCATGCGGGCAAGCTCGTCCATCAGGCCATCCGGATGCACGTCCAAGGCCTCATAGATTCCGTCATAGCCCAGCTCCTTCATCGAAGCGTTGTGCATGATGGGCGACAATGAATGCCCGATGGGATGCCCAAGCACCGCAAAGCGTTTTGTATGTCCACTTAAACTCATGATTCTACCTCCCATTCAATCGTCCTCGGAAACCCTCGTGCTCGACAACCCTCGTCCTCGATCTATGTGAACCGAGGACGAGAGACGAGAACGAAGGATGATTACTTTTTCGCAATGCGGTTAAGGCCGGCGACGATGGCGCGGACGGCGGCCTGGTCAATATTGGAGTCGGCTCCGACACCAAAAATTACGCTGTTGCCGGCAAGCTTGAGCGGAACATAGGCCTGCGCCTGCGCGTCTGCTCCCTTTCCGATCGCCTGCTCGTGGTAATCGTTGACACTGAAATCGACCTCAACAATCTGTTTAATGGCATTCACAAAGGCGGAGATCGGACCGTTGCCATCGGCTTTGACCGTCTTTTCATCGCCGTTTACATTCACCTTCACTTCGCCATGGATAAACGTTGGATCCTCATCGTCCGGTCTCGGCCAGTATCCGATTAGCTCATACGGACCTTCCGGTGAGACAAACTCATTCTGGAAGACGGTATGCACTTCATCGCTGCTGATTTCGCGACCCACTGACTCACTGTAGTCCTGGATATAGCGGCTGAGTTCCGACTGCATCGTCTTGGGAATCTCGACACCGAAGTCCTGTTCCAGCACCCACGCAACCCCGCCCTTGCCGGACTGCGAGTTGATGCGGATGAGCCGTTCGAACTTGCGACCAATGTCGGCCGGATCGATATGGAGATACGGAACCTTCCAGCCCATGCCGAAACGGGCAGGCGCCTCGGAAAGCTTATGTACACCCTTGTTGATCGCATCCTGATGCGAACCGGAGAATGCTGTAAACGCATATTCGCCCGCATAAGGCTGGCGATAGTAGATCGGCATGCCGGTTAACCGTTCAACTGTTTCCGCTACATGCGCGAGGTCGGAAAAATCCATTCCCGTGTCGATGCCACGCGAGTAGAGGTTGTTGATGCAGGTGACAAGGTCCACGTTACCGGTGCGCTCGCCATGGCCGAACAACGTACCTTCGACACGATCGGCACCCGCCATGAGCGCAAGCTCAGTGGCGGCCACGGCCATGCCCTGGTCGTTGTGCGAATGGAGCGAAACCGTGATGCAATCCCGCTGTGAAAAGTTGCGGCAGAACCATTCGATCATATCGGCATAGTGGTTCGGCGGGCGCCGCTCGACCGTCGCCGGGAGGTTCATGATGAGCGGCTTTTCAGGCGTTGCCTTGCCCCAGGCCTTAAAGACCTTTTCACAGATTTCGAGACCGAAATCGAGGGCGGTATCGGTAAACTCCTCGGGCGAAAACTCGTAACGGATATCCGATTCCGGCATCGCGTCGGAGAGCTCGCAAATCTGCTTCGTGGCCGTCACCACCGCTTCGATGATTTGGTCCCGATCCAATCCGAAGACCTGCGTCATGTGAAGATCCGACGGTGCAATATAGGCGTGCACAATGCCCTGTCTGCATCCCTTGAACGCCTCGAAGGTGCGGGCAATCAAATGCGGGCGGCATTGCGTGAGCCCCATGATAAACACATCGTCTGGAATATGACCCTCTTCAATCAGGCGTCGGAAAAAGTCAAAGTCATCCTGGCTGGCCGATGGGAAGCCTACCTCGATGTGCTTAAAGCCGATGGCGCAAAGCATCTTGAAATATTCGAGCTTCTGATCCGGATCCATCGGATCAGGCAAGGCCTGGTTGCCATCGCGAAGATCCACCGAACACCATTGCGGCGATGAAGTAAGATTCTTCGCCGGCCATTGGCGGTCGGGAAGGTCGATCATTTCCGGAATTACATATTTTGGCACACTCATTTTCTTTCTCCTTCGTAGCATGGGCATCCTGCCCATGAATCCACGGGCAAGATGCCCGTGCTACAAACCAGGGCGCAATTTAAACAACCCGCATTCTCTTATCCATTTCATTCAAACAAAACTTAACCACAAAAAAACCTCCGCGGGTTTCCCTGCGGAGGTTTTAAATGGGTTGAGTTAATCAACAACCTATAGGCAAACCGCCTCCACAGGATCATTCCCAGCGAGCAGCAGGCCTGGCAGTTGGTTGTTGCATTCGTTTCTCATAACGTCGCGGAACATAGTCCCGCCCCTGCGGAACTGTCAAATCCTAATAAGCATCTTTTCCAACACCGAAGCTACTTTGTCGCTTGAGATATACCTCGGCATACCCGTTTGTCTTGCGGGCGACTTTCAGCGCTTTCTTGGCCTCGTCCAGATCACCTGTCAGCGGAGCGCACCTGCGCCTGCTCGGTCGGATGAGCGGCTCCGCTGTTTGCAATGCGACAGATGGTTTCGCGGGTGGCGAAGGCTCCTGTTCGCGCGGACGTACGCGGCACGGAACGCTCGGCGGAGCGCTTGATGGCATCTTGTATCTGACGTCTGCTTTCTCTACTCATTTTGTGCCCCTTTCCTGAATGTGAGGGTATAACATCGAGGTGGGAAGCCGCGCGTGGCGACCAGATTATGCGGTTAGCCATTTCGCCATCCGCTTTTCAACCTCTTCGTGCGGGATGCCCTTGCCTTCATCCAGCTCCTTGAGTCCAGCATCGACCTGAGCCTTGAAGTAGAGTTACTGATAGGAAATCGCTTTTCAAACGATTGGTGTCACCGGTCGCCAGTGGCCCGATAGTTCTCCATCAGTCGGTGGACGTCGTAACCGTCGTAGAACAGGTTGTCGAGTTCCCCCTTCTCTGTTCTCTGGCGAATCTTGTTCAGTACGCCGCGACTGTCGATCGCCCGGTCCGGCTTGCCGTGCAGTAGGAGCTTGAGAATCTCAAGCTCGCGTTTGGTTGGAGCCTTGTTCAGGCTTTCATGCACGAGTCGACGCAGCTCGCGATGAAGCTCAAACAGCTCTGTGCCGACGAATCCGTCACCGCACCGGGTGTCGTTCTTGGGGCCCTTGTACGTCACTCCGGCGATTCTGGCCAGCCGTTCTTCCATGTTGTCGGACAGAACCGGAAGCTTGTATGGCGGTTTCGGTTTCTTCTTATCGGCGGCCATGATGCATGTGCATAGGAGAAGGAACAGGGGGATGCACGTCCGGTTCATGATAGCGCTCCGTTCAATCAGTTATCTCTCTCTGTCCTATGGACTATCGGCTACAACTCGGACGCAGCCATGTTATGATTGGCCATAATTATGTTGTGGTTGACTCCCGCCGGTTAGAAGCGGCAAGCTGAATTCGCCTTTGTTTCGCTTGAGGAGGTAACGATTCAATCGAAGCTGCGGCAATGTGTCGCAGTACTACCTGCACCACCCCTAAAATCTGCACATCAGTCTCCTTTAATCAGCAGCCAAATATAGCTGTTTGCCTGCACTGAGACCGGTACAGCAACGCTGCCGTCAGCCTGCACCTTGTAAACCACGGCTTTGCCGTTGTTCTTGAACCCGGTATTGACCGTAATCCGGACACTTCTGGTCAGGCCCGTGTAATGAAGCGGTAATGCGAAATTGCGCTTAATCGTTTGCCGGGTTGGGTTAAAGATGAAGGCCATGCCCTTCTCTTCCAAGGCGGCGTTGGCATGCATCATGCAATCCAGATCCCGGCCATCGGGACGGCGGACGTGGATGATGTCACTTTCGATGATAGCACGATGGCGGTTGAAGAAGTCGACCCAGCCCTTGACGACTGCTTTGGTCTTGTCCGTATCATATAGACGGTAGCCGCGATAGCAGGCCATGATGCCCATGCCGAAATACTGTGCGAGAACCCGATCATAGGAATCGAGATGCTCACTCAACGGTTCCATTGTACTCTCCTGTCCGCCGCCATAAACTGAGGTGAGCGGCAAGGCATGGTAACACATGCTCGCAGTTCGCCACCAGGTTCCGTCGTAGATGTTCTGGCGCGCGACCAATGCCTGTTGTGGGCGGGGAAGAGTCCAGTTCGATTCCTTGTAGCCCATGGGCGTCTTACGCCCGCCACTGGCGAAGTACCAGTCTGGAGTGATGATATAGATGTCCTGGTCCATGCACATTCGATAGAACTTCTCCTGCTGCTCCCAATTGACGCGCCATGAGTCTGCACGCCCTTTGTGAAGGGGGTGGCCGGTGCGTTCGCAGCGGTATCCATGGTATGGTCCGTCAGTCTCGATGCAGTCCATGCCGACCTCTTTCATGAAACCCAGGATTTGCTTGAAGTACTTGTCTGCGAATGCAGATCCCAAACACAAGCTGCGGCCATACGCAGCCGGCTTGGCATCGTGCTCGCCGTTGCCGTAACTGCGTGACGAGCAGAAGAGAATGTAGGCGCCGGTCTTAATGCCCTTGCTGTGCGCATAATCGAATGCCTCTTTGATCCGGGCTTTGTACTGCTTGTCTTTGCTCATCATATTGAAGCCGCTGCCGAATGTGAGGATGATCATGTCGAAGCCGCACTCTGCGCACTGGTCGACCGCCTGCTTGATGGCTGCTGTTTTGTGACTGAGAACATGCATGTAGACCAAGTTTTCGTTGGTCCAGGGCATGATGGTACGATAGAGCTTTCGGCGACCGAGGCCCTTGCGTTCCTCGTCCATATTGTCCTGCAACAGCATCCAGGAACGGAACGTCTTCCAGGTCTCGCCTTTCTTCATCTCCTTCGCTGGGCCTTCCGGGTACTGCACCTGTAGGAGGCTGCGGGATCTGTACTCGCCCTGCCATTCCGGATGACCATCGAAGCGGGTGCTCGCCTCTTTCAGTTCCTGCTGGTTCCAGAAGCGCAGGCGGTAGTCGGCCATGCGTTCGGTGAAGATGGGGCCTGAATCGGTCTTGAACTCCGGATCCACGTACCAGCGAACCGGGGTGGCGTGGAAGTGGTTGTACTCGCTTTCAATGAATACCTTGTCGGCATTGTTGTCAGCTACGGCCAGCTCTTCGATGAGCGTCTGTTCGAGGTCCACGCTTTGATCGTCGCTATGTTCAAAGCTCAGCCATTTGCCGATAACGGGGATGCCGTCGTAGATCTCGTAATGGACGGTGACCTTCAATCCCTTGAGATACGACAAGACGCCGGGCGCTTCGTAAACCATATTGACTGTCAGTCCCTTGGGCGGCCAGGGCATGGCGCCTTTCTGCATGGGCTTCCACTTCAGCCAGGCTTTGGGCTTTGCCGTGGAGATCCTCACCAGAGTGAATGCGTTTGGATCGGGGACCAGCTCGCCCAACCATTCCTTGAGAAAGAAATTGCCAACGAACTTAGAGGCGCCGCGACCTTTCCTCCCGGTTGCCATGGAAGGGAAGCGCAGCCCGCCGATAGCGATCTTCTTGCCACCCACCGTCACCGTGGCCTCGGGTTTGATCGAGCGCAGGAATTCAAGATTGGCCGGTTCCTGTTTGAGGCTGAAGCAGACCAGGTTCTCGCCCAGATAGAATTTGCGCGTTACCAGTCCGTTGCCCAGGACCAGCTCTGCCGAACGACCGTCGTTGCTTGGCGTTACCTGGAGGCTGGACGACGTGGTCGGGGGCTTGACCAACCAGTCGCCGTCGTACCGCGAAACCTTGATACTGTCTGTTGTCTTCACGCCTTTGAGTATGGCTTTGATCCGCTTCTGTGCAGCTGCGGCACTCTCCTTCTGAGCTTTCTCGATCACGGAAAAGTCGAGCAGCAGATCCTTCTTCAGCTCGAAGCCCTTGGCACCAATTTGCGAGAGGCGGACCCGCGAGATGTCGCCGGCGAAATGTTCTCGTCCGCCGCCCATATCGCCGATGGAGAAATTGGCGTTCATGCCCGATGTCGACGGTGCCTGTACACGCTTAACACCATCGAGATAGACCGTGCCTTGACCGCTCTGCAAGAACACCAGAGCAACGTGTGTCCAGGCTCCCGCTTTGACAGGACCGGCGGACACGAATCCATGGCCCCCGACGAAGATGCCCCAATTCGATCCCTGCTGAACAATGGAGTAACCACGTCCGCCGTCACCCATTGAGGCAACCCCGTGGAGGCCCTTGTCGTTGGCCTTGGCTGCTCGGCACCAGGTTTCCAGGATGAATCCCTTTTCGATGGGAAGCTTGGCTTTGAGGACGTAGGATGATCTACCGTCGAAGAGCAACGCTCGTCCATCGTCGGAGTCCGGCGGCACGTTCATGTACCGTGGGCGTCCTTTCCGGGTCAATGCGAACCTTGCGCCTGCACTGTTCTTGAGCGTCTCCGGTCCCTGCACCTGCCCAAGGGCATTGGGGTCCGTGAGCTTAAAGTCGGCCACGGGTTCTGTTCCTCCATGAGAAGCCAATGCCAGTAGTGCTGTCAGGACCATAACGATTCTTCCTGTTCTGGTATATCCGGGCTCGCTTCCTGCTTTCTTCATAGGGTCACCAACGGTTTACTTTTCAACTGATAGGAAATCGCTTTTCAGATGATTGGGGCACGCGCCCCGGGAAGTCGTTCTAATGAGCGGTTTCGTGATGAAAGATGTAATGGAAGACGTGGTTTTTGTCAAGATTGGGCGCCTGCCCATCCGGGGCATTAGGGTCATTTTTCTTGAGCGCGTAAGTTGTTGCAAACCAAGCTCTGACGTTTTTACTGAACAATCCGCCCCTTTTTTGTTCTCATAGGATGGATGAAAACCAATCCAGAATGGCCAAGGCCAAAATCAAAGAAACCCTCCCGCGGCGGCATCCCCGCCAAAAAGATCCGAATCACAACCGTTGCCCCCGACGAGAAGGAGCGCTTCGACACGCTCTGCGGCGACCTCCACTATCTTGGAGCCACCCGTCCGGTCGGCCATTTCCTTCGGCAGGTTGCCGTGTTCGAGGGCGAATGGATCGCCTTGCTGGCCTGGGGGCCGCCGTGCTACTCCCTCCAGTACCGCGACGACTGGATCGGTTGGCATCCGGCCCAGCGTGCGGAGCGGTTGAACCTTGTGGTCCAGAACCGGCGCTTCCTGCTGCTGCACGAGCGCGGATCGGCGCCCAACCTAGCCTCGAAGGTGCTCGCGGCGGCGATGCGGGCCCTGCCGGGGCAGTGGCGCGAGCACTTCGGCTACGAACCGCTCATGGCCGAGACCTTCACCGATCTCGAACGCTTCCACGGCACCTGCTACAAGGCCTGCGGATGGATTGAGGCCGGCGAGAGCAAGGGGTTCGGGCGCGACGCGATCGACTTCTACATCTACCACGGAAAGATCAAGCGCCTCTGGGTCAAGGAGCTTGCCCCCGAGGCCCGAGCCATGCTTTGCGCAACCGAGCTACCCGAAAGCATTCCGTCCGAAGCGCTCCGCTGCGCGCATGGGCAGCTGCCCTTCAAGGCCTCGCAATTGCGCTCGCTCTTTGACGCGCTCCAGCAGGTTCCCGACCCGCGTTCGCGCAGGTCGCGCATCCGTCTTGGAAGCATCTTGGCCATTGCTTCCATGGCGCTGCTCTGCGGCTACCGCAACACCTCTGAAATCGCCCGCTTCGCCCAGCGGCTCACCCAGCCCCAGCGCGAAAAGCTCGGCCTCCCCCTCCGCAAGGGGTCGCGCAAGATCCGCGATGTCCCCAACTACCAGTTCTTCTACCGCCTGCTCTGCAATGTCGATCCCGACGCGCTCGCCGAAAAGCTGACCGACTGGCTGCGTGCCCAGACCGGCTCCCTGCCCGGGGCGCTCGCGATGGACGGCAAATTCATCCGCGACACCGTCGGCGTTCTTTCGCTCGCCGACCACGAGACCGGTGCGCCCGAAGCCATGGCGATCTGCTCGAAAAAAAAGGCCACGGCGAAAAGTGCGAACTAAACAGCGCCCGCAAGCTCTTGCTCACCCTTCAATCGCTTCACGGGAAAACCATCACCGCCGATGCCCTGCACCCCGTTCCCGACATCGCGCAAACCATTATCGAAAAAGGGGGCCACTACTGCCTTCAGGTCAAAGGCAACAAGAACTACCTGTTCGCCCCGATCCAGCAAGCGTTCCCCTTCGGTCCTCCCGCCTACGGGCCGCCCGAAAAAGGGCACGGGCGCATCGAGCAACGCGCCGTGCTCGTCAAACCCACCAACGCCCTGAAGGCGTCGTATCCCCACGCGCGCAGCATCATCGCCGTCTACAGCAAAGGCATCCGCGACGCAAAGCCCTACAAGAACATCCGCTACTACATCAGTAGCCAGGTCCCGGAAAGCCGCACTCGCAACGGATGGGAACAGCTCATCCGCGGCCATTGGGGCGGAGTGGAAAACCGCAACCACTGGAGCAGGGACGCCATCTGGCTCGAAGATAAAACCCGCAGCCGAAACTACAATCTCGTCGGAAACCTCGCCATGCTGCGCAACACCCTGCTCGTGATCGTCGCCGAACACCGGGAGCAATACGGATCGCTTCCCGCCTTCACGGAAGCCCTCCGGGCAAATGAATCCGAAGCCTATCGCCTGATTACCACGCCTTTATGATCGCTAAATGAAAAGACCCTGCCATAAAAAGCCCAGAAGAACCATCGCCTAATCGAATCGAACAATCGGTGATCCTGAGACCAAAAGGTGTCAAAAATATTTACGTTAAAAAACCACAACATGCAGACTCACTTGAGTCAATCAGCTGGCCACGAGCAAATATTTGTTCAATATCCGCCACTGGCCGGATTGGAAAGACCGGTCTTCATTTTCGTGATAGCTTATGCCCATATTCCAGAAACCGAAGGAGCGCACAGGATGAAGATAGGATGTTTTGCATTGGTTGAACCGTTCACCGGGATGGCACGGCAGTTTGAGGCGATCAGCGAGCTCGGCATTAAATACGCCGACATCACCGACAACCACAACGGCGGATCGCTGGGCGTGGAATATGGCTTCGCCGCATCGGTCAGCCTCGATTCCCACCCCTCCAAGATCCGCGCCATGGCCGAAGCCGCAGGCCTCGAGCTCACCGCCTTCTGCGCGCACGCCAATCTGCTCGATCCCGCCGCGCCAGACGTCTACGGCACGACGGACATCATCAAGGCCATCCGCCTCGCCGCCCTGCTCGGCATCAAGCACGTCATCACCACCGACGGCGATCCCAAGACCGAATTCGGCCACGGCCTCTCCAAGCAGGAAAAAATATTTTCAATCTGCGAAAAGCTGCACACCCCCATCCAATGGGCGGAAGAACTGGGCGTGCAATTGTTGCTGGAAACGCATGGGGAAATCACCGCTAACGTGGAAACCATGGGCGCATTTTCGGCGGACAAAAAGTGCAGTGAAGATGCACACGCTACTCAATCTCTGCGGCAATATCCCCGAGTTCATCCTGATAACAGAGGGGAACGTGCACGATGTGAATGTTCTCGATCACATCATTCCGTTGCCAGGAGCCTACTATGTGATGGACAGAGCCTACCTCGATTTCGAACGTCTCTACACGTTGCATACCCTCAACGCCTATTTCGTCACCCGTGCCAAAAAGAACTTTCAGTTTCAACGCCGGTACTCGCACTCCGTGGATCGAAGCACCGGGATCATTTGCGACCAGACCGTGGTGCTCACCGGATTCTATCCGAAGCGGAACTATCCCGAGACGCTGCGAAGAATCAAGTACCGCGATCCCGACGGACGGGTGCTGGTGTTCCTGACCAACGATTTTTCAATACCGGCTCTGCTGGTTGCCGATCTGTACAAGGGCCGTTGGCAGATCGAACTGTTTTTCAAATGGATAAAGCAGCACCTGCGGATCAAAGCCTTTTTCGGCACCAGCGCGAACGCGGTCAAAACACAGATTTGGATAGCCATCTGTGTTTACCTGCTCGTAGCCATCACAAAGAAGCAGCTAAAAATCGACCGTTCGCTCTACACAATTCTACGCCAAACGAATATGGATAGGTTTGATATCCAGTCGGTTCCGGCTTGGTTTAACAGATGGAGCAACGGGGATGAGTTGCCCGACGCAACAAAACCGTGGGTCCTAGCAGCCTGTCGGACTTAGGACAAAAAGACAGCAATAATATGAGAATAAAGTTTCTGATTTATTCAGAATATGCCAGTCTATCCTTATCTTAATTAAAGGAACCCATGGCTACGCGACTCAAGAACCTCGACCGGAACACCCCGATGCTTCTGCCCCCCGACCTGCGCGACTGGATGCGCAACGACCACATCGTCCATT
>JAUVCG010000020.1 GCA_030595785.1 Kiritimatiellales bacterium | reverse complement strand
GACGCTTTAAGATAACTTATTGCCCCGGTGCGGGTGGAGTAACGCTTGACGAAGTTCGCTCTGTTGGATTTGAGGCCGTCGCATACGACGAAATGGCCGCGCGCTATAATCCGGATACCCTCAATGAGGGCTTCAACATCCTTTCCGATGGTGAAGAGATCTTCTATATTGGCAATCCTGCTCTCGGCCTTTGGGCGTATAGGGATAAGTTTGGAGATGTTTGATGAATAGATACCGATCCACCCTGTTTGTGATTATGGTTGCTGTCTGGTTAATCACGCTCCCGGGCGCTTTTTCGGCAACTGATACACCCGTCACCTATTGCCGTTTTGTCCCCGAGCGAGTGGATGATTTTGCTTGGGAAAACGATAAGATTGCCTTCCGCGCCTATGGTCCGGCTTTGCATGACAAGGCAGAGGACAGCGGCTTCGACTGCTGGTTGAAGCGCGTGGATTATCCGATCATCAACAAATGGTATAAGGAAAATGCCGCAGGCAAGTCCTACCACAAGGATTACGGCGAAGGGTACGACCCCTACAAGGCGGGTTCCTCGCGCGGATGCGGCGGGGTGATTGATCCAACGCGAATCGTCGACTTCCAACTATTGGAAACAGGAAAGAAGCTGGAAGACCATGCGCTGCTCATCACCAAAACCGATGACTACGGCAAGCTGGAATACTATGCCGGCTATGGCTGGGCCAAGGCGGGTGAGATTAAAACATCCGCACAGTGGAATACTTACCTCGCAGGATTTGCACAATAACGTGGCGGGACGATGTCCTCATCGTCCGTGGACAGCGAGGACGCTATCCCTCCATTGCAGAAGTATAAAAAACGGCTCTCTAATAATGGGCTGGTAATTTTAAATAAAAATTAAACACGAAGATCACGAAGGATCGAATGCTTAGAGAACTTGGAGTCTTAGTGTTTGGAAAATAATTGAGTAAAGGAGTCTGCAATGGACGTACGATACACCGTTGGAAAAAATGAATACAAACGCATGACGACCGACGAGCTGCGCGAAGCGTTTCTGGTTGATCTGTTTGAGGCCGGAACGGTCAACCTGCTCTATTGCGAAGTGGAGCGTTCGATTGTCGGCGCGGCGGTTCCAACCGTTGGAAGTTTGATGCTGGAAGCCGGAGCCGAGCTGGCAGCTGATTATTTTTGCCAGCGCCGCGAAGTCGGCGTGCTGAACATTGGCGGCAACGGAACGATCACGGTGGATGGCACCGAATACCAAATGGAAAATCTCGACGGGCTCTATATCGGTCGCGGTTCCAACAAGGTTGTTTTTGACAGTGCATCCAGCGAAGAACCGGCACGTTTCCATATTGTGAGCTATCCGGCGCAGGCCGAATATCCAACCACGCAGGCGAAGAAGGCCGATGCCAACGCCATCGAACTCGGAACGGTGGAAGACTCCAACAAGCGGACGATTTATCAGTACATTCACGAAAACGGAATCAAGAGCTGCCAGCTTGTGATGGGCTTCACGGCGCTCGAACCGGGCAGTGTCTGGAACACGATGCCGTGCCACACCCATGAACGACGCACCGAGGTCTACATGTACTTTGGTCTCGGTGAATCTTCTAAGGTTTTCCACATGATGGGGCCAGGCGATGAAACGCGGCACATCGCCGTGGCCGACGGCCAAGCGGTGATCTCGCCCATGTGGTCGATTCACTCCGGTTGCGGCACGAAGGCCTACACCTTCTGTTGGGCGATGGGGGGTGAAAACCAGCGCTTTGACGACATGGACCACATTCCCGTCGCCGACTTGAAGTAAATAAACAAGAGGTAGTTGGGTGAAGATAGAACATTTTGCATATCAGGTAAACGACCCCGACGCTTCTGCCAAGTGGCATTGCCAGAACTTGGGATTCAGCATAAAGCGCGAAGCGGATGTGCCGTGCCCGGTGCGGTTTCTGGCCGACGAAACCGGGCAGGTGATGTTGGAAATTTATAACAATCCCGCGGTCAAGACACCGGACTATGCATCCATGGATCCCCTGTTGCTGCACGTTGCTTTTTGCTGTGGGGATCTTCCGGCAACCGTAGCGCGCCTGACTGCAGCTGGAGCCGTGCGGGTCTCCGGTCCGGAAAAAACCGCTAGCGGCGATGAACTCGCGATGCTCCGCGACCCATGGGGGTTGGCCATTCAGTTGGTCAGCCGTGCCGACCCGATGGTGTAGTCAATGTATTTAAACCTCGGCAATATGATTGCTTCCCGCAACGAGCCAAAGTAGAAGAGATGAGTTCAGTTTTAAACCGGTTTGATCTGACAGGAAAGACCGACTTGGATGGCGGTGCCAGAAAGATAAGATAACAAAAAGCGGAAAGGACAAACAGATGAGGACATGGAGCAGAATACTGGTGTTGTTTACTTTGGCAGGAACTCTTCAGGCGGTAGCCGATACACCGCGGCCAGCGGCCGAGTCTGTCAAGGCCAACATGAAGCGGGTCGCGGACTGGCAGATCGAACACTTTGGCGATGTCTTCGACCAATGGAAAAGGAAGGTGCCATATGCGGTAACAGAATGGCCCTCTGCCGCATTGTATGTGGGCATGTTGAAATGGGCGGAAATCGCCGGTGATGAGTCATACTACCAGTGGATGAAGGGGCTTGGTGAAAAGGAGCAGTGGACCCTGTTTCAAAATAGACTCTACGAAGATTCCGTTGATAAACGCCTCTACCTCTATCATGCAGACGATCACTGCGTCGGACAAATGTATATCGAGCTATACCGCAAATATAAACAACCGGAAATGATTGCCCCGACGATTAAGCAGTTCGATCATATCGTCGCCAACCCATCGAATGTTTCGCTGGAATATGATGGCGGGGAATATTATGCCGGACCATGTAGCAGTCGCTGGAGCTGGTGCGATGCCCTATTCATGGCCCCCCCCGTCCTGGCCAAGCTGACGGCCGAGACCGGCGATCCCAAATACCTCGACTTCATGATGAAGGAATACAAGGTTTCAACCGACTACCTGTTCGATAAGGAAGACCATCTTTTTTTTCGGGACAACCGGTTCTTTGATCAGAAGCCCCATGGCAAGAAAATCTTCTGGGCGCGCGGTAATGGCTGGGTGTTTACCGGACTCACGCTGATTCTTCCCGAATTGGAAAAGGGCTCCGAGCACTATAACTATTTCCTGGATCTCTATAAAAAAATGGCGGCGCGCATGATTGGCCTCCAGACCGACGAGGGCTACTGGGCCATGAGTCTACTTGAGGCGGATCGGTACCCCGCCGCCGAATCCAGTGGAACCGGATTCTTCTGCTGTGGATTGGCCTGGGGCATCAACAACGGCATTCTTGATCGGGAAACCTATGAGCCTGTGGTTTTGAAAGCATGGGATGCGCTGGTCCGTTGCATCCGGCCCGAGGGGAAGCTGGGCTATGTGCAGCAGATCGGCTCGGCCCCCGGCGAATCCTTTCCCGATAAAACCGAACTGTATGGCACCGGCGCATTCCTTGCGGCCGGAGCGGAGGTCTACAAGATGATGGAAGACGCGGGCAAGGGCGCTGCGGGCGATGAATAAATCGGCCTCTTTCTTTGCAGGTGGATTGCTGGTCGGGGCCTTGTTGGCCTCGTCTGGATTTTCGCTGTTTCTGCGCAGTCAAAAGGGGGACGGTGGCTCGCAGAGCCAACTGGTGCTGAAGCTGGGGCACGGGCTGGATACCGCGCACCCTGTGCATGTGGCCATGGAATTCATGAAAGACCGCCTGGAAGAGCTTTCGGGCGGACAGGTTTCGATCGACATCTATCCCAGCTCCGTGCTGGGTTCCGAGACGCAGTGCATCGAACAGCTGCAGAACGGCTCGCTGGCGATGACCAAAACCTCGGCGGCGGCGATGGAAAACTACGTGGCATGGTTCGAACGAGTTCATGAAGCAATATCTCATGGAAAAGGATCCGCGGAAGGACACGGCGTATGCGCTTGAGGTTCGACGCCATTACGCCGCGTGCGTGAGCGATGCCGTGGTTGAAACGTTGGATTTGTTTCCAACCCTCTGCGATCTGACCGGGGTGCCTGCTCCGGATTTTGTTCATGGTCGAACACTACGGACGCAATTGGAAAATCCTTCAGCGACCGGACATGGCTCCATAGGACATCATGGGGGGCGACGAACGCTTCGGACAGATCGCTGGCGCTTAATCACGCACAAGGATGGGTATATTGAATTGTACGATCATTCTTCCCCGAAAAAAGAAACTTTGAACGTGGCGGAAAAATATCCGGATGTGGTTGCAAAGCTGTCTGCAAGGCTGGATGAACGGGTAAAAATAGAAGGAGCAACCAAATGAATTTAACTGATATTGGAATGATTGGCCTGGGCGTGATGGGGTCGAATCTGGCCCGCAACATGGTGTCGAAGGGCTTCTCGGCTACTTGCTACGACTGGGACGAATCGTTGCGAACAGGCTTTGCGGAAAAATACACGGATGGCTTGGTCCATGCGGACAGCCTGCAGGAGTTTGTTGAATCGATCGAGCGACCTCGAAAGATCATGATGATGATCAAGGCGGGTTCGCCGGTCGATTCCGTGCTCGGCGAACTGCTGCCGCTGCTCGAAGTTGGCGATGTTGTAATCGATGGCGGCAACTCGCAGTGGGAAGACACGGAGCGACGCATTGCACTGTGCGAGGAAAAGAGTTTGCTGTATGTCGGATGCGGCGTATCCGGCGGCGAAGAGGGCGCACTCAACGGCCCGGCACTGATGCCCGGCGGCTCGGACGGTGCATGGAAACTTATTAAACCGGCCTTCGAGGCCATTGCCGCTCGTACACCAGAAGGGGCAATCTGCGTCGACTGGATCGGCCCCGGAGGCTCAGGCCACTTCGTGAAGATGGTTCACAACGGCATCGAATATGGCGACATGCAGATGATCTGCGAGACCTACAAGGTGATGCGCGATGGCCTGGGGATGTCGAACATTGCGATATCCGAAGTTTTCGGGCGATGGAACAAAGGTAAACTCAACTCCTACCTCATCGAAATAACCCGCGATATCCTCGCCTACGAAGACGCGGACGGTATTTGCCCGGTGGACTACATTCTCGATGCCGCAAGGCAGAAAGGCACCGGTAAATGGACGCTCATGGCCGCACTCGATGCGGGCGAACCGCTGCCGTTGATCGGCGAAGCGGTGTTTGCGCGCTGCCTTTCCGCACTGAAGTCGGACCGCGAGGAGGCGGCCAAGTGGCTGGCGGGTCCCAAGCCGGCTATCGAGGGCGAACAGGAGGATTTTGTGTCAGAGGTAAAGGAGGCACTGTATGGTTCGAAGATCATCTCCTATGCGCAGGGCTTCCAGTTGATTCAGCAAGTCTCCAAGGACCGGGATTGGAACCTTGACCTTGCGCGGCTGGCGCAGCTGTGGCGCGGAGGCTGCATCATTCGCTCAACATTGCTGCGTACCATCAAGGAGGCCTTTTTGCGCGAGCCGCGCCTGTCAAACCTGCTACTCGATCCTTTAGTCTCCGAGTCGGTCAGCGAAGCGCAGGTGCATTGGCGCAATGCCGTGGCCTGCATGACGCGCGCGGGCATTGCCTCCCCGGCAATGAGCTCGGCATTGTCGTACTACGACGGCTTCCGCACGGCACGCGGTTCGGCCAACCTGCTGCAGGCGCAGCGCGATTATTTCGGCGCACATACCTACGAGCGCACCGACCGGCCGCGCGGCGAATTCTTTCACACCCAGTGGACCCAGAGATAAGGAGAGCTCCGATGAAAAAATTCATGGATGACGATTTTCTGCTTCAGACCAGGACAGCGAAGAGGCTCTACCACGACCACGCAGTAAAGATGCCGATCTACGACTACCACTGCCATCTGCCGCCTCAGGAGATTGCGGAGGATAAGCAGTACGACAACATCGGTGAAGCGTGGCTCGGCGGCGACCACTACAAGTGGCGTGCAATGCGCGCCAACGGGATCGATGAAAAATTCTGCACGGGTGATGCGTCCTGGCATGACAAGTTCAAAAAGTGGGCCGAGACCGTACCGCAGACCATCCGCAACCCGCTCTACCATTGGACACACCTGGAACTGCAACGCTACTTCGGGATCGATACGCTGCTGAGCCCGGCCACAGCAGATACCATCTACGAAGCGTGCACTGAAAAGTTGCGCACACCGGAATTCTCCGCACGCAACCTGATGCGTAAGATGAACGTCAAACTGGTTTGCACCACCGATGATCCGATCGACTCGCTCGAATGGCACAAACAAATCGCCGACGATGGATTTGAAATCAAGGTGCTGCCGACCTTCCGCCCCGATAAGGCTATGAACCTGTCGGATTCCAAAGCTTGGAAAACCTATATCGAAACCCTGGGTGTCACATCCGGACTCACGATCGTGAGTACGGATGTGTTGTTGGAAGCGGTCAACAAGCGGCATGAATACTTCCATTCGGCTGGCTGCCGGTTGTCCGACCACGGCGTGGCCTATGTGCCGGATGCCAATGCAACGCCCGAACGGCTGGAGTCTATTTTCCAGCGAGCGATGGCCGGAGAGAAGATTTGCCTGCCGGATCGTGAAAGTTTTGAAGCGTGGTTCCTGTATGAAGTCGGGAAGATGAACCATTCCAGGGGCTGGGCGCAGCAGTTTCACGTGGGTGTGTTCAGGAATACAAACTCACGGCTTTTCGACGCATTAGGACCGGATACCGGATTCGACTCGATTGCGGACTACCGGCAGGGACCGGGCTTCGTTCATTTGCTTGATCGGCTGGACAGCTCCAATCAGTTGGCGAAGAGCATTCTCTACAACGTTAATCCGGTCGACAACGAGCTGATGGCGACGATGATCGGAAACTATCAGGACGGTTCCTGCCCCGGCAAGATGCAGTTTGGTTCCGGCTGGTGGTTCCTCGACCAGAAAAACGGCATGGAAAAGCAGATGAACGCGCTTTCGAACCTTGGACTGCTCAGCCGTTTTGTGGGCATGCTGACCGACTCGCGCAGCTTCCTGTCCTATCCCCGCCATGAATATTTCCGCCGCATCCTCTGCAACCTGATCGGTAACGATGTTGAAAACGGCGAAATCCCAGACGACATGGAGTTGCTCGGACACATGGTTGAAAATATTTGCTATAACAACGCCGCAGAATACTTCGGCATCCAGTTATAGTCTGGACCAACCCATGCGGGCCGCCTAAAAACGGATCTCAGCGATCACATCAAGAACATTGGCCGTATCCTTCTCCTCGGTGGCATCGAATATTTCACCCAGTTGCGAGATGGACCGGCCAGTCTTCCATTGCCTGAACATTTCGAGGGTGACGCCGCGTTCGAGCAGATAGCGACCCACCGGGTTGGTGGTCATATCAAAATCCGGCTCGTGTATGGTTCGTTCGACAAGGCCTTCAAGCGGTCCGGCACTCCCGTGTACAAAATTGTCGCGCCCGGGAAACTCCACCTGATGGGCAGAATAAAGCTGCCCGCGAAAACTTTCGGGATCGGACCTGCTCGCATCGGTGGCACCGAGACTATTCTTGCGGAACTGCAACCAGGAAACCTGGTCCGGATCAAATTCAATAACATGGTAGGCCATTTCCGTGGCGGGGTTGTAGAAGTTTTCTTCCATGACCGGATAGAAGGCATTGATGCAATAGCAGTCCAGGTCGGCCAGCCAGGCCAGAATCACTCCGTCCTGGATTTTACAGGTTTGTCGACTGGAAAACTGCTCGTTCCAGAGAAGATAGAGCTCGTGCGAACTGACTCCCTTTTCCTGCTGCAGTGCCGGGCTTCCCAGCACCTTCCCGGCTTCGGTCTGCCAGTTTTTCCCGAATGCGGACTCAAACTTGTCCTTGGCTGCATCCGACAGCTCCAGCTCATCAACCGATTTAACACAGGCCGCCTTGCTGTACATCAGATAATGCTGCTTGATGACATCCCGTTCCGCCAGAGCGGAACCGGTCTGCTGTTTGCTGAAAACAAACCTGAAGCCTTTTCCCTTAAAAAAGATTTGCGCCTGCTCATCAAGTTGTTCCGGCGTCAAGGATAGTCCCAAATGATGCACCGGTTTTGTAAACACAACCGCTTGATTGATTTTGTCCTCCATAAACTTCTCCAATATTTAAAATCAGCAATGAACTTACCCTGATACTGCCGTGCAAATCAAAACACAAGGTGGAAAATCCAAAACGGATTCTTCATGCATACCGGTGAAACTTTCTGATTTTTACTGGACTGTCATAATGGTTCGTGATACGAACTATTCGTTATGAAAACTATTTCTCAAGACCCGTTTGTTGACTTCATGTCGGAGGCGCTGCCGGAACTGATTTCGTCAATTATGCGTGAAGACACAAGTGCGGTGACCAAGGGGCAGATTTCGGTGCCTCAGTTCTGGGCACTCCACTACATCGCCCACAAGGAAGGGTTGACGGTAACCGATCTGGCAACCGCCCTGTACCGCAGTAAATCATCCACATCGAGCCTGCTTCAGCGTCTGGAAAAAGTCGGCCTCGTCAAACGCGTGCGCAGCGAAACCGATCAGCGTGTGGTTCATATTACTTTAACGGCGAAAGGTCGGCGCCTCGTGGAGCAACTGGTAGCAAGCCGAAAGCGCGGCATACGCAACACCTACTCCTCGCTGAGTGCGCTGGAACGCGCCCGGCACGTACAGATGATTAAAAAAATTCTCAAGGCTTCCCGAGCAAGCCTTTCCATCGTCTTACTGGCAACCACCCTGCCCCTCTGCACCCGGGCGCAGAATACCAATGTTACCTACTCGCTGGACGAAAGCGTCCGGATAGGCCTGAAACGGTCGCTGATCGTCGCCAATGCGGCACGCCAGCGCGAGATTGCCGCAGCAACGAGAAAGCGCGCATTTTCGGAGGTCTGGCCTCAGATAGAGGGTCTTGCCGACTATTCACTCTATGACCCCGAAAATCTGCTCGGAGATGCCAGCAAATCTGTGGGAGCGGAGGCATCGTGGCAAATCTTTTCGGGGGGGCGCACCCTCTCGGCCATCCGTGCATCGAAAGCCTATAAGCAGCTAACCGCCGATCAGGAACGGCGCATCAAGGAGTCGCAGGTGCGCGATATTGCGCTGAGCTATTACCAGGTACAGCTGGCCAGGACGCAGGTCGAGGTGCTGACACAGTCCGTGCGACAGTTGTCCGACTTCGAAGCGGAGACACATATAAAACACAAGGCCGGCACCGTTTCGGAGTTCGACTGGCTCAGCGCGCAAGTATCGCTCGCCAATGAAAGGCCGCGCCTGATTGCCGCCGAAAACGAGCTGAGATTGGCAAAGGAGCTGTTCCGCAACCTGACCTTTATCGATGATGAAACGTTCGAACTTTCCGATCCGCTCAAATTCATCCCCGTCCAGGTCAACCTCGACGATGCCATCGCCCTCGGCCTGCGCAAACGACCGGCCCTGCTGGAAAAGGCCAGTGCAGTAACGCTCCGCAAAGAGGATATTTCCCAGCAGAAGAGCGACTATTATCCGCGGGTCAATTTGTTTGCCAACTACAACTACCAGGATCCGGATCCCTACAGTTTCATAAACGGCCAGACCGGGTGGCAGGACCACTGGAGCACCGGCATACGCGCCAGCTGGAACCTGTTCGATGGCGGCGCACGGCGCGCCAACCTGGGCGAAAGCAAATTGAAGATGGCGATCGAGGAGGACGAGTTGCGCGACATGGAGCGCACCGTCTCTCTTGAGATTCGCACCCAATGGCTGCGCGGGCGCGATGCCGCCGAAGTCATCGAGGCCACGACCGAAACAAGGAAGCTGGCCACGCGGGCGCTGGACATTGCCCGCAAGCGCTTCGACGCCGGGCTGAGCACCAACCTTGAAGTAACGCAGGCCAACCTGGAGCTGAGCGATGCGCGCCTTTCGCGCTCACGCGCGCTCTACGAATACATGGTGGCCGTCACTTCGATGAAGCATGCTGTGGGCATCCTTTTGGAGGAATATGAATGATGAATAGGAAACAAGCTACTGTACGGATCACCCTGCTGGCCATACTCGGGCTGGTGGCAGCACTCATTCTTCTATTGATGGTGCTCAAGCCCAACGATAAAGAATTGCCCGAAGCCAAGGAAGCCGCCGTGGCGGTTTCCACCATGACGGTGCACCTGACCAACTCCGCTGACATTGTACAGCTGCCCGCACTCGTGGGGGCAAACGTGGACGCCGTGCTTTCTGCCGAGAAGTCCGGGCGAATCCAGGAAATCAACGTGGACCGTGGCGACCATGTCAAGAAAGGACAGCTCCTCTTGCAGATTGACGACCGTGTCTGGCAAGCCAACCTGCGGCAGGCCAACAGCGCCGCGGAAGATGCCCGGAAAACCCACGAGCGCTTCAAGCAGCTGGAGGCTTCCGGCGCCGTGGCCGAGAGTGAATTCGACAGCATCAAAAAGGCCTTCATTCAGGCCGAAAGCATGGCCGAGGAGGCCAAGATCAATATCGAACAGTGCCGTGTGCTTTCTCCAATCACTGGAACTATCAACGATCGATTCGTCGAAGTTGGCGAATATGTCCAGCCGGGTATCCCTGTCTTCCAGGTGGTTGACACCGCCAGCTTGAAGATCATCCTTCAGATTCCGGAAAAGGACATCTATTCCATCCAGCCGGGCGACCGCATGACCTTCGGTGTCCAGCCGCTTCCCGACCGCGTGTTCGAAGGCGAAGTCACTTTTGTCGCCGTTCAGGCCGACGGGCGCAACAACACCTTCCGTACCGAAATCGCCGTCGATAATGCCGACGGCACGCTACGACCGGGCATGATTGCCCAGGTCGAGTTTAAGCGGGGCGAAAACAAGAACATGGTCTCGCTGCCGATGTCGGCTGTACTGCCTTCGAAAGGCGACCACATTGTCTATCTCGCCGAAGATGGCCAGGCCACCCGCCGCAAGGTGCAGATCGACACCATCACCCGCAAGCGGGCACTGATTTCCGGCGGTCTGGAAGAAGGCAACCGGGTGATCGTCGAAGGCAACCGCACGCTGAGCGACGGGCAACGCGTTGAAATTAAGGAAACAGAATAATATCCCTCGCAGAGACGCGGAGGACGCAGAGAAGCTCAAACAAAAGAACCTTTGCGCTCTCTGCGCCTCAGCGAGGACAAAAAAACTCTGATTGGACCGACTAAATGGTAGCAATGAAATGATCATTACCAACTATGCCATCAAGTTCCGCACGGCGGTATTTGTCTTCATTGCGGTACTCGTCGGAATGGGCATTGTGTCGTACAAGACGCTGCCGCGCGAAGGCGCGCCGGACATTACGATCCCGCAGGTATTTGTCACTATCATCTATCCGGGTACCGCCCCCGAAGAGATGGAAAACCTGATCGCGATCCCGATCGAAAAGCGGCTCAACGAACTGGGCAACGTCAAGACCATCTCGGCCATGGCGGCTGACAGCGTGGTCGTGTTCACGGTCGAATATCTCGCGGGCGTAAATGTCGACACCGCCATCCAGCGCGTGAAGGACAAGATCGATCTTGCGCGCCCCGACCTGCCGGACAATCTCGATGAACCTGTCGTCGAAGGCCTTAATTTCAGCACCGACATCCCGATCATGCGCCTCGCTCTCTCAGGCGATCCCAACCTTGAGCGCCTCAAAAGCACCGCCGAATTTCTGCAGGATGAGATCGAATCAATTTCCGGTGTGCGCGAGGCACGTATTGCCGGAACACGCGAACGTGAGATCCGGCTCGAATTCGACCTGCACCGCCTGGTGGCCTACAACATTCCGCTCGTGGATGTGGTCGCGTTGATCGCCAAGGAAAACGTGACCATCTCCGCCGGCATGCTGGAAGTTGATGAAAACAAGGTGCAGGTGCGCGTGCCCGGCGAGTTCGTCCTCGCCTCCGACCTGCGCGACCTGGTGGTAGTACAACGCGAAAACCGCCCGGTCTACCTGCGCGACATCGCCACCGTTAACGACACCTACAAGGATCTTGAAAGCGTTTCCCGCATCAACGGCGAAACCGCCGTCTCGATCGAGATCTTCAAGCGCGCCGGAGAAAACTCGGTCAGGCTGATCGACGAAGTGAGGCAATTCATCGATCCGGAAAAGCTGCCGAAGGATATCCACATCACCACGGTACAGGACGATTCCAAGGATATTCGCGACATGTTGGCCGAGTTGGAAAACAACATTGTTTCCGGCTTCTTCCTTGTGATCGTCGTGCTGCTGATTTTTATGGGCAAACGCAACAGCCTGTTCGTCGGACTGGCCATTCCCTTTTCCTTGCTGCTCTCTTTCACGATCATGTTGTTAATGGGCATCACCATGAACATGGTCGTGCTGTTCGCGCTGATCCTCGGCGTTGGCATGCTGGTCGACAACGGCATCGTGATTGTCGAAAACATCTATCGCCTGCACTGCGAAGGCCTGTCGCGTATCGAGGCCGCACGACGGGGTGCGGCTGAAGTCGCCTGGCCGGTTGCTACCTCCACCTTAACCACGCTGGCCGCCTTTTCGCCACTCCTCTTCTGGCCAGACCTCATTGGCGATTTCATGAGCTATATCCCCAAGACGCTCATCATCACATTGAGCTCTTCTCTCTTCGTGGCCTTAGTGATCAACCCGGCCATCTGCTCGGTGCTTATCAAGAAGGGTCGCCTTAACCTGGATGATAAAAAAGCCGAAGTTCACCCCTTCGTTCACGGGTATGAGCGCATTCTGCGCGGTGCGCTTCAGCATCGCGGCATCCTGGTGGCCATCAGCGTCCTCTTCCTGGTTCTCAGTTCACAGCTCTACGGCCGCTTTGGCAAAGGAGTGTCGCTCTTTGTCGATGTTGAGCCGCGCGCCGCCCAGATCGAGCTGCGCTATCCTGAAGGCACCTCCATTGAAAAGACCGATGCCACCATGCTGGAAATCGAGGCGGCCATCAGCGGGCTTGAGGACATCGAATTTATCCTCGCCACCACCGGCATGGGTATGGGTTCAGCCTTCAGCGAAGGCGGGGGCGGAAGCTATCTCGGCTCATTCTATATCAAGTTTGTTGATGAAGACCAGCGCACGGGCAGCACCTCCGACTTGATCAAGCAGTTCCGCGACCGTATCGGCAAGATTCCCGGCGCAGAGATCAAGGTTGATCAACTCGAGGAAGGACCGCCGCAAAAGCCGCCGGTCAACATTGAAATCTCCGGAGAAAACCTCGAACAGCTCAACGATATCGCCACTGAAATCAAGCGAAGCATCAGCCATGTCCCCGGGCTTGTTGACCTGCGCTCCGACTATGAAAACGCCCTGCCCGAGCTGCAGTTTATTGTCGACCGCAAACGCGCCGGCATGCTTGGCCTTGACACCGAGACGATCGGTTTTTTCCTGCGCACGGCGATCTACGGCACCGAATCGCACCGCAAGTTCCGCGCCGGCGAGGACGAGTTCGATATTACCGTGCGCCTGCCCCGCCTTGACCGCGAACAGTTCAGCCTGCTCGACGAAATCTACATCCCTGTTTCGGACGGCATACCTGTTCCGCTCTCTTCGCTGGGGAAATTTGAATATACCTCAGGACGTGGCGTCATTCGCCGAAAGAACCAGAAGCGCGTCATCACCGTCTCCGGCAACAAGGATGAGCGCGATTCGAATGAACTGCTGGCCCATATTGTTCCAATTGTTGATCAGATCAATCTACCACCCGGCTACAGCATCAAATATACCGGCGACAAGGAAGACCAGCAGGAATCATCCGAATTCCTCTCTAAGGCATTCCTGCTCGCGCTCGCCGGCATCGTCGTGATCCTCGTCATCCAGTTTAACTCCGTGTTGCTGCCATTGATTATTTTCACGTCGATCATTCTCTCGATCATCGGTGTCATGTGGGGGCTGCTGCTCACGCGAATGCCTTTCAGCATCATCATGACCGGGGTCGGCATCATTAGCCTGGCCGGCATCGTCGTCAACAATGCCATTGTGCTGGTCGACTGCATCAACCAGATGAAAGCAAAGGGCCTTGCAACCATCGAGGCCGTCGTTCATGCCGGGCGGTTGCGTCTGCGCCCCGTACTGCTCACGGCCATCACCACCATTCTCGGGCTGATCCCGATGGCGGTGGGCTTCAGCTTCAATCTGCATACCCTGCGTTTCGACTATGGCGGCGCGACCTCCGACTGGTGGGCCCCCATGGCCATCGCCGTCATTTTCGGTCTCGCCGTCTCCACCCTGCTCACACTGGTCATGGTGCCGGTTATGTACAGCCTCGCCGATACCTTCGCCGCCTTCCTCAAACGCCACATCCATATCGGCACTGGCGAGTAGAGCCGAATCCTTCCCGCGTCGTCCCCATTTAATGGCTCCAGTAATTCCCGTCAGCTTAGACTTGCGCCGGAACCATGCATGGCTTAGACTTGCGCAGTTACGTCGGATTCAAACAATTAAAGGAAGTACCTGTGGCAAAACTATCAGACAAGGATTGGAACGCGCTGAAGAAAAAGCTGTCGAAAGATGGACGCCTGGACAAATTCGTTCTCGGCGACCCGGAGAAGGAGTATGTCACATCGCGGGGTATGGACATTTTGCGTCTGCATGCCACCGACTTTGTCAACAAGCGCATCGCACCCGCCCTCCCCAAGAATGACGGACGGCAAACCCCCGCCAAGGGACATCCGGTCTTCATTGCCCAGCACGCCACCGGCTGTAATGATCGCGACAGCCTCGAACAGTTTTTCGGCATCAAAAAAGGCAAGGAACTTTCCGAAGCACAGGTCGGCAAAGTGGTTGATGTCATCCTGCGCTGGATCGGGGAACACCTCACCGACTAGTCCATTGGTAAAGTTTACCTTTCTTCATCCGCCCTGTTGGAATACTCTGTCTACCTATGGAACCTGTAGTCCTCAAGAGACCCGAGCACAATGTCAGCCGGAAGAACATCAGCTCTGCAGCCATCAAGGTGCTGTACCGTCTGAAGGACGAAGGCTATACCGCCTACATCGCCGGCGGCGGGGTGCGCGATTTGCTGCTCAACCGCCATCCCAAGGACTTCGACGTTGCCACCGACGCCACGCCGGAGCAGATTCGCAAAATGTTCCGCAACTGCCGCCTCATTGGCCGTCGCTTCCGGCTCGCCCATATTCTCTTTCGCGGCGAGGTCATTGAAACCGCCACCTTCCGCGCGCCCGTTCCCGAGGACGAGGAAGCGCATCCCGAAAACATCTTCCGCACCGGCGAAGAAGGCATGGTCATGCGCGATAACGTGTTTGGAACCCCGGAGCAGGATGCGCTGCGGCGCGACTTCACCATCAACGCCCTCTTCTACAACATTGCCGATTTTTCCATTATCGACTATGCCGGCGGACTGGAAGATCTAAAGAAAAAAACCATTCGCGTAATAGGCGATCCCGACACGCGCTTTACTGAAGATCCTGTCCGCATGATCCGCGCCGCGCGCTTTGCCGGAACCCTCGGCTTCGAAATTGAAAAAGAAGCCTACGACTCCATTTGCCGCAACAAGGACAAGCTCGAGCTTGCGGCCTCGTCGCGCATGTACGAGGAAGTGCAGAAGCTTTTTTTCTGCGGCCATGCGAAACAGGTGTTCCAGTGGCTTGAAAAAACCGATCTGCTCCACCCCATGAACCAAGACTTTTCGCACTGGATCGACGAAGACAAGGCCCGGCACGACTGGGTTATTCAAACGCTTGAACAGATGGATCGCTGGCGCAAAGCCAATCTACGCGTCCACCCTGCCCTGCTCTTCGCCCTACTCTTCGGCGAATACCATGAGTTTCTTATGCAGCAGCTTGTCGACGCCGGCACCCCGCCGCACGACGCCGCACGCGAAGCCGTCCACAAGCATCTGCAAGGCATATGCACAAACGTTCGCGTTCCCAAGCAGGTGATTTATCAGGTGTCCGACATCATGAGCAACCAACTGCGCCTCCAGCAAACCAAGGGGCGTCGTCCCCAGCGCTTCCTTCACCACAAAGGCTTCCTCGATGCGTTTCTCTATTTCAAGGTTTCCTCAAAGGCCCACGGTCGCAACGAGGAACTCCTCGAGTTCTGGAGCAAGCTGCGCGAAGAAAAGAAGTAAAGCCTGCGCTTGAAGAAGCCGTCCGCCGGTGCAGGGAATCGTGGCGCAGGCTTTCCTTCCTGCGCGGGCAGACAAGAATGTCTGCCCCACATGCTCAGCATTCGCCGACGCAAAATATTGGACTCAGCACAAAGCCCTACTCTTTTCCTTCGCCGCCGAGGTCGCAGATATTGCACGTACTGCAGTTGAGGTTTGCGGCCTTGTAGGATTTTCCTTCGGCCTTGGCTTTGCGCATGTTCATGGAGTTCATTCCGGCGAGAAAAAGGCCGAGGATGATGAATGCGCCGGGCGCGGAAGTCATCAGCATGAACTCCGTGTTCCAGCCGGGGATCATTTTAACCTCGAACAACGAACCGCTGGCGAGAAATTCACGGGTTCCGCCGAGCGCGACCAGCGCAAGCGTGAAGCCCAATCCCATACCGAGCGCATCGAGGATCGATTTACCGACGCCGTTCTTGGAAGCAAACGCTTCCGCACGCCCAAGGACGATGCAGTTCACCACGATGAGCGGAATGAAAATTCCGAGCGCTTCATAGAGTGCCGTCGGCGCATACGCCTGCATGACGAGGTCGACGATGGTCACAAAGGTGGCGATCACTACAATGTAGACGGGAATACGGATCTTTTTCGGGACAATCCTGCGCAGGGCGGAAATAACGATATTACTGCCCATCAGCACAAACATGGTGGCCACACCCATGCCAAGGCCGTTGGTAGCGCTCGACGTGACCGCCAGTGTCGGGCACATGCCGAGCAGCAGAACCAACACCGGGTTTTCTTTCCACAGGCCTTTAGTGAATTCTTTCATGACACTCATTGTTCATCTCCAAAACTGCCTTTTGATAAACAGAATAATTACGAACAGAATGATTCTTCTGTTGCCATACGGGACAATTATTCTGTTTAAATCCCATTCCTCAGCTGCATTACATTTTCAGCTCATCCAGATTATCGATCGCGGTTTTGCTGATGGCATGCACCGCACCGCAGATAGCGGAACTGGTGATGGTTGCGCCGGTTTTTCCGTTAATCTGCTCACCGTCCTTGACGATGCCCCAAGGTTCAGCTTCGGCCTTCTTCCCGGTATACCAGTCGAGGAATTTGTTCGGCGCAAGACCTTCGGCGGCTTCACCGCCCTGGATGAGGTCGGCGATCGTTTTCTGTACCTTGCGGTCAGTAACCGCGGTTCCCAGCCCGGGAGTTTCGGTATTCGCCGTTACAATGACGGTTCGAACAGAACCATCCAGCTCGAGTCCGGCCATGACCGTAACGTTGCCTGAAAAGCCTTCGGGCGTGATCACCTCGCCGGCATAGCCGACAATCTCGCCTTCTTTGCGGGCGATGTAGAACCTGACCGGCCAGTCGAGTTCGGACCGCAGCAGCACGCTTTCTTCGCCTGGCACATTGTCAAATGCCGGAAGCACCTGCTCGAGTGCGGCGCTGGTTTTCTTCTGCAGGTTCAGCGCGATGGCTTCGGCGGTCGACGTATAGACCAGCGAAAGCAATCCGGCGGCAATCGCCGCAACCGTCCCGAGGAAAAGTCCGAGCTTTGGAATATTGATTGGCTGCGCTCCCATTATTCCATCTCCTCTTTCGCCGGCGATTCAAAGCCAAATGGTTTATTAATTGTGACCCGGTCGATGAGTGGTGTCAGTGCGTTCATAAAGAGAATGGAGAAGCTCACCCCTTCCGGATAGCTGCCCCACAGGCGAATCAGGCTGGTCATGATTCCGCAGCCGAGGCCAAAAATGATCGCACCCTTTTTCGTCATTGGCGAGGTAACCATGTCGGTGGCCATGAAAAAGGCGCCGAGCAGCAAGCCGCCCGACAGGACATGTGCAACCGGCGAATGGTATACGGAGGGATTGATCCAGTGGGCAATCCCGGTAATCACAAACACGGATCCGATAAACGCCAGCGGCACCTGCCACTTGATGAGCTTGAAAGCAATCAGGATCGCTCCACCAATCAGCAAGGCAACCGCCGAGGTTTCGCCCAGACAGCCGCCGGTGTTGCCGATCAGCATATCCTTGACTTCGCTTGCCCCCGGAGCCATGCCAAGCGGCGTGGCTGTAGTGATGACGTCCGCGCCCATGGCGCGAGTGGAATTCCAGGTGGTCATGATTTCCGGCAGGCCGATCAACAGGCCGACACGCGCAACAAGCGCGGGGTTGAACGGGTTGTAGCCCAGACCGCCAAAGAGCTGCTTGCCGAGAATGATGGCGAGAATGCCGCCGAGAATGCAGACCCACCACGGAACGCCCGCGTTAAGGTTCATTCCCAGCAATATGCCGGTCAGGATGGCGCTGCCGTCTTTCCAGGTGGACGCACGCTTCATCAGCTTGTTCCAGCCCTCTTCAATCACCACGCAGGAGACGGTGCAGAGCAGCAGCACGTTCAAAGCGGCCATGCCGAAGAACCAGATACCGGCCAGACAGGCAGGCAGCATGGCCAGCACCACGGTGAACATGATTTTGTTGATCGACTGCCCTTCCCGAATGTGCGGCGAGTTGCTGACCACCAGCCGGGTTGGATCGGGCATCTGTATCGTTGTTTCTGTTTCAGACATAATCCGGCTCTCTATTTTTTCTTTCTAAGTTGGGCTTGGATTTCAATTTTACCGCGCTTGAAGTGCTGATTTAGCGGACGGTGCGACGGACAGACGTAGCTGCACGACCCACATTCGATACAGGCCAGCACGTTAAGCTCTTCGGCCCAATCGAAACGTTTGTTTTCAACGGCCTGGCTGATGGTGGCCGGCAGGATGCTCATGGGGCAAACCTCCACACAGCGTCCGCAACGGATGCACGGCTCGGAGGTGTAAAGCGAGACCTCGTCGGTGGCAATCAGCAGGATGCCGGAGGTGTTCTTCATCACAGTCACGCCCAGCGAGTTCTGGGCAATGCCCATCATCGGTCCACCCAGCAGTAGCTTGGCGGGTTGCTCATTAACGCCACCTACCAGCTCCAGCGCCTTTTCAATCGGAGTACCGATGCGGAAACGCCAGTTTCCGGGATTGACTACCGGCTTACCGGTCACTGTGGTGATGCGCTCAATAGACGGGAGGCCCTTCACCACGGCATCAGCAACGGCAACAGCGGACGCCACATTCTGGACCACGCAGCTGACATCCATCGGCAACTTACCGATCGGTACTTCGCGCCCGGTGATGGCATAAATCAGTTGTTTTTCCGCCCCCTGCGGATAGTTGACCGGAAGACCCTGCACCCTGACGTTGTATTTCCCGGCAACTTCCTCAAGCATTTTTATCGCATCGGGTTTGTTGTCCTCGACACCAATGACGGCCGTTTCGAGTCCGAGGATGCGGGCAACAATGGCCGCACCAAGCGCAACCTCTTCGGCCTGTTCGAGCATCAGTCGATGGTCGGCAGTCAGGTAGGGCTCGCACTCAGCGCCGTTGAGAATGAGGGTATCGATTTTTTTACCTTCGGGAGGGGAAAGTTTGACGTGCATCGGGAAGCCCGCGCCGCCCATGCCTACGACCCCGGCATCCCAAACGCGCTGTTTGAGTTCTGCCGGATCGGTATTCGTCCAGTCTGCGATCGGCTCGAATGGGGAACCCCATACATCCTCACCGTCGGCGGTGATTTCAATCGCCGGCACGGCCATGCCGGTCGGTCCGGGACATTTGTCGATCGCCTTGATCGTTCCGCTGGTCGGAGCGTGCAACGGCACAGAAACAAAGCCGGTGGCTTTGGCCAGCAGCTCGCCCTTCTTGACGACATCGCCCTTGCTCACCACCAGCTCGGGCGGCGCACCGATATTCTGGTGCATGATAACCTTGTAGGTTTCGAGCAACGGCGCATCCTGGATTGGCTTAGTGGCCGAAAGCGCCTTACTGTCGTTCGGGTGCACGCCCCCTTTGAATTTGCGTGGCTTGTCGCTCATTTCAAAACTCCTTCATACTCGCCGGCGGCATGTTTGGTTCCCAGGCGCAGGGCCGAGGTCGGGCAGGCGGAAGCTTCGACCAGATCGGGTTGCGGCGGGTTTTCATAATTGGTTTTGACGAGGAAGCCATCGACGAGCATATGGTCTTC
>JAUVCG010000034.1 GCA_030595785.1 Kiritimatiellales bacterium | reverse complement strand
TGCATGTGCGCACGGGCGAAATTCTGGCGATGGCTTCGTACCCGACCTATGACCTAAACCGTTATGGGAAAGCGCCGGCCGAGTGGCGGCGGAATCGTGCAATCAGTTTTAACTATGAACCTGGTTCTACCATGAAGGCCGGTGTGATTGCCTCGGCGCTTGATCACGGCATTGTAAATGAAACCGACAAGATCGACTGTGAAAATGGCTATTGGGTCTACGGCGGAAAGGCGTTGCGCGACAGTCACGGCGAGGGCGTGATCTCTGTAGCGGAAGTGCTTAAGGTTTCCAGCAATATCGGTACGGCCAAGATTGCCATGAAAATGGGCGAGCAACTGCTCTACGACAGCCTGAAAGATTTCCATTTTGGCGGGCGCCTTGGCCTCGACATTCCAGGCGAGGAGGGCGGGATTTTCTACTCGCCAAAGCACTGGTCGAAGATCAGCATCACGCGTATCGGCATGGGGCACGAAATCGCTGTAACCGCCCTTCAAGTGCTCTCTATGATGAATGCGATTGCCTACAGCGGGGTGCAAATGAAGCCCATGATCATCAAGCGGGTAACGGCATCTGACGGAACAGTACTGCGGGAATACAAGCCCGAGGAACTTGGCCGTCCGATTACTCCGTCCAGCGCCCGGCGTATGCGCGAGTTGCTCGCAGCCGTGACCGAAGAGGGGGGCACTGGAGCCAAAGCGGCGGTGGAGGGCTACCGCGTGGGCGGAAAGACCGGAACCGCGCAGAAGATCAAACCGGCCTCCGAAGGCGGCGGTTACTATTCCAAGAATTTCACGTCCTCGTTTGTCGGGTTTCTCCCGGTAGAGAATCCGGAGATCGGGATCATCGTTGTGGCGGACGATCCCGGCGAATTTACCGAGTCGGGACGGAAGATCAAATACTACGGTGGAACAGTCTGCGGACCCGCGTTTAAGGAGATTGCCGAGTTCGCCGTGCGCTATCTGCGTATTCCGCCGGAAGGCGAGCGTGTCTATGTTGCGAGGCCTGAATCATGAATCTCGAAACAGTACTGCAATCCATTGAAACGCTGGAGATCAAAGGCCTTGTAGATATCGATATTGAAAGCATCGCCTATGACTCGCGACGGGTCTTGCCGGCCGGGTTGTTTATCGCCATTCGCGGGCACAAGGCGGACGGTGCGCAATACATCACCGAAGCACTCTCAAACGGCGCGGTTGCCGTGGTGTCCGAAAACAATCTCGATATCGGTACGGGGGCGGCACACATTCAGGTTCGGTGTGCACGCCGGGCGTTGGCCGAAATCGCGAATGCCTTCTATGGTGATCTCTCACGCCAGATGAAGATCGTCGGAGTGACCGGAACAAACGGGAAGACAACCACGGCCTACATGATTCGCGACCTGCTGCGCGACGGCGGCTTCCAGCCGGGTTTGCTTGGCACGGTGGCGTATGAGATCGGCGATCGCACGCTCCCCGCAGCGCGCACCACCCCGGAGGCCCCGGATATCCATGACCTGTTCCGTCAGATGCGGGAGGTGGGGTGTGATAGTGCGGTGATGGAGGTTTCCTCCCACGCCATTGCCCTGCAGCGCATCCGCGGTATCGCCTTCGGTATCAGCGTTTTTACAAATTTGACGCAAGACCACCTTGACTACCACAAGGACATGGATAGCTACTTCGATGTGAAATCCAGGCTCTTCTACGCCTATGGAAATGAGGACGGCCATTCCGTCGTTATCAATATTGACGATCCGTGGGGACGCAAATTACTCGCCGGAAAAATAAGTACGGAAGATGTAGTGACCTACGGCTTCGATGAGCAGGCCGTGGTTCGTGCGACCGATGCCGAGATGGATGTCGATGGAACCTGTTTTCTGGTTTCCAGTCCTTGGGGCAAAGCCCGCATCTGCCTGAATCTGCTTGGACGCTTCAATATCAGCAACGCCCTCGCAGCTCTGGCGGTCGGCGGGTTGTGCGGAATCGACATCGAGCGCATGGCGAAGTCGCTGGAAAATATACAGACCATCCCGGGCAGGCTGGAATCCGTGCCGAACCGCAGGAACAAGAAGGTGTTTGTAGACTATGCCCACACCGACGATGCGCTCCGAAACGTGCTCATAACCCTGCGCGAAATTTGCAAAGGAAAACTCATTGTCGTGTTTGGTTGCGGCGGTAACCGGGATCGCGGAAAGCGCAAGTTGATGGGACAGGTCGCCGCCTCGCTGGCGGATTACAGCATTATTACCTCCGACAATCCACGCCAGGAAGATCCCGGTGCGATCATTGGCGACATTATCGAAGGTTTTACCGGCGAGGACTCGTTCGAAGTGGTGCTCGAGCGCCGCGATGCAATTGAGAAGGGGATTCAGAAAACGGGGCGCAAGGACATTCTGCTGGTGGCTGGCAAGGGCCATGAAACCTGCCAGGAGTTGAAGGGAACCATTATACCGTTTGACGACCGCGAAACGGTTAGGGAGATTTTAGGTTAATGTCGGGCTTTCGTCCAGAAGAGTTGTCGCAATGGGTTTCCAGACGTTGGAAAAACGGGATACCCGACGATCCCGTTACGGGAATTTCAAACGACACGCGCACGATCCAGCCGGGCAATCTCTATGTCGCCATCCGGGGTGAAAACTTTGATGGCCACGATTTTATGCGGCAGGCCTTCGCGAAAGGAGCCGGTGGCGCGCTGGTGAGCGAGCGGTTTGAGTGGTCGGAGAATCCGGTGCTGTGCGTGCCGGATACGATCAAGGGTTTGCAGGACATGGCGCGAGGCTACCGAAAAAAATGGCTCGGCACCGTCATCGGCATTACTGGAAGCGTCGGCAAGACCACCGTAAAGGAAATGTGCGCCGATGTACTTTCCATGAGAGGTGAAGTCCACCGCACCGCCGGGAACTACAACAACCACATTGGTCTTCCGCTCAGTATGATGTCCATGCCGTGGGAGGCACGTCATGGCGTATTTGAGATCGGGATGAACCACTCCGGCGAGATCGGCCCGCTGGCCGGTCTGCTGCAGCCGAACATCGGGATTATCACCGATATTGGAAACGCGCACCGCGAGCACTTTCATTCGCTGGAGGAAATCGCGCTGGAAAAGGCGCAGCTGGCCAAACAGGTTCCGGAATCCGGAATGATGATCCTCGACCGCGACAGCGAATGGTTTAGCCTGATAAGCAATCAAACCTGCGCAGGTGTGATAACCGTTTCGATGAAAGGTGATGCCGATTATGTGGGACATGTGTCGGCCCCTTCGGTGCTGTCCGTCGAACCTCAAGCCTCAAACCTCAAACCTCAAGCCTTCCCCCTGCCGCTTCCGGGCGAGCACATGATGAAAAACGCGTTGCGTGCTATTGCCCTTGGGCTGGAGCTGGGAATGGAACCGGACGAGGTGGCGGAGGGCTTACGCAAGTTCAAACTCCCGGCGATGCGATGGGAGGAGTCGGAAGTTCTCGGCATAAAATTCATTAACGATGCTTACAATGCTAATCCGCTCTCCATGCGCGCCAATCTGCGCACCTTTGCCGCGTTGCCGGGATCAGGAAATAAATGGGCCGTCGTCGGCGGCATGCGTGAACTGGGCGAGACATCAGAAGCCGAACATGTCGAGCTGGGCCGCTTCATCGATGGGCTCAATCTTGACGGTGTGATTACCGTTGGCGAACTCGGCAAGACGATTATTTGCAACGGGACAGACCGGTTTTTCCATGTCCCGGAGGCCGGCGAGGCCGCACAGGTTTTGAAGGAACATCTGCAATCCGGAGACCGCGTTCTGCTTAAAGCTTCGCGGGGTGAGCGGCTTGAGCAGGTGCTGGAACATTTTAAGGAGATTTAGAACAATGCTGTATTATTTGACCCAACTCGAAGGCCTGTTCTCACCGCTGCGGCTTTTTCAATATATTTCGTTCCGCACACTCGGAGCGGCGGCAATGGCATTCATCATATCGCTGATCGTGGCTCCGGGACTGATCCGAAGACTTCGAGCCGTCAATTTCGGTGAGCAGGTCGAGGATGCCCGTGTGGAAGGGCTGGCAAAAAGGCAAAAGGTGGGAACACCGACTATGGGCGGACTTTTGATTATCGTTTCCACGGCTATTGCTACGCTACTCTGGGCGAGGTCGGATAATATGTACATTTTGCTGACGATGAGTACGTTCTGCCTGATGGGATTGATCGGCTTTGCGGACGACTACCTGAAGATCAAGCGTAAGAATGGACTGAGCGTAAAGATGAAGTTTGCCGCGCAACTGGTTTGGGCGGGCATCGTTTTCTCTGTGCTATGGTCGATTCCCGACATGCAGGAGCGCGTGCGCGACTTGATGGTCCCTTTCTACAAGCATCCGATTCTTGATCTTGGTCTGATTGGCGCCTTTGTCTTCATGGTCATCGTGTTGGTCGGCGCGTCCAATGCGGTCAATCTGACCGATGGATTGGACGGGTTGGCGATTGGATGTTCAAATTCGGTAGTCGTGGCCTACCTGTTCCTGGCCTACGTGGCGGGACACTACAACTTTGCGGAGTACCTGCAGGTACCGTTCGTGCGCGGCAGCGGCGAACTAACGGTCTTCTGCGGCGCGCTGCTTGGCTCAGGGCTGGGCTTCCTGTGGTACAACTGCCATCCGGCCAAAATTTTCATGGGCGATACCGGCAGCCTCGCGATTGGCGGTGCCATCGCCATGCTGGCCATTTTGATCAAGCAGGAGCTGTTGCTCATCATCGTCGGGGGTGTTTTCGTGATCGAGGCGGCCAGCGTGGTGATTCAAAGTTCCTACTATAAATATACGAGAAAACGCTTTGGTAAAGGTCGTCGCGTCTTCAAGTGTGCGCCGTTGCACCACCACTTCGAATTTGTCGAAAAGGAGCGCGCTCTCGAGGAGAGGCGCGAGCCGGAGCTGGTCGAAACTGTCATTGTCACACGCTTTTGGATCCTGGCGATCATTTTCGCCTTAATCGGCGTTGCAACCCTGAAGATTCGTTGAACATGGAAAGATATCGTACCGCATTGATTCTCGGTTATGGACGCAGCGGGCAGGCCGCCGAGCGGTTGCTGCGTGCTGAAAACTGTGAGACAACCGTGCTTTCGCAGGAAATCACGGATAAGGCGACGGTTCATCAGATCCTGAAAGATCGCGATTTTGATATCTGCATTGTCAGTCCCGGATTCAGACTGTCCCACCCATGGATCTCCGCAGTATGCGGAAGGGGTATCCCGTTGCTTTCAGAGCTGGAGCTGGGCGGGTCGCGCCATCAAGGAAAAACAATTGCCGTAACCGGTTCGAACGGCAAGAGCACGGCGGTCAAGTGGATTGCCGAAATGCTGCAACTGGCGGGGATAAAGGTGGCGATTGGCGGAAACTATGGCATCCCGGCCTGTGAAACGGTGCTGGAAAACCCGGATTTGGATTGGCTGGTGCTGGAAGTCAGTTCGTTCCAGCTCGAAACCGTGCAGCATTTCCGTGCCGAGGTGGCCGTAGTGCTCAATATACTGCCCAATCATCTCGACCGTCATGAAACGATGAATCTCTATCGGCGCACCAAGGCACGCATCTTCGGCTCATCCTCCCTCGCCGGGGATGCGTGTCTGGTTCCCGTCGATCTAGTGGAGCCGTTTAGGGCCGATGTAGAGGGTGAGCGGCGCTGGATCACCTTCGGCGGAACACCGGATGCAGACTATTTCTTTGAAAACGGGCAGGTTTTTCATGAATCGGAGCCCGTACTCAACCTGTCGGGTACACTCTTCGATTCTCCTGTTCTTGGCGGCTGTACAGGGGCTGCGGTAGCGGCCGTGGCAGCCGCAGTCGGGATTCCCTTTGAGAGCGCCGAAGCCGCCGCCCGGGGCTTTAAACCCTTGCCCCATCGGCTTCAACGGGTGGGGGAGCTGGACGGAGTGGCTTATGTAAATGATTCGAAGGCAACCAATCTCGCTGCTGTGGCCGCCGCACTGCAATCCTGTGGTGAGGGGATTCATTTGATCGCCGGGGGGCTTCCGAAGGAATCGGAATACACTTTTATTAAAGAAATACTGGCGGAACGGACAAGGACCATATACCTTACTGGCCAAGCATCCCGAGCAATGTATCAGGCTTGGAACGAGGTTTGTCCGTGCGTGGAATGCGGGACGTTGAAAACAGCTTTCAACACCGCTCGAAACGCCGCAAAACCGGGGGAAATCATACTTTTATCCCCGGGTTGCGCTAGCTTCGACCAGTTTGTCAGTTTCGAGGAACGCGGGGAGCGCTTTATGGAGCTCTTCCATGAGTCGGCACAGGGCGGAGGTGATGCTTCATGAAAACACAGTCATTGACTGATAGAGCACGTTTGAAAAGGAGTTTAATAATGAAGATCGGATCAGCAGTTTTAGGTTTGCATATTGCCGCACTAATCGCGTTTGCCCTGACGCAAGGATGTATTACCACAGAGTCACAAGGTAGCGGCCGCGGTGCAGGAGCGAGGCACAAGGGGCCATTTAAGCACGAGCACAAGGGGAAAACGCAGAGCTCTCAGGCCGTTGCCGGCGATTCCATCTATCCGGGTGACCCGCAGAGTTCGGCCTATGATCCAGTCATTATTGACAGCGGTATGGTAGCGCCTGTTGTGATGCCTGCAACCACCTACGACAATACTGAACCCTATATTGTCCAGAAGGGTGATATGCTCTCGCGACTGGCGGTTGACTTCAATACCTCAACCAAAACACTCATTGCGATGAACAATCTGTCGAATCCCGACGTGCTATATGTCGGACAGGAACTCCGAGTCCCCGCCGGAAGTCGCAGCTCCGCTCCTGCTAAAAGGGCACCTTCCGTGAAGAAAGGCGGCGAGTATGTGATCCAGAAGGGCGATACGCTCTCCGGGATTGCTGTAGCTGCCGGCGTGAGCCTGGCCGACCTGCGCTCGCTCAACAACATCGAGGGCGACAGGATAATCGCCGGCGAAACGCTCTCTATCCCGAGCGGAGGGAAAGTGCCCACGGATACGCAAAAATCCAAGCCGAAGGCCGCTGATCCGGTTGAACCTGCGCCAGAGCCCGCACCGATGGCAGAGTCCGGGGTCGAGCCTGTTGCAAGCGACAGCATGCAACTGGATGCGGTCATGGATCACGTGGTGTATCCGGGCGAAACGCTTGACGACATCTCCCGTCAGTATGGTGTGGGCAAAAGCGAAATCATGCGCATGAATAATATTTCCGACGAGTCCGCGGTCAAAGAAGGACAGCGCCTGCGTATTCCGATCTCGGAGTAAAACAGGGAACGGGTATCGATGCGGAAAACCCTCTCGCTGTTTATTGCCATCGTATTGATACTCGTGACCCTCGGTATCCTGATTCTTGCGAGCGCCAGCTCGACAGAACACGAGGACGCCGGTCATTTTGTAATACGCCAGCTTAAGTGGCTTGCTGTTGCTATTTGCACGGCAGCTGTCGCTGCCCGCTTTGATTATCGCCTTTACCAAAAACTGGCAATCCCTCTTGCACTGCTTTCCGTCTTGTCCCTCATTCTGGTCCGCATCCCGGGTATTGGAAGCTGTATCAAAGGAAGTTGGCGGTGGTTGAAGTTCGGCTCTTTAACCGTCCAGCCCTCGGAGTTTTCCAAACTTGCAATCATTATGCTTTTTGCATGGTGGATTGCACGAAACCAGCGGCGGATCGACGAATTGAAACGAGGCATTTTAATTCCGTTTGCCATGCTCGGAATCTTTGCCGTGTTATTGGTTGTAGAACCGGATTTCGGAACCACAATGCTGGTTTCTTCGGTTGCGGTCAGTATGATGTTTCTGGGCGGCGTCAGCATTGCTCCTCTGCTGCTAACCGGTTTGCTGGGGTTGCTGGGAGTCCTGATCATGATATTTCAAAATCCGGAACGCATGAGCCGTATCCTGGCATTCCTTGATCCGCAGAAATATGAGCAGGATAAGGCATGGCAGCTTGTCAATTCACTGCGCGCATTTGCCGGCGGCGAAATCGTGGGAGTTGGTTTCGGCAACAGCATGCAGAAATATGACTACCTGCCCGAGGCCCACACCGACTTTATTTTCCCCATTATCGGAGAAGAGCTGGGACTGATCACCGCTCTAATCGTGGTTTTTATGTATGTTGTTCTGTTTGTACTCGGACTTCGAATTGCATTCAACGCCCGCAACGACTTCGGCCGGTTTGTTGCGTTCGGCATCACGTTGATGATCACGACGCAGGCATTAATCAACTTTGCAGTTGTTACCGGATGTGTGCCTACCAAGGGACTGGCGCTGCCGTTCATCAGTTATGGAGGGTCGAGTCTGGTGGTTTCTGCTGCGATGGTAGGCATATTGATAAACATAGCACATACCGGGTGTCACCCCGCTTCCGCGGCATCGCGCAATCTGTTCAAGGATCGGGTGAGGAAAGTTTAACAGGTGAAAAGTGAAGCGTGAGTCGTGAAGTTCCCGTCACGTTTCACACCTCACTCGTCACGAACATCAGGATGGAGCCGGATAATGTCTGACCAATACGAACTGCTCGATAGTGGCAACGGCAGAAAGCTGGAACGCTTTGGCGACGTTGTGCTGGAGCGCCCATGCGCACAGGCGGTGTGGGTTCCGCAAAATCCCGGTCTTCGGGAAAGTGCCACAGCCTGTTTCGATCGTGCAGGAGGGCATAACTGGCAAGGGCGCGATCAACTCGCCAAGGCATGGAACGTTGAAATCGGCGGAGTGCGGATGAAACTTTCGGCAACGGACTTTGGCCATCTCGGCGTATTCCCTGAAACGCGCAAGCTTTGGGAATGGATTCGCAAAACGCTCATGGCTGAAAAAACCGAACGCAACTGCACTCTTAAATTCCTCAACCTCTTTGCCTATTCCGGCGGAGCGACGCTTGCCGCCGCGCAGACCGGGGCGCAGTGCTGCCACCTTGATGCCTCCAAGGGTATGGTTGATTGGGCACGCGAAAATGCTGTACTCAACGATTTACAGGATGCACCGATCCGCTGGATTGTCGACGATGTGATCAAGTTTCTCCGCCGCGAAGTGAAGCGTGGAAACCAATACGACGCGGTCCTGCTCGATCCGCCTTCCTTCGGACGCGGAAAAAAAGGGGAGCTCTACAAGATTGAGGAAAGCCTGATGACCACGCTCGATCTGGTGCATCAAGTCCTCACGGCGGATCCCTGTTTTGTCCTGCTCACTTCCCATACGCCCGGCTTCTCGCCGATCGTGCTCAGCAACCTGCTTCGGCAATACAACGCGGGCGGCACCGTCGAGCGTGGCGAAATGCTTCTGACCGGTGCAGACGGAGTGATGGATCTTCCAAACGGGAACTGGGCGCGCTGGATCAACCACTAGTTTAAACACCCTCTCTCTTCGTTCGCTAAAGGCCCAAAGGGCTCAAAGAATCAGAAACGGGACCTTCGTATCTTGGTGTCTTTGTGTTTAAATCCGGTTCCATGAATGAGATTGTCTACAGCGCTGGAGAGCTGGAGCCGCTGATCCTTTTTGCGGACAACCACCTGCTGGCGGTCAACAAGCCGGCCGGCCTGCTGACGCAGGATAGCGGCACCGGCCTGCGCAATATGGAGGATTGGGCGCGCGAATGGGTGCGGGTTGATAAAGACAAGGCGGGGAATGTGTTTCTGAACGCGGTGCACCGCATCGATAAAGCGGTTAGCGGTGTCGTTCTCTTTGCCCGTACCAGCAAGGCCCTCTCGCGCCTGAACGAGGATATCCGCAACCGCGACTGTAAGAAAACCTACCACGTTCTGGTTGAAGGCACGCCGGAAAATCCGTCCGCTGAACTGATCCACTGGCTTACACATGAGCAGCATCGTGCTGAAGTCTGCAAAGAAGGCGAACGGGGCGCGTTGCGCGCCGTCCTGCGCTATCGGACGCTCAAGCAGCTCGACAATCTGACCCTTCTCGAAGTCGATCTCGAGACCGGACGCTACCACCAGATCCGCGCGCAGCTCGCCGCCATCGGATGCCCGATTGCGGGCGACGATAAATACGGATCCCGCCTTGGCTCGGGGGAAAAGGTGATTGCGTTGCATCATTATCAACTGGAAATCACCCATCCCACTACGAGGGAAGCGATCTTCATCGAAGCCCCTTATCCAGACGGTTCGCATTGGTGGTCTCGATTTTGCGACACATGATGCTATGCGGCTTACGATGCGACTGGCAAAGCGGGAGAATTCGAACAGAATAATTTCAATCCGCGTGTCGGCTCTGCCCGGCGGAGTTATGCAAGAGGCTTTTTTCAGTGAACGGTTTTTCGGTTAACGGTTGCAAAGCCGCTTTTTCTGTGTAGCATGCCCTTTCTGTGAATTTTTAAGGAGTGGGTATGGCTAAAGAAGAATCAATCGAGGCGGAAGGCGTAGTAAAAAAAGTACTGCCCGCCACCATGTACCGTGTTGAATTGGAAAACGGACATGAAATCCTGGCGCACATTTCAGGTAAAATGCGCAAGCACTTCATCCGTATCGCTGTAGGCGATAAAGTAACCGTCGAAATCTCCCCCTATGACCTTGAAAAAGGTCGCATCACCTTCCGTCACCGGAATTAATCCAGGGGCACGAACGGATTTGATCTGCCGCAAAAGAACGCATAGAACGCAAAGTTTTCGAGGATGGTCCCTCTTGCGTTCTATGCGTTCTTTTGCGGTTAATGTGTGCTAAACAGATCCGGAAGAGGTGAAGTGAGCATGGCAACTAGAAGCTTATGGGGCAGCAAGGTAGGTTTCCTGCTGGCCGCCATTGGATCGGCGGTCGGACTCGGAAACATCTGGCGCTTCGGCTACATGGCCTACGAAAACGGTGGTGGAGCTTTCCTGGTTCCATACGTTGTGGCCCTCCTGCTCGCCGGCATCCCGCTAATGATCCTCGAGTATACCCTCGGGCACCGTGAAAAAGCATCTCCGCCGTTGGCCTTTGCCCGGGTCGACCGCAGATGGGAAACCATCGGGTGGTGGATGCCGGTTGTTGCCTTTTTCGGAATTACTCTTTTCTACGCGGTTGTGATCGGCTGGTGCATGAATTATTTTGTCTTTTCGTTTAATCAGGCATGGGGAGCGGACACGGGCGATTTTTTCATGAACACTTTTTTGCAGGCGTCGGAGTCTCCCTTTGATCTTGGCGGCATCCGCTGGCCGATCCTTGGCGGCACCGTGCTGACCTGGATCATCAGCTGGGCCATCTGTTATCGCGAGGTTAACCACGGTATTGAAAAGGCGAGTATGGTTTTCATGCCGCTGCTCGTAGTGCTCACGCTGGTGCTCGTCGGCTGGTCACTACAGCTTCCCGGCGCCTGGGACGCGATCAAGGAAAATTATCTCACCGCCCGCTGGGAAAAGATCAACCCGCTGTCAGCGGCGGGAAGCAAGGTATGGGTGGCCGCCTTCGGGCAAATATTTTTCACGCTGTCGCTCGGCTTCGGCATCATGATTACCTATGCCAGCTATCTGCCGAAGAAAACCGACATAGTCGGAAACGCACTCATTACCTCTGTGCTGAACTGCCTTTACTCCTTTATTACCGGATTTGCCGTTTTTGGAACCATCGGCTTCATGGCCGCCTCCAAGGGTGTGCCGTTTGCGGAGGCGATTACCAGCGGGCCCGGTCTGGCCTTCGTGGTCTATCCCGAGGCCATCAATCAACTGCCCGCCGGACAGACGATCTTTGGATTGCTCTTCTTTCTGGTATTGATCATGGCAGGCCTTTCCTCCGCCATTTCGCTGGTCGAAGTTTTCTGTTGCTCGTTGATCGACAAGTTTGATTTCAGCCGCAAGAAAACCGTTACGGTCGTCTGTGCCGTGGGGTGCCTTGGCAGCGTTATCTTCACCACCCGCGCAGGGTTGTGGATTCTCGATATCGTCGATCATTTTGTGAATAACTATGGACTGGTGACCGGCGGTATTTTTGAATGCCTGTTGGTGGGTTGGGTACTCAAAGCCGCCATTGCCCGCAAGCATGTTGACCGCGTGGGCGGAACCAAGCTACACAAAGGCTGGGGAGTGCTGATCAAGTTCGTCACGCCCGCCATCCTGATCGTCGTAATAGGCTTCGCCCTCTACAGCGAATTCACCGGGAACTATGGCGACTTTTCAACCAAAGCCTTGCTGATTATCGGCCTCGGCTGGTTGCTCGGCACGCTGGTGATTTCCGTGTTCCTCATGCGCTACCCCTGGAGCGGCTCCAAGCTCGACCGCGAGCACGAACCTGAAGAAGATCATCTGCTGGTTTAGAGGGTGCTAAAATTGTTTCATAGAATCTATGCCGGATTAATCGTGCCGGTGTGTCAACCGGATAGGCAAGGTCCCAGCGTAATCCGCCGGCCGTCCAGCTGAATACGACCTTCGGCAATCCACTGCAACGCTTCGGGGTAGGCGATGTGTTCCTGTGCGTGGAGCTTTTCCATCATGCTTTCACGCGTGTCGGAGTCTTCGATGGCGATCGTCTTTTGGTTGATAATTGCTCCGGTGTCGACGCCCGCATCCACGAAGTGGACCGTACATCCGGTGTGTTTTACGCCATAGTCAAACGCCTGCTTTCCGCTATCCAGACCGGGGAAGCTCGGCAGGAGGGAAGGGTGGATATTGATGATGCGTCCGGCGTATGTGTTGAGCAGGCCGTTCTTCACAATCCGCATAAAGCCCGCCAGCGCGATAAAGTTCACATCGTGGTCTTCCAAAATCTGGAGGACCTTTTGCTCCGCTTCGCCATCGAGCTTGGTTTTGAAAGGAGCGCAGTCAAAATGGATCGCCGGAATATGGTGTTTGCGAGCGCGCTCCAGAATATAGGCGTCCGCCACATCTGATAAAACACAACGAATCTCCGCGTCCAACATCCCCGCCTCCACGGCATCAATAATGGCCTGGCAGTTCGTGCCCGATCCCGATCCAAAAATCGCCAGTTTCAACATATACCTACTCCATTCGATTAACCAACCGCTTTGCTGGAGGTCACGGAGGAGCGGAGCCTGCCTCTGTGCCCTCTGTGGTGAAATATACCGTCAGTGATACAATTTAGTCTAGATTAGTGGTTTGTGAAAACGATGGCGGAAAGATACTATGTCCCGGATATTTTAACAACCAAAGACAGGGATTTACCATGCATTTGAAAATCAAGCCGCTTAACGATGCTGCACGCGAAATCTATTCCGACCACGGGCATTTCCATGAAGGTGATGCCGGCCTCGACCTCTATGTGCTCGAAGACATCACCATCGAACCCGGAGAAACCAAGGCCATTAAGCTCGGCATCGCCTGCGAACCGCAGGACGGACGCGCCTATTTTCTGATGCCGCGTTCCAGTATTTCCAAGACGCCGCTGCGCATGGCCAATTCGGTTGGACTGATTGACGGCGGCTATCGTGGTGAACTGATGGCGATGTGCGACAACATCAAGGACTTCACCTATACCGCCGAAAAGGGACAGCGTCTGTTCCAGATCGTTGCCTGCGACTGCTCCCCGATCTACTATGAAATGGTTGAGGAGCTCTCCGAAACCACCCGCGGAGCAGGTGGGTTTGGTAGTACGGGTAAATAAGTAAAGCAAAGTGTTGTGTGAGGCGTGTTGGTTTGGGACAATGCCCTCACTATGCAAAACGGTGGAAGTCAGCTTGATGGTTCCGGTTTGTTCGGACGAGTCGTTTCGATTCTCGAAACCTCCCGGGCAAACGTCGTTCGTTCCGTCAACTCGGAAATGGTCGCCGCCTATTGGCTCATCGGCCGCGAGATCGTGGAGGAGGGCGACAGTCCGACCAAGGAAGAGTTGGAGCAAGCGTTGCGTAAGGAGCGGATGATGATCGAGGAGGCGATTGCGCACTATGGGGGAAAAGGCTATGGCGGATAAGGTTGCCTATGCGGTGGTTGATAACAATCTGCGGGTATGCGATATGCCTGCTCAGTTGCGGCCGCGCGAGGAGTTTGAGCGCATCGGGGCTGAAAATGTATCGGATGCGGTACTGCTGGCCTTGATTCTCCGCACGGGAACGACCGGAATCAACGTGGTTGAAGTTGCTCAGCGGTTGCTTTCCGCGTTTGGTTCCCTTACCGCGCTGGCGAAGGCATCCGTCAAGGAGCTTCAAGCCATTAACAGTATTGGACCGGTCAAAGCTCAGATGATCAAGGCTGCGATGGAGTTGGCGCAGCGGCTGACCCGTGAAAGCGTCGGTGAAAGCCCGATGGTCACGACCCCCGAGCAGGCGGCGGCCGTTTTAAGGGAACGGGCCCGTGTCCTGCAGCATGAAGTCTTTTGGGCGCTGATGCTTGATACCAAGAACCGGTTGATCGGTGAACCCAAGCAAATCAGCCAGGGGACACTCAATAGTAGTCTGGTGCATCCACGCGAATTGTTTAAGAAGGCCGTCGAGCACTCCTGCGCCGCCATGATCCTTGCACACAACCATCCCTCCGGCGACCCGACTCCATCCTCAGAAGATATCAAAATCACCAAGCAGCTGATCGGCGCGGGAGAGGTGATGGGCATCAAGGTGCTCGACCACATCGTTATCGGACACCGGAAGCACAACAATGCATCCGACTTCCTCAGCCTCAGAGAGGCCGGGCTTGTTCAGTTTGGGTGAAAAAATATGGAGTGCGGCGGCTCGACACCGCTTTTAAATAAGCCGGAGGCGAACGGTGGAATGGTTGGCGGTGCGGGTTCGACGGCGTCGAGCCGCCTATTTTAAAGCGCAGTCGAGCCTGCGCACTCCAGGCCTTTTCTTTGCCTCTTGGCGCGAAAACCAAAACCTGCCATTATGTTTGGCATTATGAAAAAGAAAACGCTGCATTTTGAGAGTATAGGTGGTGCGAGCGGGGATATGATCCTCGGCGCATTGATTGGGTTGGGTGTTTCAGTTGACGAGCTGAACGAAGAGCTGAAGTCGCTGAATGTCGATCCGTTCGAGATCGTGGCTGACGCGGTCGTCGAGCAGGGGATGAGCGGCATCCGCGCAAAGGTCAAGCTGCATGAGCACCACCGCCATGATCACGACCATGGACATCATCATGGACGTCATTTGAGCGCCATTCTGAAGCTCATCGAAGAAAGCGCGCTTCCTGATAAGGTGAAAACCAATGCATCGAAGGTGTTCCAGCAAATCGGCGAAGCGGAGGCTTCGATCCATGGCGTGGACATCGAAAAAATCCATTTTCACGAAGTCGGGGCGATGGATTCTATTGTCGATATTGTCGGGTGCTGTTTGGCACTCTATAAACTGGACGTGGATAGAGTGTCGATCCGCAGCCTGCCGCAAGGGCACGGCACCATTGAATGCGCGCACGGAACCTATCCGAATCCGGCGCCTGCAACCCTCCGTTTGCTTGAAGGTTTTCCGGTGCAGGATGTGGATGAACCATTTGAATTGGTAACACCCACCGGCGCGGCACTTATATCTGCCTGGCGGACGGCGGAATCTCCGGGCATCGGATGCCGTGCAATAAAAACTGCCTACAGCGTTGGACACCGGAAACTCAACGATCGGCCCAATCTGCTTCGTGCTACGCTATATGAAGCAGCTGAAGATCAAACTGCGGATGAGTGCCTTGTTCTGGAGTGTAACCTCGATGACACGACGCCCGAGCTTGTGGGGTGCCTGTTTGATCAACTGCTCGAAGCCGGCGCACTGGATGTGTTCACTACACCGGTTTTCATGAAAAAGCAGCGGCAGGGAACTTTATTAACCGCATTATGCCTTCCGGCTGACCGGGGAAAAATGCTCGACTTGATCTTCCGCGAATCGACTACCTTCGGCATACGCGAGCAGCTGTCCAAACGGACGGTGCTGGAGCGTAGTTTCAAAACAGTGGAAACGCCGTATGGCGAGGTGCGCATCAAGATAGGCAGGCGCAACGGGGTAGTGGTGACGGCGTCACCGGAGATTGAGGATTGCCGAACGCTGGCGAAGGAAAACGGAATTGCAGTCAAAGATGTCTATGAGGCGGCCAAAAAAAGGGGTGGGGATTATGATGAATAAATGGAGTTCGGTTGTTGTTGCGTTTTTGTTTGTTTTTTCCGCTCAGGCAGAGCTGAAGCTTGCGGCAGTATTTTCAGATGGAATGGTTCTGCAGCGGGATCAGGAAGCCGCTGTGTGGGGCTGGGCGGATCCCGGAACGGAAGTAACGGTTTCCTTTGCCGGGCAGGAGCGCACTGCCAAAGCCGGTCCGGATGGAAAGTTCACGGTCCGGCTTAAGAAGATGAAAGCCTCAACAGATCCTCAACGCCTGAAGGTTGTATCAGGTGCTGACTCGGCGGAAGTGAAAAATGTTCTGGTCGGCGAAGTCTGGTTATGCTCCGGGCAGTCGAACATGCAGTGGCCGGTTAAGAAC
>JAUVCG010000104.1 GCA_030595785.1 Kiritimatiellales bacterium | reverse complement strand
GAGTCCTCCACCAACAACGTCAACCTCCCGTGGGACCGCAACCGCATCGTCAAGCAGATCATCGACAAGACCGACCTCTCCGTCGAGCTGGCCATCAATGTGGCCAAGAGCGTCGAAAACCGGATTATCGCCAGCGACATGACCATCGTCAACACCCCGCTCATTCGCGAGCTGGTCAACAACGAGTTGATGGAGCGCGGCTTCTCCCACCAGTTGCGCGACCTCTCGCTGTACCGCATCTCGAAGGATTTCCTTGAAGGCCTGATGTTCACCAAGTCGACCGAAAACTCGAACATCGTGAACAACAATCCCGAAGCGGTCAACATGGGCATCGCCGAACTCGTCCTCAAGCAGTGGGCGCTCGACACCATCTTCAGCCCGGAAGTCAAGCGCGCGCACGACACCGGCGCAGTCCATGTGCACGACCTTGGCTATCCGACCCGTGTCTATTGCTCATCACACTCCATCGAGTATGTTAAAAAATACGGTCTGACCGGGCTCATCAACCTCAACACCGAGTCGAAACCCGCCCGTTCCGCCTCTGTGCTGACCGGCCACCTCAACACCTTCCTTGCCTCGATGCAGGCCAACTATGCCGGCGCACTCGGCATCGCCTACATCAACATTCTCTACGCCCCGCTCCTCGTCGGCATGGGCGAACAGGAACTCAAACAAATTGCGCAGGAACTGATTTTCAATGGGTCACAGAACGCCTTCTCGCGCGGCGGTCAGACGCTGTTCCTCGATTTCAACATCCACACCGGCGTCCCGGGCTACCTCAAGAACGTTCCGGCCATCGGTCCCGGCGGCCGATACCAGCTGCGCCTCAAGGACGGCTCCGTCGTCGAGCTCATCGAGGAACTGCGCGATGAAACCGATGCCGGCGGATACCGGATGATGGATCTCTACTACGACGATCCGGCGGACGGCATGCGCCTTGTTCTGCGCGAGCTGCCCGACGAAGCCGAAGGCATGGTCTTCGATCCCGCTATCGCAGAAAACCTGACCGAGCGCGGCGAACAGATCGTGACCTACAACGACTACACCAAGGAGTCGCAGGCCTTCTGCAGCGCTCTGCTCAAGGTCTTCGGGGAAGGCGATGCCAACGGACGCATCTTCGAATTCCCGAAGTGCGACTTCCATGTTTCCGATGAAACCTTTGAGGACCCAACACAATTTGCGATCTACCGGGAAGCCTGCGATCTCGCCAGCAAGAACGGGTCGACCTACTTCATCTTTGATCGTGACGAGGTCACCCTCTCGGCCTGCTGCCGCCTGCGCACGACGATTTCCGACAACCGCATGCTGCAGCATCCCGAGTGCATGCGCTTTTGCGGCTTCCAGAACGTCACCATCAATATTCCGCAGGCCTCCTACCGAGCGGCCCGCACCGGGGGCGATGTTCTGAAGAACTTCTTTGACGAGCTCGACCACACGATGGAGCTCGCCGTTGACGCCCACCTGCAGAAGAAAGCAAAGGCGGCCGAAATGATCAGCGGCCCGGGCCATCCGCTCTGGCAGATCGGCAAGGTCGCCAATGATGGGAAGCCCTATGTCGACCTCGAAAACTGCACCTACATTCTCGGCCTCATCGGCGTGAACGATGCCGTTAATTTCCTCATCGGCCAGGAGTTGCACGACTCGAAGGAGGCACAGCGCTTCGGATTAAAGGTTGTTGCTCACATGTATGCCAAAGCCAAGAAGCTGGCGAAAAAATATAACCTCAAGTTTACCCTCGAGGAATCGCCTGCCGAAAGCGCCGCGCGTCGCCTTGCCAAGTCTGACATGATCTATTTCCCGGAAGAGTCCAAAGAAATCGTCAAGGGACCGGCCGATGCTGAATACTACACCAACTCGATCCACCTCGCCGCAGAGGCGGACGTCTCGCTTGTCGACCGCATCGTCGAGCAGTCGAAGTACCACAGCATGATCGAGTCCGGTGCTATCACCCACTGCTTTATCGGTGAGGAGCGCCCGGATACTGATTCCATCGCGCACCTGATGACCGAGATATTCCACCGAACGCAGTCCGCACAGGTTTGCGTGTCGCCGGAGTTCACCTTCTGCGACGACTGCAACCACCAGACCCGCGGCCTGCTCGAAGCCTGTCCGGAATGTGGCTCAGAAAATGTCGTTGGCGAAACCCGCGTGGTAGGCTACTTCAGCAAGGTGCAGAACTGGAACAAATCCAAGCGCTACGGCGAACTGCTCGCCCGCCATGCCGGAAAATACAATGTCGTTGAGGCCGAAGAAGCCGAACAGACACTCATAACTGCGGAAGTAGGGAGATAACAATGGCTGCAAAATACCAAATCAAAGTATTCGGAAAGCAAGGTTGCGACAAGTGCCACACCCTCAACCAGCGCATCGATAAACTGCTCGCCAAGGACGAATACGCCGACTTCGAAAAGCTCTATTGCGACGTCGAAACCATTGACGGCATTGTGGCGTTTTCCGAGGCCGAATGCATCAACCCTTCGCGCATCCCCGCCATGCTCTTAACCGAGTGGGATATGGAGACCGATGACTTTGTTCCGGTTTGCACCAGGGAGCCAGGCGCAGAGGACCCGATATGCATGAAATCCAGACTTTATCAATATGTCGGACTGCAAACCGACTATTCCGGCGTCGGCAAAGGAATCATCTCCCCAAAAATGATCCAATCTGTCCTTACCGAAGCAACGGTATAATTTTCCACCCCGATACGTCGGGTGCGACTCCCTCCCTCCGCGCCCGGCGTATCAACTTTTCTCAAGTGAAAATCCTAATCCCCAATCTCTAAACTCTAAACAAGCTTCAAATGGACAAGTTTCAAAATTCTAAGCCTTGGAGATTGGGATTTGTTTCGAATTTAGAAATTAGAGATTCGATATTCCAATGAGCGACAGCTCATCCATCTATGCCTATCTCGAAAAGCCGTCGATGGTAGACTACCCCGGGCACTTCGCCGCCGTCTTTTTCATCAGCGGCTGCGGCTTTACCTGCGGCTTCTGCCACAACGCCGCGCTGATGGGAAAGAAGCAGGCCGGGCTGACCTGGGAGACGCTCGAAGCCGTCTGTGAAAAGTTCAAGAAGGACTGGGTCAACGGCATTGTTATGACCGGTGGCGAGCCGACCACCGCCGATGATTTAGTGGAACTAATCCGGTTCTTTAAGGAGCGTTTCGGCTTCTCCGTCAAGCTCGACACCAACGGTTCCAACCCTGAACGGCTTGCTGCGTGCCTCCCGTTTATTGACTACGTGGCCATGGATATCAAATGCGGGTTGTCCGCCTATCCCGAATTCGTTGGGTTTCCTGACACCGGAAAAATCCAGCGATCCATTGACCTCATTCGCTCCAAAGCAAGGGACTATGAATTCCGCACCACCGTTATCGAAACCGTCCATACCGACGAACAGATGACCGAAATTTGCGCTGCCATCAAAGGCTCCCATCGCTATGTGCTGCAGGCCTTCGTTCCTCGCGACGAACTGCCCGAGGAACAATACCGCAACGCCCCCCGCACCACAGCCGCCCGTCTTCACGAACTAAAAGGCCTCATGGCCGGATGCGCCGATGAAATCCTCCTGCGCGGCGCATAGAAATGTCGCGTATCGTTGGGTTGCAATACCGTCTGAAATGACGCAACCTGCGCGGCAAATTTGGGAAGTCGATGATCGAAAAACGTTTTTCAGCCGCAGCCGAGACCTACGACCGCCATGCCCGCCCGCAGCTGGCGCTGGCGCAATCCGTCGTGTCCATGCTCCCCGAAATGTATCCGGAACAGATCCTCGAACTCGGATCCGGGACCGGACAACTGACCCGTCTGTTGACCGATCGATTCCCGGACGTTCCGATCGAGGCCGTCGACGTAGCCGAAAAGATGGCCGTGCACAGCCGTGCCAAGTTTAAGCGCTTCCCGCAAATCAACTGGATTGTCGGGGATGCCCAGACCTATTGGAGCGGTGACCACTATCCGCTCATCGTCTCCAGCTCGGCCCTGCACTGGGTTTCCGATTTGCGTGCCACGTGCGATAATATTTTTAACAGTCTGGAGCCCGGCGGCACTTTTGCGCTGGGTATGATGCTAAAGGGGACTCTCAGAGAACTGCACGATTTGCGAAAGGTCATTGCCCCCGGAAAAACACCCGTACTAACCCTCCCAACCTATGAGGAAGCGGGGGCGTATTTGCTGGAGGCCGGCTTCCATCTGGAGCGGCGCAGGCATAGCGAAGAGGAAATCATCTACTACGATGCCAAGGCCTTCCTTAAAGCCATTCACGAACAGGGTGTCACCGGCGGAAAGGTCAGCACGGGCAATGCCCCCCTTTCCCGCACCGAGCTCAGCCAGCTCGTCGCCGACTACCAGGAAAACTTCACCTCCGGCGACGGCGTCTATGCCACCTACGAAACCGCCACCTTCCTGCTGAACAAATGAACTCAAGCCAACTCGAACTCACCCCGAACGGCACGGTGGTTTGCCGCGATCCACACCTCAAGAAATTCGTGGAATCCGACGCGGCGGGACTGGTGGCTCTCGGCGGACAAAAACTCCAGATCGAGGCGGATCTATCCGTCTCTTACTGGAAAAATTTTGCAAGCGGGTTTTTGCGGGTGCTCTGCCATATTCCCGAAGATGAAGCCGTGGAGGTTCCGCCCCCGTCATCCGCCGAGTTGGCGGAATGGGTGCTCAACGCGCCGCCGATGCGCGGGGCGGAATACCTCTCGCCCGACGTGCTTTCCACTCTTTGGAAACGGCTGGAGGACTGGACTCAAACCCGGCTCTCTGAAAGCGGGGGGCTGGCCGGCTTCCTGGAATCACACGCCCCGCTTTGGTCGCGCGTTGGACGCGTTACCCTGCACCTCGCCGAAAACAAGGGCGACCCGGAATTCCCCTTTGCCTTCATGGCCACCTATGCCTCCGGCCTCTCCCAGGCCGGACGGGTGAAACAGCTCCCGCTGGGCAAGGCGCTCAAGGAATACGCGGGTGCCAACAACAAACCCGCCCTGCTCAAGCTGCTTTCGCCGATCCATGCCGCGGCTAAGCGCAGCGATCTGATCGCTGACTTGGTCGAGACAGGCGATATTTTCCACCCCCTTGTCTGGCTGCCGGAAGAGGCCTATGAATTTTTGCAGGGCATCCCCGCCTATGAAGAATCCAACCTCCTCGTGCGCCTACCGAACTGGTGGAAGAAAAAGGGCAGCCGCCCGCAGGTCGCCGTCACGATCGGCGAGAAAAAGAAGAGCAACCTGGGCATCAATGCCCTGCTTGATTTTTCACTGGATGTGATGATCGACGGCCAGCGTCTTTCACGCTCCGAAATTGCCGCGCTGCTCGCGGGCGAGGATGGGCTGGTGATGCTGCGCGGCCAGTGGGTGGAGGTGGACCGCGAAAAACTCCAGCAGGCCCTTTCCCACTGGGAGGCGATCGAACGCAATGGCGAGATCTCGTTTGCCGAGGGCATGCGCCTGCTCGCCGGTGCGCCCGCCAACCTGAAGAACGAAGAGGAGCTGGAGGAGCACCGCGAATGGGCCTTCACCCAGCCCGGCGAATGGATGGCAAAAACACTGGAACAGTTGCGCAACCCGGAGCAAGCGGTGCCCCCGGAAACGCTCAATGCAAAATTGCGCCCCTATCAGGAAACCGGCCTCAACTGGCTCTGGTTCTGCGCCCGCACCGGCCTTGGTGCCTGCCTGGCCGACGACATGGGGCTTGGTAAAACCATGCAGGTGCTGGCCGCCCTGCTCCGTAAAAAAGCCGAGCTACCCGATTCCAGCCCGGCCTTGCTCATCGTCCCCGCCTCGCTGATCGGAAACTGGAAGCGCGAGGCGGCAACCTTTGCGCCGACGCTCAACCTCTTCATCGCCCACCGCTCCGAAAACGGAATGCAGGAGATTCCAACCTTTGGAGATATCGACCTCGTTGTCACCACCTACGGCATGCTCTCCCGCCTGAAGTGGCCCGCCGAAACGGAATGGAGCTGGGTGGTGCTCGACGAAGCGCAGGCCATCAAAAACCACTCCACCCGCCAGAGCAAAGCCGTCCGCGCACTCAAGGCCGAAGCCCGTTTTGCACTGACCGGAACGCCGATCGAAAACCGCCTCGGCGACCTGTGGTCGCTGTTTGATTTTCTCAATCCCGGCCTGCTCGGCAGTGCGTCGCAATTCAGTGCCTTTACCAAAGCCATCCAGTCCGGCAACCACGAGCACTATGCCCCGCTGCGGCGGCTGGTCTCCCCCTATATCCTGCGGCGGATGAAAACCGATAAATCCATTATATCCGACCTACCCGACAAAACCGAAATGAAAGTGTTCTGCGGACTGAGCAAACCGCAAGCCAAGCTCTACCAGCAATCTGCCCAATCGCTCATGAAAGAGTTGCAGGCGGCGGATGGCATCCAGCGCAAGGGTCTCGTGCTCACCTACCTCATGCGCTTCAAGCAGATTTGCAACCACCCCGACCAAGCCGCCGGCCACGGTGAATATGCCCCGGAACACAGTGCCAAGTTCCAACGGCTGGAAGCCCTCTGCTCCGAGATTGAGTCGCGCGGCGAAAAGGTGCTCGTCTTTACCCAGTTCCGCGAAATCACCGAGCCGCTGGCCGACTGCCTCTCCGCCGTCTTTGGCCGGAGCGGGCTCGTCCTGCACGGCGGAACACCCGTCAAAAAGCGACAAGAAATGGTCGATGCCTTCCAGCGCGAGGACGGCCCGCCCTTCTTCGTTCTTTCCATCAAGGCCGGCGGCACCGGGCTCAACCTCACCGCCGCCTCGCACGTCGTCCACTTCGACCGCTGGTGGAACCCCTCCGTCGAAAACCAAGCCACCGACCGCGCCTTCCGCATCGGCCAGAAAAACAACGTGCTCGTGCATAAATTCATCACCTCCGGCACGCTGGAGGAAAAAATCGACCGCATGCTTGAGGAAAA
>JAUVCG010000079.1 GCA_030595785.1 Kiritimatiellales bacterium | reverse complement strand
TGCGGTTTCGCACAACGTCTACTTCGGGACAGACAGTGGTAACCTCGTCTTCCAGGGCAACCAGACAGGAACGACCTTCGGTCCGGGAACATTGGCTGGTGGAACAAGGTGCTACTGGCGCATCGATGAAGTGAACGCCTCCGGAACTACCACCGGAACACAGGTGTACTTCACGACCGTTCGATAAAAACAAACGACTAAATTTATGCTATAGGAATTTGTATTTTTTGAGAAAGGGGAGTTGAAGGGGAGAGGGGCTGGCTGGGAATCTCGTTTTACGAGTCTGAGGCGGGACGAGGATGCTCGAAGGAGGATATGGAGGGCGAGACGACATATTTGGCCAGATACCTCGCGAGCCCCCCTCCGCCGGGCGGAACCTTTTCTTTTTCGACAAAGGCCACGAACCCTTTCGTGTATATTTTGCAAGCGGATTGTTGTGAACGTGTTGTGACGCATGCACTGTTTCGGGGCTTCGGCAATCTATTTTCATAAGTCGTTGAGGCGCAGTCGCGACATGTTTTTATTCGCCGTGTAGTGCCAGAGCAAAAAAATCGTTTTCTTGAAGAATTGCGCTTCCGGCACAAGGTTTTTGCGGGGAACATCAACGACTCCCGCCTCAAGCTCGACGAAGGCGCCGCACTCGTCAACCGGGTCATCGGCCGGTTGCTCGGGCGAACCACCCGCGCCTCCCGGCTCTACGAAATCGACTACGACCCCGAAACCCGCCACCTCGACTGGCGCCGCAAAGAAAACCAATGGGACAACAGCCGCGAGCTGCACGGATGCTACCACCTCCTGCGCTGGACCGAATACACCCTTGCGCTCTCTGGATGCGAAAGCACATGGCGAACGCTTCGCCGCCGTCTGGAAACCCACCGCTACAGCACGTTGATCGTGCCGACGGCAAAAGGGGTCGAACACCACATCCGCAAAGCCGGGCGACCCAGCGAGCAGCAGAAAATGGTCTACGCCCAGCTGGGGATCGACTGGAAAAGCCTGCCGCCCTGTTTCCGCGGGCTTTCTGATTATTTTTTCGGCCACACCTTGAGCTTAAGCTTGCCTGATCCGGGATTCTCAAATGGACCCGCGGCGGGGCTCGTTGCATTCCTCTTCTTTCCGGAATAGTCGGTGTCGACGGTAAGAGGTGAACCGTCGGGATTTTCGAATGCGGTATCGGGTACGCGGGCCTTGCCGAGCAGCTCGGTGGTGATGAGTTGGTTTTGCTGATTCACGAACTCTTCCGGCAGGGTGATTTCAAGGTAGACGGCATCCTGTTCTTCAACGAGTTTGATCTTGGGATTGAAATCCGGTTTGTGAATGGGATTGGCCTCTTCGGCAAACGGCTTAGCCGTATTGAGGTAGACGTTGCCGTCGACCTGCATGGGGGGCTGCGAGGCGTTGTAAACGTCCAGTCCGGTTGTGATCAGAATGTTGTTGAGGAAGCGGTCGTCGCCTCCGGTGATGTGGGTCACCCCTGCAATTTCAGTGGAATGCGCCTTGTGGTAGGGCGTCTGGCGACCCTGTGGTTTGAACGCCAGCTTTCCAGCAAATAGGTTATGCGCATAGGCGCCTCCCTGGGACCAGTCCCATAACGAAGGGCTGGACAGGAATAGATTGTTATCGATCATGAACGGGCCATGGTTTACTTCAAGAAACAAATCTAGACTGTAATTCCTGTAGCAAAGGTTGGCACTAACACGAGCCCCTTGCGTCATCCAATCCAACCAGATCGCCCGTATCGAGTCATGAATCCGGTTGTTGGCGATCAAGGTGTCGATGGGGGCGTGAAATTTGATAGCGGCCTGTTCATAGCCGCCGAAGGGCTTGTCGATGTGGATGTTGTAAATGTGGTTTCCGGTGATTTGACTGAAGGCTCCGCCCAGGCTACCGCAGATGCCCGCCGCACCGCAATCGTGGATGGTATTGTTGCGCACAAGGTGGGAGCCGATGGTTTCTTTTGACCAGCCGCCGTCCTTGAGCGCCCGTTCGATGGTCCCCACGTATCCGTCAGCTGTATCGGCAATATTGTCAAATTCATCGCCGTATTTTCCGAGCGTGACGCCCACGCAGGTGGAGTGGCGGATGGTGTTGTTCTCCATGATCCAGCCCTTGGACCAGTGCGTGCCGAGCAGTCCGATCTGTTCCGCATTGGGCGGTGCCCAGGGCGTAGCCGCATGCTCAAGCGTGAACCCCTTGACGGTGATATAGTTGATTCCCGTTTTGGCGGGATAGAAAACGGTCTGCCGTGCGTTAACCTCGACCTTTTCCCGGTTGGGATCAGCGTTCTTGAATTGCGCCCAGATGGTCGTGTTCTGTTCCCCCACCTCTGCAAACCACAGCAGCGAGTCATGGTTGTCTTCAACCGGTTTGGCCTTGAATGCCAGACATACGGTCTTTTCGCCGGAGGTCGGTTCGATGGGGGCCTTGACGGTGCACCAGTTTTGCCAACCCCCGGTGCCGGACACTGTACAGGTTCCCAGCAGTTTGCCCCGCGGGGAGTCAAGGCGGATTTCAATCAGGCCGCCCTGCCTCTGCGCTGCTGTCTGGAACTCCATATGCTCGGAGTTCCTTCCAAAATCGAAGGTATAGGTTGCATAGTCTCCGTCCTTGATGAACCCAAGGCACTCTCCTCCGTTATCGGTCGGTGCGGTTTTTGTTCCCTGTTTTGTGAGTGTCGCGGCGGCGGACACATTGGTCTGGCCGGAACCGGTCGATCGCATCCATTCGATATTAAACAGATAATCGGAGTTCGCTTTCCCGGTCAGGTCGGGGTTGAAAAGATGCTCCTTTTGAGCGGCCTCGGCCAGCGGGTGGCCGTTCAGATAGACTGCGCCGGTGTGATGATCCCGGCCCTTCCGGTGAAACCAGCTGCCTGAAATCAGATCAGCAAAGGGATTAAAGTCGCTAAAAAAGGAATTTGAGAGCGTAACGTTCCATACATTGCCCTGAACCTTTTCCCATCCAGTGACCACTTCCGATCCCTTGATGACCACCTTCTCTCCGGGAACGGCACGGTAAACGATGCGTTTGTCGTCGGAGGTTCCGCCGCGAGGCGGGTTGATGCGCTCGCGGTAGGTGCCTTCATGCACAATAATTTCATCGCCCGGCTGCGCGATGTTTGCCGCCGCCGATATCGTCCTGAAGGGGTTCGACTCGGAGCCTGCACTTTTTTGGTCGAGGCCATTCGTCGAGACGTGATATTCCGTCGCATGTAGAGAAGAAGCGGTCAACATGGTGGCTAGGATGGTACTGTGCACTTTCATCTTGGAGTTCCTTTTTTTTATATAGCTTACTGCAAACACGAACCCCCCGGGTGCATGCCGCATTTTCAGCGGAAGATGCTATTTTTCATCGTCGGCTTGATCGATCAACTTAATCTCCCCGTCAGGGTCATGGAGTAGTCGCTTCCCTTGGGGTCGTATGGATACACTTCGCGCTTTTGCCACACGTTGACCCAGTTGGCAGAGTAGCACAGCCACATGGTTTTTCCATCGGGGCTGATGAACTTCGAGGGAATGTTGACGAAATAGGCCATCTCTCCGAAATCCTTCATGTAGGCGAGCATGCTCCATGGGCCGGTGAGATGGTCGGATTCGAGGATGTAGGTGATGGTGACGCAACCCATGTTGTTATTCCACTCCGCGATCGGCTTGATGCTGCTGAAAATTTTACTCCAGAGAGCATTGCCCTGCTTATCTTTGCCGGCGAAGAATTCATAGGCCGAAGCATCGTTGATCTTGTCGGGGTTCGGGCTGACGCGGCAGAGGTAGACCTGGTCACCCGTGATCCAGCTATTGTTAGCATGGCGGGGCTGGCGGTCGGGCAAGGACGAACCGTGGGCAACCAGATAGGCCATGCCGTCGGGGCTGTGCTCCATATTTTGACCAAAGTCCACAAAGTGCGGTGCACCGATTTTTACCGAACCGCCCTGTTTTCCGCTCTCCCCGAACAGGGGCTTTTCGGGCGAGTGCGGAGACAGCGTCCAGGTTTTTCCCAGGTCCTTGGAGACATGGAAGCCGACGAATGGGCCCAGCGTTCCGTAGTTGGAGGCGGATAGGTCGTCGAGCGCGTAGGTTCCGATGTACCAGTTGTTATCGTACACCAGATTTGCGCTGGGATAGCGGCCTCGGTAGGGCTTGCAGTTGTGCGTTATTACGCTGTGGTCCGAGAATTCGAGTTCATGAGGACTGTCGCCCTTGATGGTGAGGTGGGCTACGAGACTCTCGCCGTCCTTGTTGGCGCGGGAGCTTACATAGAGGCCGTCCACGGAGCCGTCTGTGAAGCTGGAATAAAGATGGCCGTCCTTGCCCCAGGAAGGGTAGAAGGTGTCGGCTTTTCCGCCAGACCAAATCTCTCCCGTGAATCCGATGGCTGAAAAGGCCTCGGATTGTTGGAACGGGCATTTAAAACGAGGGGCATCGTTCCAGATTCTCAGTTGCGTGTCGCCGTATGCCTGAACCATGATCGCACCCAGTGCCACAATGGCAACCAACGCTACTCGTTGTCTTGAACCCTTGTGTTTCATCTATTTCTCCTTAATTGATTTATGTCGTCACGAAAAGGGATTGTTCATCCCGTTAATAATACCCCTTTGGTCGGGGCGGGAAGACACGGGTGCAGGATTTATCAAAGTGCACTCTAATCGGCAGTTTTCTGAGGTTTTCCAGATTATCGAACAACCATTTGCTTGATGCTTCATGGGCGATTATTCTGCCGCAGACATCCGTTACGGTAATCAGATAACCGCCATATTTACTGCCGCGCTTATGCTCATACCAATCGACATAATCATAACACAAAACAGGTGGTCCGGAGAACGAGTGTGATCGATCGTTTTCATTACCCGGCGTGAACGCACTGCTTTGCCGGTCGAGCAAAATGTAGTTATCCCCGTCAATCTCCCTTCCGACCGCAAAGAACTCGACCTGCAACTCGTGGTTGTAATCGCCGGCGGAATACTGATTAATCTTGGCAGTAAAAACATAGTCGATGAGTGTCGGAGGGGTCCACGGAAGGAACGGTCCGGGATCAATAGCGGGGCGGGACTTGCTTTGCTTGGAGAAAGAGATATTGAATTCGGGCGGTTCGTTGAGTTCAATAAACAAATTATCTTCTGCACTGAGAAGAGAAAGCGGAATTCTCTTTGTTTTTCCCCGGGCATCTCTCAACACCGCACTTTCGCTTACCCGCGTAACATATTCAGCTTCGAACGTTTCTCCATTCCCGGCGGTCCAGATCCGCATACCGTCATCGTCGGGTGCGGGCGCGGGCTCTGCCGGAGGCGAAACCTCTTCTTTACGGTCGGCTAAATCCCCGCTCCGACTGCCGTAATCGTTGAATACCGGCCCATTGGTGAGGCAAACCTCGTGTTCGACGAGTTCGATATAAATGGCATCCATCAGATCGATAGAAGGCTCCGCCGTTTTAAAGATAGGCAGTATGGGGGCACCGCGACTATTGTGCTCGTATTCCACATCCTGCTCTTCAACAACCAGTTGAGCGGAAAAGCCGCCGCCGGGTATTTCGGCAACGAGAATGTCCAGCTGGTGAGGTACACCTGGTTCAAGTGTAATCCAATCCCCCACCGCCGCTTTCTGAATGCCCAGCAGATGCTTTCTGTGGTCGGCATTCGTTATCTGCCAGTCCGAATACAAGCCTTCCTGTCCCATCCAGGGTGCGTCCAGAACCACCTCGCCGTCCACCCCGACGACCAGACCATCGCCGCTGCTCCCACGAAAACGGAACGTAATGCCCTCCTGATGAACCAGCTGTCCGGTGTAGTGCACCATAAACAGACATCCAACGGTTTCCGCTTCGTCAAACGCGATCGGACCCATGCACGAGAGAATCGGTGAAATCTGAACCGTGGTGGCATATAGCTTTTTGGGAGAACGATAGAATCGTGCAAAACGGGATGGATTGAAGCCGTCTTTTACGAATCGTTTAATTGCGTCGAAGGAGGTCTGTGTCGCGTATGGAATAGGTCTCCCCGACCGATCCCGTTTCATATCGTAGAAGGTGCCCTCCAAATCGTTTCCAATAGACTGGCCGGAACCAAAAACAGTGATTTCGCTCAGGTCGGGCATCATATCGAAACCGCCGCCGATCTCCCCTCCGAGTCCATCCCCAAGGCCGCTCATCTCCGGCAGTTGGATATCGGGCATGGCTGCACGCGCGGTCTTGGTCACGATTCGCGTGGTCGACTTGGGCCTCGAGGTTTTTTTAATCTGAACTTTCGGTTTCTTAAGCTTCATCTTCGGCCGTTCAACCGACTTGGGCGGCTCAAACTTTTTCTCCTCCTTCTTCACCACCGTGAAGACGACCAGTATTCCGGCCAACAGGAAAAGCCCGGCATGGATCAGGATACTCAGCAGCACCGCGCTGGGCATCCCCTTGCCCACTCCCTTTGTTTTTTTCATCGCTAAGCTCCTTCAACCCGTACTCTGTAACCAAAAAAACTCCGTACTTGACGGAATATTTTCCGAAGTGCTTTAAGACTGCGGCAATGCCGCACTAGCACCGTTAAACTCGCGAACGGCATCGAACATCGCCACCATGTTTTCGACCGGGGTGTTGGCCTGTACGTTGTGGATGGCATCAAAGACGAAACCTCCGTTTTTGGAGAAGATTTCGCAGCGCTCTAGCACCTGGGCGCGAACTTCGTCGGGCGTACCGAACGGTAGCACGTGCTGGGTGTCCACGCCGCCGCCCCAGAAGGTGATTCGGTCGCCGTAGCGATCCTTTAGCAATTGAGGATCCATGCCAGTGGCGGAGCACTGCACCGGATTGATGATATCGAAGCCCGAAGCAATAAAGCGGTCCATGAAGTTTTCAACCGCGCCGCAGCAGTGCTTGAAGGTTTTCCACGATGTGTTGGCGTGGATCCAATCGTTCATCTGCTTGTAGTACGGATGCCAGAGTTCATCATAGGTTTCGGGCGAGCAAAAGCTGCCGGTCTGGGTTCCGAAATCGGTGCCACAGATCACAATCACATCCATCCGCTCACCCACCGACTTCCACATTTTTTCGAGGTTGGCGACGGCGAGCTCGGTCTGGCGCGTAAACACCTCATGAATGTAATCCTGACGGATGGCAGTCGAGATATACCATTCGGTAATGTCGCGGATGCCTTTGGGCTCCTTGAGAAACGGTGCGGGAACGAGTGCGATGTCGCCCAGCGCCGTGCCGGGGCCACCGCCGATGACGCAACGGCCTGAGGCTGCGGCGGTTTCGGCATAGGTTTTAAGACGTCCAAGATCCTCGTCGGTCAGGGGCTTGAATTCCTCGAGGTTGTCTTCCGGATTGAGGTTGTCTTCGTCGATCTCCGGCTGGCGGATGATGGCGTCGAAGAAAAATCCGGTCGCGGGCATGTGCCCGGAGAAGGGGGCGTCGGTATCTCCCTGCGGATAGATATAGGTTCCTTTGTCATTCTGGACGACGTTGAATTTTCCGGGGACCAGCAACTCCTGTCCCCATGGCGTGGTCCACGGTTTCCAATCATTGGAAGGGAACCCGAAAATGTTGGAGAGCGGTTCCATGCCGACGGCATCCACGCCGATGGCATCAAGCAGGTCGTCCTCCATAAGCCCGAGCATCTGGTAGGGCTCGTGCACTTTGACCGGTCGCTTTTCCAGCCCGTAGTGGTCGCGCAGCGCGGCGACGCTGGAGCAGTGCATACCGGTGATGGCCGTCGAGCCAAAGTCGACAGGCACCGGTCCGCTTTCGTGGTTCAGGGATTGGAGCGTTTTTTCGCGAGATGTCATGGCCGTTTCCTTCAGTTTATTTAGATTCGCGCCTTAATTCGATGGTCCCATTGAAGCACGTTTTTGATGGAATGGACATGGCGTAGAGGTTGCGCATGTATGCACAAAATTCACCTACCAGCGCGTACGCGGGAAAATATCGACCGGCAGCACATTCTTGTGCCGAACCAGACCTTTCTGCAGCTGGGTTCGGAATCCACTTGGGGAACAGCTGAATGTCTTGGAGAACATACGGGAAAAGTAGAGCGGATTCTCGAAGCCGCTGCGCTGGGCCACCTCCTTGATGCTCAGGTTGGTTCGGGTGAGCAGCGGCAGGGCGGATTCCAGCTTAAGCAGGGTGTAGGTCTGCATAGGTGAGTGGCCGACCCACTTGGCAAAAAGGCGGCACAGGTGTTTTTCGGTAACGTTCGCCTGTTCGGCCAGTTCATGGAGGGAGAGCGGATAATGCGGATCTTCTTCAGCAAGCCGTCGGATATGCACCAGGGCGCGGCGCACCGGTTCGGGCCGTTCGCGCTCGAATGATACGGTTTCGGTGTGCGGTGTTTCAAGCAATGCATCCATTAGCACCTCTACGAGGCGGCAGTCTGCCGGGGTCGGACGGACGATGGGCCAGTCGTTGTGTTCGTACATATGCTGAAGAACGTGCCTGAACAGGTTTGCGCACAGAGGATTTGCTGCGTTGCGTACTCGCGGCCAACGGTCGGGATCCGGCCAGTCGGAGGGAACGCTGTCGATGCCGAAGTGGAAGAAAGCGTGCCGCGTGTGGTGTTGCGGATCCCATCGATAGGTCTCGATAAAGCCCGGTCGGCCGAGGATGAATCCGCCCGGCGCAACGGTGTAGGATTCGCTGTCCGATTCATAGCTGATGGTTCCTTCGATGATGTAGACCAACTCAAAGTCTATGAGGTTGCGCGGACCAAGCGATTCGCCCGGCTGGTAAACCACTTCGCCGCCGTGCAGGTAGGCCAGTTCCAGGCGAACGACTTTTCTTGATTGCTCAGAACGATCCATGGTTCTGTAATATAGACATAATTCGCCGACTGTCCAGCCCTCTGGAAAGGCGATGGAGTGTCGGCAAGGCTGCTAGTTCGGTGATGGCGGACGCGCTTCGGCAGCGGAGGCCCACGCCTTGTTGGGCCGGGGCCCCATCGTAAACTTAAGTATACCGCCGCCGGTCAGCTCTTCGTGCGTCAGCCACGCACGGTCGATTGCTTCGCCGTCGAGCACATCGGCCCAGAGCTGCCGTGCCGCCAGGCGCACGCGGTCGAAATCCCAGTCGGGAATATCGTGTTCGAGGTTCGCGCGCGCTCCTTCGATACTGACGAGCGAAACGCCCGCCTTCATCCGCACCTGTTCGTTTTCAGAGGGTGGAAACTCCACATAGAATCCGCTGTTGGTTCCCGTGTGGGAGCGCTTCCCCGGGAAGACCTGATCCCGTTCCCAGACTCCGAATGTTTTGATCGGTTTGCTGAATTGGGCGTGGAAGTGGAGTTTGCAGGAGATCGCCTGTGGAAGGGGGTCACTAGGAAATTGCCGAGGTCGCCGAACCACCCGATCCCGCTCATATGGACAAAGCGGAATCCCTCGATGGATTCGTGGTGATACGAATACCTCGGGCCGTTGTCGCCACCGGTCGCCGTGTCGGGGCTTAGCTGCACCAGACCGAAGGGGGTAACCGATCCAGGGAAGGTCTTTCCCAGCCCGTGGCTCTTGCCCTCCCGTTGTGTTGAGCAACCGATCATCGGGTCGATATAGTCTACCAGCTCTTTGGCCATCAAGGTCCCGGTGGCTG
>JAUVCG010000037.1 GCA_030595785.1 Kiritimatiellales bacterium | reverse complement strand
TGATGTTCCATCCATAATCTCCTTACCTGTTGATCCGTAGTCCTCACTCATTTCCTCCTTTCGGAATGAGCGCAGATTATCGGCTAATTAATCGGTAAGTGTAATTGTCGTTGGCTGGTAAATGTAGTTGTCGCTGGCCACGAATTCGAATCGATCCCATAAAGCTTTTGCCTTCTCGGGAGGAAAGGCCTCATAAAACGACGCCGCTTTATGAGTGTTCAGGTTATCCATCACCAACGTGATTTTTTCAGCACCCTGATACGCTTCGGCAATCTGTTTTACAAAAGCGGCCCAGTCCAGTTTTGTTCTTCGCTCTGTGACTTCAACCATTCGCTTTCCGCTCAGCGGCTCGTTTGACATAAAAACATTGCAGACACCGCAGCGTTTATATTCATAGTCCTGCCGAGCTGGGTGCCCCGGCGCACAGGGAACCGGAACCTTCACTTCGTCAATCAGCTGTCGCGGCGATTCATCCATGCAAACGACCGGAAACCGTTTGTTATATGGCCTTTTATAGACATCCAGGACTCGTTCCATTTGTGCTACGAACTCGGCGTTCTTTTCCGGCGGGATGACCCACCCGACCTTTTTCCAAGGCTTGAGTTCGTTTTTTTTAAAACCTGCCGGATCGTTTCATGTGAAATGCTTTCAATATATTCAAGCTCGACCACCTTGTCGGCGAGCAGGCGCAACGACCAGCGAGCATGCCCTTCCGGTGGCGGGTTGCAACTCAATGCCACCACATGAGCTTCAAGATCACCATCCGCTTTTTTTTCATACACACGCTGTCCCTTCGTTCCATTCAAAGCAATCTCAAGCCCCTCTTCAACGAAGCGGTTTTTGAGGCGATCAATTTTTCTCATGCTCACGCCCAAGACTGCCGCGATGTCTTCATTAACCGATCTTTTGCGCTGAAAGATGCCCTCGTCACAGGCCAGCAAAATAAGGGCATTCAGAACTTTCTGAGACCGATGCTTTCCCTTCGAGGAAATTGTTTTTAGTTCTCTCCGTTCCTCTTCGGTCAGTGTAACGCGATATTTAATCATGGAATCCTCCTGTTTAATGAAGAAAACCATATCAGTTATAATACGACATTACAAGGTTGACTTGACACTAGATGGATGTATGTGTTGGGAGGAATCGTAGTTCTGATTTTTCCGGCAACATGGCTAATCGTGAAAATAAACAACTAAAAGCGGCAGGGTAAAGCGGCCGGGGCAGGTCTGAATATTCAAGATTGACGATAGGTCCACCACCTCGGGGCGCAGAGGGCGGAAGCGGCTCTGAATCATCCAACCCCTGAGACCCCCAGCCCGCCGCCACCTCCGCCAAGCACGCCGTGGAGCGACCGCGAATGGCGCAAGCTGTTCCCGACCAAATTGATATCGTAAGCCCTTCCCAAATTAAAACGGTATAAAAACGCCAGATTCCCGCGCTCTGATCGTAAAGTGTTCCCGCAGGCATCGTATGGTTGCCCTACCTCGCTGTACCGGCATGGACGCACACCGAAATGCGGGCCTCCCTCGTTGCGCGCCGCATTTCTACGAAGCACGGCACCAAATGCGCGATTTTAGATAATTATTTCTATAGTGAGTACGCTATATATTCAGGTTAATACTGCCATATAAGCGCCAATATATAGTATATACGCTATATTTCAGGGCGCCCCATAAGCAATTAAAGTCTGAAGCGGGTGTTGGTCTTTGAATAGCATGACGAGAGGGAAACCATGGCAAAACAATCTGCCAAAATGCCCGGCATCAACATGAAAAAAGAGATGGCTGCCGAAATAGAGAAGCACCAAGTCGATGCATCTCTCGCTTGCTAAATACTGCAAGCCCATTTTGGCTGATTGGCTCGCCTCCGGCAAAAGACTCAAACTCGAAGAGCACTGAAAAATCTCCTTCCCCATATCGAAATGCCTAACCCGGCTGTTTGGCCGGGGGTTTTTCTTAGAGCTTGAGGTTGCACTTTCGGGTATCTTTCTGTAAACCGAATTGCTTCTGCTGAATTGGGGGATAATGGCTGATATCGTAAAAATTTCAGATGCGACGGCGCTGGCAATGCATACGATGGCGCATTTGGCCATCAATCCGGGCGAGCAGTCGACCACGGCCGAAATTGCGAAGGTCTTTGAGGCATCGAAACACCACTTGGCCAAGGTGCATCAGCGGCTTACCAAGGCGGGGCTCATTTCCGCGAATCGAGGGCCGGGGGGTGGCGTTGGGCTGACGAAGGATCCGGCGGAGATCACCCTGCTCGATATCTACGAGGTCATGGAAGGTCCGCTGATATGCACCCCGTGCCTTTTCGGGAAAGAAGTCTGCCCTCGCGTTAATTGCATTTTGTCGAATTTGTTGCCTGGATTAGCCATGCAGGTGCGGGACTATTTTGAACAAACCACGCTGGCTCAGCTGGCGAAGGAATCCAGATGGGGAGCTGATACAGAATGAATATTACGCTGAAGGATGGAATCGATTGGGTCGGCCATATCGACTGGACCGTGAGAGATTTCCACGGCTATAAGACGGAGAGCGGATCAACCTATAATGCCTACTTGATCCGCGATGAAAAAAGCGCCGTAATCGATGCCGTAAAGGCACCCTATGCCGACAAGCTGCTCGAACATATCCAGGCCCTGACCGATCTCGAAAATATCAACTATGTGGTCTGTAACCACGCCGAACCCGACCATTCCGGCGGATTGCCCGGCCTGATGGCCGCCTGTCCGCAGGCCGAACTTGTTTGCAATCCGAAGTGCAAATCCGCTCTTGAAATGCACTATGACACCTCGGCATGGAACTGGCACGTCGTGGCAGACGGCGACACCATTTCGCTCGGCAAGCGCACGCTTTCGTTTATCAACACGCCGATGGTGCACTGGCCGGAATCAATGTTCACCTATGTGCCGGAAGATAAACTGCTCTTCTCCATGGACGCCTTTGGCCAGCACCACGCCTCTGCGTTCCGTTTCGACGACGAAGAGCCGCTCGACGTTATCCTGCAGGAAGCCAAGGCTTACTACGCCAATATCGTCATGCTTTATGGCCGCCCGATTGCGCAGACCATGGCACGTGCAGCGGAGCTGGAGATCGAAATGATCGCCCCGAGTCATGGCGTGATCTGGCGCAGCCACATCAAGGACGTCTTTGCGGCCTATCAAAAATGGGTGGTCTGCAAGCCGGCACCCAAAGTGATTGTTCTCTATGCCTCCATGTGGCAGAGCACCGAGTTGATGGCCCGGGCAATTCTCGAAGGGGCTCAGGAATGCAATGTCGAGGCGCAGTTCTTCAATGTGGATAACACGCACTCTACCCGGATCGTAACCGAGGTGCTGGATTGCGCGGCTATGGCAATCGGTTCGCCCACGCTCAACAATTCGCTCATGCCCGCCATGGCCGGCGTGCTCTGTTACATGTCGGGCTTGCGCCCGACCAATAAACAGGGCTTCGCATTTGGCTCCTATGGGTGGAGTATGCGCGGTGGCGCCTCTGCCGTTGAATCCTCGATGAAAGAGATGAAAATCGAGATCACCCGCGATCCGATCCGTGCCCAGTATGTACCGACACCGGAGGTGCTTGCAGAGTGCCGCGAAGCGGGGCGCCAAATGGGTAAATATGCCGAGCAGTTCGCCGACTGACCTTTAAAGCGTTGCTGCTAGCTGCCACATGGCCTGTACGGCGGGACGCTTCAGGTTGCGCTTTCCGGCACAAAGCCCCACCACGTACGGCGCCAGTTTCGGAGCGTTGGCCACCACCCGGACTTCATCACGAAGCGGGCTGCGCTCCAGAGCCAGTTGCGGAACTATGCCGACACCCGCTCCCAGCCGCACCATAGCAATCAACGCCTCGTTTCCCGAAACCTCCGTGGAGATACGGGGCACGACACCCTGTTGCTTCAGCCATAGATTCAGCCGCTGGCGAGCCACACCCGATTGCGGAACGATCAAGGGTACCTGCGAAAAATCGAGGTGCTTAAGAGAGTGTTGCGCAATGAAGACGAGCGGAGTTTCCGTCAGCAGGCTGTAGATGGCGGTGATGGAGGCGTAGATTGAGAGGACCCCCGAGACAGAGTCTTCGGGAGCAAGTGAATCACGAAAGTGCTGCCACTCCAGCACCGCGTTGCGGGCATAGTCCAGCAATCGTCCACCTGCTTCGGTTATCGGTGCAGAGGTTTTGCAAGTTCCCCAATGGCCGAAAGGTTACTGGGCCTGATGGAACTCCAGCACCCTTTGCGGAGGGGCATCGGTCAGGTAGCAACGGGTTTTAATCAACCTCTAGCTCTTCGGCATCCGTGTAAGGAACGATTCTTCTCCCGGCTAGCGATAGAAATTTACCGACCATGAGGCCTGATAGAACCGCGAACACAATCGTAACAAGGATTCCCTTGAGCTGATCGCCCTTGCTAATACCATCAACCATCAGCATTGCAACAAGCCCTCCAAACAAACCCGGTAACCCATGCAGGTGCAGGACGCCGCAGGTATCGACTTTCTTGCCCAGGTCATGGAACCAGCTCTGTATCGTGGCAAATCCAACCGTTGAGAGTGTTCCTGCAAGGAGTCCAATTATAAATGCATACGTAGGGGGAACTTTATCGCATGTTGAGCCGATGGCCACACCGCCTGCCAGCGCGGCATTGGCGATATCGGCAACGGAGATTTTCCCCCGTAACTTCAGCGAGGCAACATAGGTTGCCAATGTGGAGCCACATAGAGCAAGGATGACGTTAACAATCGTCATGGGAATTTCTTTAGGGACAACAAGCGCCGCGCAGAAGGAGGGCCAGAAAACCCAGAGCATCATGCTTCCCAAGAGAGAAAAACGATCACTTGTTTCATCGGATTCAACCGGGGTCTCATACTCCTGTCTCGTTGTCATTGAAAAGGCAACCCCGATCCCGAACAAGGCTCCAAAAGCATGAATGACAATGGATCCTCCGGTATCAACAAAACTCCCTTCCGTGACCAATCCCAGGCCCCCCGATAACAAGATCCATTCGTTCAGCGCGTAGCAGGGTACGAAAAGCAGTCCCAGCAGGATGTATTGATGCATCTTAATGCGCCCGAGTACGGCTCCGGCACATATAAGCAGGCTGGCAGCGGAAAATTCCGCCAGAATCAGCCGCTCGATATCCGAGTCGACACCGCCAAGGATTCCCAGGCTGTCCTTCAGAAAATATAAGGGGATTGAAATGCTGACCAGCAGGAAGGTGGCGGTAATTGCGGAGCGACCATACTTTTTTACAAAGACCATCAAAAAACCGAAACCTACCAGCAACATAGCCATGATATGGATGGCGCGGAAATATTTTTGGACTTCAATAATAGATGATAAATCCTCTTGGGCGTGGCTTTCCGCACCCAATGAAATTCCAGCCATCGCGAGCAGAGAAAGGGTGAGAACAACAAGGTATTTTATTACGCGCATATATACATCCTCTTTTGAAATGTGACCAAACAGCTTGGCATGTATACATGACAACAAGCTTGCAGTTTCCAAACATCCCGCAGTGGGATCAGGGAGTCAACAGGTTTGGCAAAGTATGTATTATTCTCTCCTCTTATATGAGGCCATAGGCCGAATAAAGCTGCTCCAGCTGCGCACCTGCTCAACACAAAAAACGCCTCTGGATTCCAGAGGTGTTTTATGAATGCAGACGAGCGATTACTTCTGTGTGTTGTAATCCCCTGTCTTGTCTGCTTTGAACTACAGGCCTTGGAGGAACTCCATCACCTTCTGCGGATGGACATCGGCTTTGGGCACTTTGAGCCAGTGTTTGATGACCGCACCCTTTTCATCGACGATGACGGTGGAGCGGATGGTGCCGAGTGAAGTTTTTCCGTAAAGCACCTTCTCCCCGAACGCGCCATATTTCTGCATCATTTCGGTGTCGGGGTCGGAGAGCAGTACGAACGGCAGGTTGAAGTCAGCGATAAACTTATCATGCGATTTCAGGCTGTCCTTGCTGACGCCCAGCACTACCGTATTGAGATCCTGGATCTCGCTGTTCAGGTCGCGAAAGCCGCACGACTCCTTGGTGCAGCCCGGCGTGTTGTCCCGCGGGTAGAAATAGAGTACCACCTTCTTCCCGGCATAGTCCTTGATCGAATGGCTTTTGCCATCACTTCCTTCCAGCGTAAATGCCGGAGCCTTCTTTCCTTCTAATGAATCCATAACCATTCCTTTCGGTTGTCAATATTGGCGACAGCATAGGCACAACTGCACCGGTTTAAAAATACAGAGTTTAGTTTTTCCGAAGCGGGTTGAAGAGATGTTCGAGACCGTTAGCCTTGATGACGTAGACCGTCTCGAGCTGTTTCCCGAGTTTCCCATGCGGGAAACCCTTTTGTCTAAACCAGACGACATAGGGCTCGGGCAGATCAATGAGCAACCAGCCTTTATGCTTGCCGAAGGGCATGCGGGCCAGGGCAAGTTCAAGTAGGACCTCGGGGTTTGGGGTCAGTTCTTCCATGGGAACGTACTGCGTATTACGTATTGCGTATTTTTAACTCTTCGAGCATGAGTTTGTGGATGTGCTGGATTTTGGAGATGGATTCGGGGATGGGGCGGCTGGAGGAGATGGAGGCATAGGAGTCGAGGTCGGCGGGATCGTAGCCGTGCATGCCCTTGACCTGCTTAATCCCCATGAAGCCGGGAACAATTTGGGTGCCGGAATTCATGAGAAAGATGAGATCGCCATACTGCCCATCATCGAACCAGATTCCGTGTTCCTTCAGTTCATTTTCGGAAAGGATGCGCCCCTTCGAATGGTTTTCCAGGCATTGGGAAATCGGTTTACGCGCCTTTTCATCGAGGAACCAAATGCGTGCCATGGTGGAATCGTAGAAGGCGACATAGTCTTTATTCCATTCAAGGCCGAGGGATTCAATGTCGGCGATGAGGTCATAGCCTTCGGTGACGTTGTGCATGCCGTGGTCGGTGAAGACGTACCACGAGACTTCTTTGTAGTTCTCTTCGGCGGTATCGAGCAGGGCGCGAATCTTGCGGTCGTACCACTGCATCAGCTTTCCAATATCCGGGTGGTCGTTGCCGACGGCGTGCATGAGCGTGTCGAGCCGGCCGAGCGAGCAGTAGGCAAAGTCGATGCGCTGGTTCTGGACCTCGGACATCAGTTGCTCAAATCGGAGATCGTCGGTGATGTCGCTGTCGTGAACGTGGTGGGGAATGCCTTTTTCTGCCAGCAGGTCGAAGATAGATTTTCCATGGGGGAGGCCGCCGGGTTCCCAGATGCGCTTTTGCTCGGCATAATTGAAAAGTGGAAGGACCTCGAACGGGACGCTATAAATTTGAAAGTAACCGGTGATGCCGCATCTTCTCTTAATCCATTTACTGATCTGGCGGCGTACGCGCCCACGCCGGAAGATGGCGTCCGGCAGGAAATGCAGGAGGCGGACCCACTTGTATGGGCATCCCTCGGGATCGTAGTAGAACGACGACCAGAGTTTGTGCTCGCTCGGCGTCAGACCGGAAATGATGGATGGATCGCACGCCGAAGAGTAGCCTGGAATCGTTTCGAGTGGTTTGCTGTCCTGGATCAATCCTTCCAGGAATTCGGGATGCCGCTGCTTTACCTCCCAACCGAAGGCGTCGATGAACAGGAACAGGCTCAGCTTGTCCTTCTTGGCGTGCATCAGGAAAACCTCCGGTGTAGTTCATAGAAACGTTCTACTGAAATGGAGGGCTTACCCTGCAGCAAATCCACGACCGCATCGTACAACTGCTCGCGCGGATGCGCACTGCAGAGCCGCTTGTTCCACTTGAGGTTTAGAACAAGGTTTTTGGAAGGCGAGCCTTCCCTGCCGGAATAGTGCGTGCGGTACCAAGGCATGAAACGAAGGAACACCTCGCGTACGGCCTGAAACTCCGCTTCAACAGCTACATTTTCCAGAGAGTGAAAGTCGCCCCATTCCTTCAGCTTAATGGCCTTCAGGTAGCCCTCAACAACGAAGTCGCGGTCAGGGCAGTTTCCAATGGCCGGGAAGCACACCTTCTTGGCGGCATAGGAGACATCGTATTGGCCGGCAACGAGCAGGGCGCAGTCGCCGAACGCGAGCAGGACCTTGTAGATGAATTTGATGAAGCGGATGCACTCCTCTTCGTTGAGCGGGTCGGAGCTGGCGAGACGCTGCTGGATGTCGATCAGGAGCTTGCCGCGATTGAGCAGGAGTCGTGTTCCTTCGGATAGGGGGGTGGCGTCATGCGGGTATGCCGGCAGGGCCTCAAGGATATTCCCATCACCCCAGATCACTCGGTGTCCGTATTTCATCTCATAGTTGAGCAGCGAAAATTCACACCTGCGCAGGTGTGAAAACGGATAGGGGCAGAGATCGACCGGTAGGCCGAGCTCATCACTCAACCGGATTTCCAGCGACCGGAACGTTTCCCGGACGCTATGGTTCAGCGTATCAACCACCACCACCAGATCATAGTCGTTGAACGGTGCCTGCGAGCCATCAGGGTTGATGAAGGGCGTTCCCTCGCCCCGTCCGTAGCCGCCAATCAGCACACCCGCCAGGCCAAACGGCGACGCAACCTCGGCAATGCGTTTCATGTCCGCATCAATCTTCGCATCCAGTTCGGCAGATCCCCTGACGGTGTACATGCTCACATGGAGCCCTCTCTGATGCCCCGGTAAAGTCCGGCGTGGATGGTGGCGCGGTAGGTGATGTTGTAGGGGATCGTTCGGAATTGCCGCTGGCGGCATGCAAAGATGAGGTCGCGCACAAGTTCGCGAAGAAGAAGATAGAGCCTATGTCCAATCGGAGAGGTCTCCCCGTGGACCTTCGCAAAGCTGCTCCCATGGCGGTGCTTTTTCCGGAACAGCTCCTCCCTGGAATAGTTATGCGAATGCTCGACTTCGGATTCCGTCACGAGTTGGAAGCGTGCATTGAGCATGCGGCAGGCCGTCGCCCAGATGGCATCTTCGGCATAGCCGTTGTTGTGGAACTTGTGCCTCTCCCATAATTCGCGCTTGAAGGCGCAGGCAGCGGCGGAAAAGAAATGGTCGGCGGGTTTTTCGGGGGCATAGGCGCGCTGGTAGTCGTAGGCGACGATGAAGTGCGCATCGGAGCGGGCGATCTGCCGGCTGAAGGTGGCGTCGGCGGCATCCTCGAGAATGGGGCGGATCAGATGTTCGAGCCAGTCGCTTGAGCGGGGAATAGCATCGGCATTTAGCAGGACAATAATTTCATGGTTGGTTCGGGCGATGGCCTCGTTGAGCACCTTGCCGGGGATATAATCGTCGGGCTCGATTTGCGTTAGGTGCTCTTCATCGCAATATTTGCATAACTCTTCGAGGGATCCGTCCGTGGAGCCGGAGTCGATGGCGAAAAGCTTGAAGCCCCGAAAGGTTTGCCGGGGCAGCATTTCGAGTGCCGCGCGGATATGCGGCATCTCGTTCTTTGAGCGCATAATGATGGCGACGGTGGCAGGCATCGGATCAGTCCAGCAACAAGGGGGTGTCCGGGGGGACAGGACCGTGGTCTTCCTGCTCGTTGCGGAAGCTTTCGGGGATCGTGCCGTTATCGATTACCGGCACCTTTATCTGTTGCTCAGACAGCATCTTCCTCGACCTCGCTTGCCAATGCCTTGATGCATTTGACCAGTAGCGTAAGCACCCGGATCGGCTTAAGGAAAACGTGTTCCGGACGCATGCCCAGAGCCAGAAGCTTGTCGGAGAGGTTGTAGGAGATTGAGCCCGTATAGATAATATGGCGTTGGGCAGGATAGCGTTCGTGAGCCTGCAGGATCAGGTCTTCGCCACTCATGCCCGGCAGACGCAGATCGACAATGCAAACGTCGTAGACGTTGTTTTTCATTAGATCCAACGCCTCTTCTGCACTCTCGGCAGAGGAGGCGTTAAAGCCATAATCCTCCAGAAAAGCGGTCAGACTTAGACAGATGGCCGGTTCGTCATCGATTACCAGCACATGTATGGTCGAAAAATCTTTCATTCACAATCCTTTATAAAGGGGGAACTATATAACGAGCGGCAAGTAAAACCCAAGCTCTAAAATCAGAGCCTGAGTCCCCACATAGCCTGCCGGTGTTCGAACGGTATTCGGATACTGAAACAGGTTCCTCTGCCCGGAGCTGAGCGAACCCGCATCGTCCCTCCGTGGTTCTCCGTAATAATAAAATACGACACGGAGAGCCCCAGGCCGGTGCCATGCCCAACCTCTTTGGTCGTGAAAAACGGTTCGAATGCGCGCTTTCGAGTCTCGGCGTCCATGCCGGGGCCGTTGTCCTCCACCTCGATCAAGGCCATGTCGGCTTCCCGCTTAAGGCGCAACGTGATTTGCGGGGGATTCGCATCATCCGCGTGTTCCGCCATTGCCTGGGCGCTGTTGGCGAGCAGATTGAGCATAACTTGCTGAATCTGGCTGGCTTCGCATGGAATGGGTTCAAGCGCGGCGTCGAATTTGCGCCTGATCTGGATATGACGGAAGTCGAAACGCTTCTTCAGGTCATAGTCGTTCGAGGCCAGCTCGAGGCTGCGCTCCAGGATATCCTGGAGATCGTTCGCCGCAAAGTGCGCTTCGTCCTTGCGGCTGAAGCTGAGCATGTTGTCGACAATCTTGGCGGCACGGCGCCCGGCCTCGGTGACAGAATCCATCATCTTGACCAGACCGCGGTCATGCATGTAGGTCTGGATGGCTTCGAGCGATGTCCCGGCCTCCGTGGCGGCACTCAGGTTGCGGTCGGTGCTATGCGTGATACGGTTGCGCATCACCTGCAGGTTTTGGAGAATGCCCGCAAGCGGGTTGTTGATCTCGTGCGCCATGCCGGCGGCAAGCCCTCCGACCGACATCATCTTCTCGGACTGCACCATCATTTCCTCGATGCGTACACGATCGGTTACATCGTCAACGCGGATCACGGCGCCATCGGCCCCATCGGCGGAGAGGGGGTAGACGGTGACGTCAGCAAAGCGTGCTTCGTTCGCGATGGTGCAGGGGATACGTTCATCGTGCCGCAGTTCGTGGTTTCCAATGGCTTCGACGATCCGGTCCATTTCGCTGCCGAGACTTGGGAAGACGTCTTCAAAGGGCTGACCCTGCGCCTGCTGGGCCGCGGTTTCTGTGATGCGTTCGGCTTCGCGGTTCCATTGTGTCACACGGCCCTCGGCATCGACTCCCACAAGGATGGAGGGCATGGAGTTGATGATATTGCTTAACAGGTTGCGCAGGGTAAGCAGTTCCTTGGTGGCCTGCAAGCGCTCGAGTTCGGCGGTGGTTCGGCCGGCAAAGACCTGCATAATGGATTTGGCAAATTCCAGATGCTCAATCGGGTTTTTGTACAGAGCCACCATGCAGCCCCGGGACTGACCTTCCGAGTCCAGCAGCGGGATACCGATATAGTCTTTGGCATCCAGTGATCGGAATAACTCGCTCTCCGGATAGGCATTGGGGAGATCCGAAGTGGAGACGCACGTTTGTCCCTCCATCACTTGCTTGCAAGGCGTATTGTGCAGGGCATAGTCGAAGTTTTTCCCGGTTTTTCCGCCGTCTGAGACCGCGATGGTGCGCATGGTTCCAGGCGTTTCGCCGGGTTCACTGATGAACGTGAAGTCGGCATCGAGTGATTTCACCAACTGGTTCACCATTGAACCGAAAAACTGGCGTCCCACCGTTGATACCCCCTCCACAATGTTGCGGATGCTGTCTTCAATCAGTACGCGGTCGGTAACATCGTCCACGCGGATGACAGCTCCTTCGGCATCATTTTCAAGCAGGGGATAGACGGTGATGTCGTTGTACCGCGTATGGCCGTCTTCGTGGATGGGAATGCGCTCCTCCTTTTGCGTGGCGCGTTCGCGGATAGCACGCTCCACCTTGATCATCTCCTTGGATAATTGAGGGAAGACCTCCTTCAGGGGCCTGCCCGTGGCTTCGGATGCCGCGATCCGGGTGGTGTTCTCCGCCTCCCGGTTCCACTGGGTTACGTAGCCGTCAACCCCCACACCAACCAGGATCGAGGGCATGGAGTCGATAATGTTGCCCAGTTGCGCACGAAGCCGGCGCAGTTCTTCAGCCGCCTGTTTCCGGTAGGTAATGTCCCACGACGTACCGAAGGTGCCAACCACTTTGCCCTGTTCGTCATAGCGTGGAATTATAGTGGTGAGATACCACCGGTCGCCCTCGGGCGTGGTGCAAAACTCCTCTTTTCGGATCGCCTGTTCGGTGCGCATAACTTCGAGCTCGCCATCGAAGCGTTGTTGCGCCTGCTCGGCCGGGAAAAAATCAAAGTCGGTTTTCCCGATCACATCCTCGGGACTCAGGCGGACTTCTTCGGCCTTGGCGTTGTTGACCTCGATGAAGCGCCCGTCGGCGTCTTTAAAGTAGATCAGGTCCGGTACGTGCTCCATGAAGGAGTGGAACAGGTTGCGCTCAAATTCCAGTTTCTTTTCGACCGCCATTCGCTCGGTAATGTCGCGGTCGATGCCGCGGTACCCCTGGATATTCCAATCCTTATCGTAGAACGGTACGGCGCTGGTTTCGAGCACAACCACACGGCCGTCCTTGTGCCGGTTAATGTTTACGAGCGAGTGTATCGGGGCTCCTTGTTCCGCAGCATCTATAAAGTAAGCGCCCTTGGCGGCGGCCTCTTTTGTCGGCATGATCTCAGTGAAATTCTTGCCGATCAATTCAGCAGGCGAATAGCCAAGCAGGTCGCGTACTTGCGGACTGGCATAGGTGTAAATGCCTTTTATGTCGGTTTCCCAGATCCAGTCGGACGTGGTTTCCACGAGGTTGCGGAAGCGCTCTTCACTTTCCTTCAGCGCGGCTTCGGCTTCGATGCGTCCGGTGATGTCGCGTGAAACCCCGCGGAAGCCGGCGAGCTGGCCGGTGTTGTCCGCATAGGCCATTCCGCTGGTTTCAAGGATCACCTGACGTCCATCCTTGTGGATGTGGGTGGACACCTCGCAATCGAAAGTGCTGTTGGCCGTGGTTTTGCGCAGCTCCTGCATGGCCCTCGCCGAATCCGCCGGAACCATGAACGAGAGCGCGCTTTGGCCAACCACCTGTTGCGGTTCATGGCCGAGAATGTTGCGCACGCGCGGGCTGACGTAGGTGTAGTTCCCGTACCGATCCATCTCCCAGATCATGTCGGTCGACGATTCGACCAGCGCGCGGAAACGCTCCTCGCTTTCGTCCAACGCACGCGTCGCCTGCTGGTGGCTGTCCCGGACGCGCCCAAGCTCATGTGTGCGATGGCGCACCTGCTCCTTGAGGACGCGGGTCCAGATGGTGACGATTCCGGCCGCCAGTAGCGTGAAGAGCAGGCATCCGATGATGATCGTGGTTAATAGCTTTTCCTTTTCCGCATTCGCCATCCATTGGCTATTGATCTCGAACCGTTGAAAGGTCGTAATCGACTTCAGCGCTCTGTCCACGATCGATTTGAGCCGGGGGTGGTTTTTATGCGTAGCAAAGCAGAGGTCCCATGAGTAATCCACCTGTCCGGCGATACCTATGTCCGGAAAACCGCGTTGTTCAATATAGAATGAGGCAACTCCCTTGTCGGTAATCATGGCGTCGACCTGCCTTGCTGAAAGCAGTTCGAAGCCTTGCAATACGTTTGTAACGGCAACAAACGTGTGGAGGGGATACTGCTCTTTGACATATTCGTAGGTCGCCGACCCTCCAACGATGCCTATGACGGAATCCTCCAAATCCTTAAGCGTAGATGCCTGTTCTGCCCCCTTGCGCATTAGAATGACATTTCCAACGCTATAGTAGGGTTCCGTGAAGCGCAGATAGTGTTGCCGTTCAGGCCGGTTCTGGAGGGATCCGATCAGGTCGATTTCACCGGTCTCCCATCCTTTCCTGACATCCTGCATGGTGTCATAGCGGACAATGACAAACTCGGTATCAAGTTTTCTTTCGAGCAGTTTGACATAGTCGGCCGTTATGCCCTGATGCTTGCCGTCTTTACCGATCCAGTCGAATGGGGGCGCATCGGGAAGAGGGGCATAGCGGATCGAATCCAGATTTTGCTTAAGCCACTCATTTTCGAACTCGGCAAAGACGATTTCCGGGTCCCTGACTTGGGAAGAGACAAAAACCCACGCACCGATGGCAAGCATCGTTCCGGTTGCGACTAGAAATACGAGATGTTTATTTATTTTCATTCAATGACGATCAAACCATAGATTCGTAGACTTCCATAATACGGCGGGCGGTTTTCCGCCAATCGTACGTACGAGCAAGTTCCATGCCGCGCGCGCGCGCTTCGGCGCTCCAGCCCTTTGAAACCACTGTTTCCATTGTCCGGAAGAGCTCATCCGCACTTGACGGATCGAAGGTCGGCAGGAGGTCGCCCGCAAGTTCCCTCATCGACGAGGTGTTCGAGCAGGCCACCGGCGCTCCGCAGGCAAGCGCTTCCACAATCGGGAAGCCAAACCCCTCGAACAACGAGGGATAGATCATCAGATCGCATCCGCTGTAGAGCAAGGGCAGCGTCTGTATCGGCACAAAGCCAAGGAAAACAATATCCCCCTTCACCGGGCTTTCAGCCGCCCGGGCACGAATCGCATCCGCCCCGTTCCAATCCGCTCCGGCAAAAACCAGTTGATGAGCACTGTCATTCTCCAGTTTGAACCGCTCGAACGCCTCGATCAGGCAGACATGATTCTTCGCCGGGTGCTCCAGCCGTGAAACATAGGTGAAGAACGGTTTTTCCAGTCCATGGAGCAACGCCAGCTTCCTGCGCGCTTCATCTTTCGAGGTCGGACGGAAAAGAGTGTGGTCGATGCCGGAATAGATGACTGAGATCTTCTTTTCCGGATAACCGACGAGCCGGACGAGGTCGTCTTTTGTCGCGTGGCTCACCGCAATCACATGATCGGCATTGCGGATCATGGAGGGAACGATTTCCCGGTTGAAGAACATACGTGCCCGGTCATATTTTCCATCGACCGAGAACGCCGCCAGATCGTGCACCGTTGCCACCACCTTCGTCCGTTTTAATAGCGGGATGCGGCGATAGCTCGGAATGTGCAGCACGTCATACTTCTTTTGGGGCAGCCCCATGTTGTGCCAGACGAGGTTAAGGAGCGGCTTGCTGATCACCGGGGAGTAGAGGCGTTTTTCAAAGTTTGGATTGGTCAGCGGGATTAGATCCGCCTCGTCGCGAGCCATCAGCAGGTCGTACGTGTTTTCCGCATCCTCTTCCTGCAGGAACCGGAGCAGGTTGCGGATATACGCCGCTACGCCCGACTTCCCCCCCTGCATGACAAATGTTGAAACCCCGATCCTCATATGCAGAGTGATCATAAGGACAAAATGAAGAAGAGCAAAATAATTAAATCCCGATCGCCGGATGTTTGTTTTCTCGGGAACAACGTTATTGGGTTGATTTGCTGACTCGAAACAATCAGGCTGGTTCCATGTCCGAACAATACAAATTTCTATTCGGCCCGGTGCCGTCGCGACGATTGGGGCGCTCGTTGGGCGTGGACCTGATCCCGTTCAAGACCTGCACGATGAACTGCACCTACTGCCAGCTGGGTGAAACCACCTGCGAGATTAGCGAGCGGGGCGACTATGTGCCGATGCAGGATGTGCTGGCCGAGCTGGAGCACTGGATGGCGACCGATGGACAGGCGGACCATATTACGCTGGCCGGCTCCGGAGAGCCGACGTTGCACGGCCATTTCGGAGACGTGTTCCGCTGGGTGAAAAAGCATGCCGACATTGCTTCGGTGCTGTTGACCAACGGCTCGTTGCTGCACTTTCCCGATGTACGCGCGGATGCCGCATTGGCCGATAAGGTGAAAGTAACGCTCAGTGCGTGGGACGAAGCGAGCTTTCAGCAGATCCACCGTCCGGCGCAGGGTGTTACCTTCGATCTGCTCGTGGCGGGGGAGCGTGCCTTCCGCGAGGAATTTTCCGGCGAGCTTTCCATTGAGGTATTCATCATCGACGGCGTGAATTCCGAGATTTCCAGTGTCCGTAAAATCGCTCGGATCGTTGAATCCATCAAC
>JAUVCG010000068.1 GCA_030595785.1 Kiritimatiellales bacterium | reverse complement strand
ACCCCTCCCATGCGTTGCTATTCAATGCCTTGCCACTTGCGTTATTCTTAGTCGATGGATAAGGAATATTGCTCTTATTTTCATTCTCAGAATAGTTCTTTGCGTTTTGCATAAGTTCTGTGATGAATTCCGCGTCCGTCTTTCCTTCCGGAGTGGCAACCTTGTAGGCTTCGGTGCTAAAATCAGGCTTCAATTTATCAACATAGCTCTTTGGGTTGGTAAATTCCCTCGACATCCCACAGCACCAGTCCTGCACAAAACGTAATGCTAAATCGAAATCGAGTGGAACAATATAAACAGTTCAATAAAACAAAAGGATTATGTAAGGGTTTCCCCGTTTCCCGAAAAAAAGATCAACCCGCAAACTCGTAATCAAAAGAACAGAATCCCGGCAATAGCCGAGCCAAGCACCAGCACAACCGGGTGAACGTTCCATTTGGCGATTAACAGGCAGGAGACCCCTGCGATGCCGACCGCCGCCCAGTTAATGATCGATACACGGCCGATCTGCCACGCTGCCGCAGCAATCAAACCTACCACCACCGGCCGCAGACCGTGGAACATCGCCTGAGAAGCCGGTCTTTCGTAGAAGTGGAAAAAGAACAGCGCCAGCAATGTTATCAGGATCATGCCCGGCAACGCGACGGCCACCGTCGCCACCAGCGCTCCGGCAATACCTCCGGTTTGATAGCCGACAAAGGTGGCCATGTTGATGGCGATCGGCCCGGGCGTACTTTGAGCGATGACGAGAAAGTCGACGAATCGTTCCGCCGACATCCAGCCGCGCCGCTCCACTTCCTGCTGAAGAAACGAGATGACCGCATAGCCACCGCCATACGCGAAAAAGCCAATCGTGAAGAATGATGTAAACAACTCCAGTAGGATCGTCATACACCGCCCTCCGGTGTAGATGAAGCTTCCTTGCGGAACAGCAGGAAACCGAGCAATCCACCGGCTATAATCATCAACACAGGTGAAGTGTTCAGGGCGACAATCGCCAGGAACGCTCCAACGGCCAAAAGACCCTTGAGCACCGAACTCACGGATTTCCTGCCCACCTGTAAGACCGCCATTCCGATCATCGCCACCACCGACGCACGAACTCCCGCAAAGGCTTTCTGCACCCATACGTTGTCAAAATATTGTGTCAGGAATGCGGCAATCAGTATGATCACCGCCAGCGACGGAGCTGCCATGCCTGCGGCCGCAACGATCGCGCCCGCTATCCCGCGTTTGCGGTAACCAATCAGCGTAGCGGTGTTTATTGCGATAATTCCGGGAACCGATTGTCCAAGGGCGTAGCAATCGACCAGCTCCCGGGCGGATATCCAGCCCTTGGAATCAACCACGTCACGCTTGAGCAGCGGGAACATGACATAGCCGCCGCCGATCGTAATTGCGCTCACCCGTGCAAAGACGAAAAAAAGCTCCAACAGCTTCGGACGTTTCGTATTCCCGGCCATTGGAGCATGTCCTTTTTGACAAATCTAAAAGTTCACACAGGAGGCGTGGAGAGCATCGATCTGCGTGGCAATCTGGTCGACGAGTTCACACTCGATCTCCTGGCTGATCTTCATCAGCGCAAGCGAATTTTCGCCGGACGGGTCGTGCGGGTTGCGCATGTCGTCGATGTTGACACCCGCTGCGGCCAGGGCATTACCGATCTGGCCGATGACACCCGGACGGTCCTTGTAGATGAACAGTGCGGCGGTGCCGACAGGCTCGAAGTAGAGTTTATCGAAGTCGTTGATGCGCGAAATCATCATGTTGCCTTCGGTCACGGTTCCGCGGACGCTAACGCGCTGGAAGTGCGCTGCATCGACAGAGGTGGTAACATCAACGGTAATGGAACTTTCGTAGCCTTTCGAGGTATCGGTTTCGCGATTGAAATACTCGACGCCCATTTCCTGAAGGTATTCAAGCGCAGCATCATAGCCCTGCGAACGGTCGAATTCGTCACTCAGCGCAGCAACAATCTGAACGAGCAACCAGTTGGCGTAGGGCTTCAGGCTGCCGTAGAAGCTGGTCTCGATCAGCTTCATTTTCTTGTGCCCGCCGGCAATGCCGCGACACAGGTGCGCCAGCATAAAAGCCAGTTCGCTGTAGGCACGATCCAGCCCTTCCGGAATATCGCGGTTGACGACATAGGAGGCGATGCCTTTGTCGTCGTAATCGACCAGCTGCGAGGCGGAGCGGGAAGCGGCGTTGTAGTTCGCTTCGACGGTGCTCGCGCCGAGATGCGGCACCATGATATCAGCAATATCAACCACTGATTTGTCGCCTTCGGCATCCTTGGCATAGACGTCGTTCAGAAAGCGCAGTCCTTTATCGGCCTTGAGTTCGCGCAGATCGTCTTCGTTGATAATGCCGGACCGTGCACAATTGACCAGCGTCGCCCCGTTTTTCATGCGGGCGAGCAGCGATTTGTTGATAATTCCCCGGGTCTCATCGTTTTCGGGCATGTGCAGCGAGACATAGTCGCATTTTTCAAAAATTTCACCGAGCTCAGCCGATTCCGCACCCAGTTCCTTGGCGCGCTCAGCGGAGAGGAACGGATCATAGGCCAGCACTTTGACGTCGAAGCCGCCCAGCCGCTTAGCCACCAGCTGGCCGATCGCGCCGAAGCCGACGATACCGACGGTCTTGCCGGTCACTTCCTTGCCCATATAGTTTTTCTTTTCCCACTTACCCGCACGGGTGGAGGCGTCGGATGGGATCACATGCCGGGCATCCGCCAGCATCAAGGCAATCACCTCTTCGGCCACGGCGTTGGCATTGGCCCCGGGCGTGTTCATTACATCGATGCCTTTGGAGCGGGCGTATTTGGTGTCGATCGTATTATAGCCGGCACCGGCGCGGATAACCACCTTGAGCGAAGGCATGGCATCCATGATCTCCGGCGTTACCTTCTCGGAACGGACGATCACCGCATAGGTATCAGAATGCTGGGAAGCCAAAGTACCGAAATCCGAAGACTCGTCCTGTACGACCTCGTAGCTTCCGTGGTTCATCAGCATTTCGCGGGCTACCGCATTCAGTTTAGTAGGAATCAATACCTTCTTCATTATGGCCTCTTCGGTTGGGGTTGAAAATTCCTCATCACACTAAGCAGGCGCCCCGCTGGAATCAAGCTTTGACAAATCCAATTTTTCTGGGAGAGTTTTCCCTCTCTAACCTGAAAGACAATATGATGCGAAGGATCCATTTTTTTAGTGTTTTAACAGCCCTCCTGCTGACGGGGTGCATGGGCTATCAGCTCGGCGGGACCCGCCCCGAAGGCATTGAAACCGTCCATCTGGCTCCCGTCATCAACGCAACGACGGAACCCGCCATCGAACTGCAGGCGACCCACGCCCTTCTCCAGCGGATCCAATTTGACGGACGGCTCAAGTTACGGAACTCCTCCGACAGCGCTGATGCCATCATTGAAGTGAAACTAACCGATTATAGACTGACGGCTATTGCCTTCCGCGACGATCTGCGAACCACGCCGGAGCAATACCGGATGCGCATCACCGGAACCGCCCTCTTGAAAGATGCAAAAACCGGTGAAATCCTTTCGGAATCCAAAACCTACGGAGAGACCCGTTTCTACTTCAAGTCCGACCTCACCACCTCCAAGCGCAATGCACTGCCGAAAGCGGCGCAGGAACTCGCCAAGTTCATGGTCGATGATCTGATAGAACGGTGGTGATAAAAAATTCTGGAGTGCGCAGGCTTGACGGCGCTTTAAAAGCGGCGTCGAGCCGCCGCACTCCGAAAATCTCCACAAAAAAACCCGCCGACGGCGGGCTTTTCATTCAACGCAATCCGTTTATCAGGATGCGATCTTGCGAAGGTTGTTCGTAGCATTGGTTTTGCGGCGGATAGCGGTATTCTTCTTGATAATTCCGCCCTTGACGGCCTTATCGAGAACCGAGGAGTAATCGCGGAGTGCGGCGTCGCCGGCTGCGGCATCCTTGGTTTCCAGCGTATCCATCATGGTGCGGCGCGCGTTCTTCAGGCGTGTACGCACCTGCTGGTTGCGGTCGTGGCGCACTTCGTTCTGGCGCATTCTCTTTTTGGCGCTTTTCAGATTCGGCATAACAAAATCAACTCCGTTTAATCAAATTAGTTCCATTCACTGGAAAAGAAGGATCGGATAATAGCGGCGGCGGGCATGAAGTCAACCCGCAAATCCCGTAATTTTACCGGTCAGGTTCCCGGCAAAAAATGTGTCCCAATGCTTGGAACTATTGTAAAACTCCACGATGCAATTTCTCGAACAGCTCATCGGAACGCAAACCGGCCTTTTGCTCACCTTCGCGGCGACCGCCGCCGTGGTGGTGCTCACCGGAGTCCGCTTGAGCATCTACGGCGACGCGCTCGGAGAGCGGACCGGACTGGGCCGTGGCCTGGTGGGTCTTGTCTTTTTGGCCGCCGTAACCAGCCTCCCCGAACTGGTGGTTTCGTTGACCTCGGTGATTCAGTGCACGGATCCCCGGCAGGGCGCCGACCTCGCCACGGGCAACATGCTGGGATCAAATATATTCAATCTGCTCATCCTTGCGCTGGCGGCACTGCTCTTTCCTCGCAAATTTGATCCCGACAAACTGGAAAGCCCCCATACCGGTTCCACGATATACGGTTTGGTATTACTGGCTGTTTTTACGGTGGCCTTCCTCGTGGATGGATGGGGAGACTATCTCGTTCCCGGACTACGCTGCAGCTGGGGCGTCTTGCTGCTGCCCGTCGCCTATGCCATTTTTATGCGGCGCGAACACCGTCAGCAAAAGGATATCCAAACAGAGGATCACCTACCGTCCGAGCAGGTTCTCACCCGGCTGTCTGCACTTCGTTTCTACAGTGTGCTTGGCGGGCTCTGCCTGCTGATCATCGGAGGCGGAATTGTGCTTTCGATTCTCGGATCGCGCATGGCGCTCCCGCCAGAACAGGGAGGCTTCGGGTTGGAGGCCAGCCTGATCGGCACCATTTTCCTCGCCATTTCCACCAGTCTGCCCGAACTCGTGATCTCCATCTCAAGCGTCCGCATGGGCTTTCTTGATATGGCCGTCGGGAATGTGCTTGGCAGCAACATGTTCAACCTGCTGATCATCTTCGCAGCCGACATTGCCATGCGCGGCGGCAGCCTTCTCCACCGCGCCTCTCCCATGCATTGGAGCAGTGTCGGCCAGATCCTTCTGCTGACCCTGCTCGCCAGCCTGTTGCTACGAACCCGAAACCGCTTGGCCACAACCGCAACCGCAGCGGCCATGCTCGCGATCTACATCGCCGCACTGGTTTTCCTTGTCTAGCACCCTAACCCTAGTGGTATTAACAGAAGAACGCAAAGCGCGCAAAGCAGGACAATTCGTAATATGAAATTCTCCTTTGCTTGCTTTGCGACCTTCTGTTGGAAAATTCTGTTGAACAGGCTGATAATCAAACTGTGACAATATGCCAGCCTACGGGTGGATAAAGCGGAAGGAGGCGAAGGCGGTGGCGATGCCGGTGAGCATGCCCATGAAAACCTCCAACCGTGTGTGTCCGAGCAGTTCCTTGAGCTTTTTCTCCGATAAATGGTGCTCGTGGAGGAGCTCGTCGACAATCTGGTTGAGCAGCGTCGCCTGCTCTCCGGCGGCAGCGCGGACACTTTGAGCATCGAACATTACCACCATTGCAAAGGCACATCCTAAGGCGAATATCGCCGAATCAAACCCCATGCACAGTCCCAGCGAGGTCGCCAGCGAGCATACCATGGCGGAGTGCGCGCTGGGCATTCCTCCCGTGCTGACCATATAGCTGAAATCCAGCCGCTTGGTTTCCAAAAGGCTACACGCCATTTTGGCGGCTTGTGCCACCATCCAGCCAAACAAGGCCGCCCATAAACTTGGATGTAGTGAATCCACCTTTTTAACCACTCCTCAATTACACGTCGTTTATACAGGCTCCGGAGCAAGGTTTCCACCCTTTCCGACCTCAACCTGATCCGTCCGTTAAGAAAAACGGTAAATCATACGAAGCAATTTAATGCCGTATCACACCTGCGCAGGTGTGATATTCCGACAGGCTTGTATGAAGGCATGGATTGAAGGATAGTGGCAGTGCATGAAATCGGTTCAAAAAATATTCCTGCATGTTGACATGGATGCGTTCTTCGCCTCCGTCGAGCAGCATGACAACCCGGAGTTAAGAGGCAAGCCGGTGGTGGTCGGCGCACCGCCCGACCAACGCGGTGTAGTGGCGGCGGCATCGTACGAAGCCCGTAAATACGGCATCCACTCCGCCATGCCCTCGCGCACCGCCGCCCAAAAATGCCCCGAGGCCATCTTCCTGCACGGAAACATGGCGCGCTACAAAGAGGTGTCAAACCAGATCATGTCTATCTTCGAGTCCTACACCCCGCTCGTGCAACCCCTCTCCATCGACGAGGCCTTTCTCGATGTCACCGGTGCGCAACGGCTCTTCGGGGACGGAAAGACCATTGCCGAAATGATCCGACACGATGTCCTGGGACAAACCGGCCTGACCGCCTCCGTGGGTATTGCGCCCAACCTATTCCTCGCCAAACTCGCGTCCGACATGAACAAGCCCGACGGCATCACTCTTGTCCCGTTCGACCAGGATGCTATCGAGCAATTTCTTGCACCCCTGCCCATCGGCCGTATGTGGGGCGTCGGAAAAGTGACGCAGAAAAAGCTGCTTTCCCTCGGGCTTTCAACCATTGGGCAGTTGCAGCAATGTGCTCCTAAAGCCCTGGAAAGAGCGGTTGGTCAGCATGCGGCTGCCGTGTTCAGCCGCCGTGCGCTCGGCATCGATGAGCGCGACATCGTCGTGGAAACACAGGACAAGAGCATCTCGAACGAAACGACCTTCAAGGAGGACACCGCCAACCGCGAAATGGTCGAAGCCACCTACAAGCGGTTGATCGATAAGGTCGGCAGGCGCGTCCGCAAGGCGGGCTTCTTCGCCACCACGGTGCATCTCAAGCTTCGCTGGAGCGACTTTTCCACCATCACCCGCCAGACCAAGCTCCCCATCCCCTGTCAGGACGATATTACCCTGCGCGAAACCGGCATGGCCCTGCTTAACGAGCACCTGCGCCACCGCCCCGTCCGCCTTATCGGCTTCGGCGTCAGCGGCTTGACGGAAACCGACGCACCGCAAACCGCGCAACTCGATCTGTTCGATGCCCCCGATACCACGCTGCACAAAAAGCGCAATCGTCTCAGCCGCGCCGCCGATGGCATTAAGCAAAAGTTCGGTGACCAAAGCATCCGGCGCGGCTCGACGATAGAGGCTAAAGATCCGGATAAATAGAAGATCAAGGTTTGCCCTTCCCTCAATTGACACGGCTTGCATATCCCCCTATATTCGCGCTCTTTTACAGGAGATTCCTGGGGCTAAATGAAAACTGAACCATCGACTGATCTGGAAATGCTACGCCACAGCACGGCACATGTGATGGCGGCGGCTGTATGCCGTCTGTTTGACCATGTACAGCTTGACATCGGTCCCTCGACCGACGACGGCTTTTATTACGACTTCGACCTCGAGGCCCGTATTACACCGGAAGACTTTGAACGCATCGAAGCCGAAATGCAGAAGATCGTCGACGAAGACCAGCCGTTTGATTGCATCACGGTTTCCCGCGATGAAGCGAAGGAGCTGCTGAAGGGCCAGAAATACAAGCTCGAGCGCCTGGCCGACGTGCCGGCGGGCGAGCCGATCACCTTCTATTCCTGCGGTGATTTCAAAGACCTGTGCCGCGGTCCCCACATTGAGAGCACGGGCAAGCTGCGCGCGTTTAAAATCATGAACGTGGCGGGCTCCTACTATCGAGGCCACGAAACCAATCCGATGCTGCAGCGCCTCTACGGCACGGCCTTCACCAACCCGAAGCAGCTGCGCCTCTACCTCAAACAGATCGAAGAAGCCAAGAAGCGCGACCACCGCCGCCTTGCCAAAGAACTCGACCTGTTCTCGATCTCGGAAAACGTCGGGCCCGGTCTGGTTCACTGGCACCCGAAGGGCGCGCGCATCCGCTCGATCATTGAGGATTTCTGGAAGAAGGAACACTTCAAGAACGGCTACGACATCGTCTACACCCCGCATGTCGGGAAAGCCAACCTGTGGGAGACCTCCGGCCACCTCGACTTCTACAAGGAAGGCATGTATGCCCCCATGGATGTCGACGGCCAGGAATACTACATCAAGCCGATGAACTGCCCCTTCCATGTCGAAATCTACAAGTCCGGCCTGCGCTCCTACCGCGAACTGCCCCTGCGCTGGGCGGAGCTCGGAACGGTCTACCGCTACGAAAAAGCCGGCACCCTGCATGGCCTCTTCCGCGTCCGCGGCTTCACACAGGACGACGCACATATCTTCTGTACCGTCGACCAGATCGAGGACGAGGTGAAGGAAGTGATCCGCTTCTGCAACTTTATCTGGAAAACCTTCGGCTTTACCGAAGTGAAGGCCTATCTCTCCACCCGTCCGGAAAAAGCGGTTGGCGAGGAGGCCAGATGGGATCAGGCCACCAAGTCGCTCGAAGCCGCGATTAAGGCCGAGGGACTGCCCTACGAAACCGACGAAGGCGGCGGCGCGTTCTATGGCCCTAAGATCGACCTTAAGGTCAAGGACGCCATCGGTCGCGAGTGGCAGACGAGTACCATCCAGTTCGACTTCAACCTGCCGGAACGCTTTGATCTTAAATATATCGGTAACGATGGTGAAGCGCACCGTCCTTATATGGTGCACCGCGCGCTCTTCGGCAGTCTCGAACGCTTCTTCGGTATCCTGACCGAGCACTATGCCGGCGGTTTCCCCGTCTGGCTTGCGCCGGAACAGGTCCGCTTGCTTCCGCTTTCTGACGACCAACTCGACTATGCCGATGAGATTCTTACCCAACTCCGGAATGCCGAGATCCGCGCCACGGTCGACAAAAAGCAGGGCAAATTAAACGGAAAAGTAAAGAACGCCCAACTGGACAAAGTGCCGTATATGCTTATTATCGGCGGCAAGGAACAGGAAAACAATCAGGTTGCCGTGCGTCACCGCCTTGCCGGCATGCAGGGCGAATGCAGCCTGGAAGAATTTATCGCCCACCTCAAAGAAGAAGAGCTGGAAAAGAAAACAGTAGACATGGAGGTCTCAGATTAGCAGACAAAATTACAGGGGAAGGCCGCAACGCGAGCCGCAGACACGAATCAACCACCGTATCCGGGTGCCGGAAATCCGAGTAGTCGATCCCAATGGCGATCAGCTCGGCATTATGAAAACGGGCGATGCACTTCGACGCTCCAATGACTACGGGCTGGATCTGGTGGAGGTTTCCCCCACCGCCAAGCCGCCATTATGTAAAATAATGGACTACGGCAAATACAAGTACGACCAGGAAAAGAAGAAGAAAGAGCAGAAGAAGCACCAGGTGCAGACCAAGCTCAAAGAAGTCAAGTTCCGCGTCAACGTCGGCGACCACGACTACGATACCAAGATGCGCAACCTCCGGAAATTTATCGAGCACGGCGACCGCGTCAAGATTTCGCTCATGTTCCGCGGCCGGGAAAACGCCCACCGCGAACTCGGCCTCGAAGTGCTGCAGCGCGTCATCAAGGACACCGCGGATATTACGACCGTTGATCAGGCTCCGCGCCTGCAAGGCCGCTTCGTTGCCGCCATCCTTGTGCCAAAGAAAATAGCCAAGTAGAAACCCCTGCAATAAACCGCCACACCCGGGAGTTATTTAGCGATGACGCATCAAATACGGCAATTGACGAAATGCGGAAACAAGGTGCGGTACCGCGCGGTGATGGCTTTTTTTTTATGCTCCGCCATCGTAGCGCAAGCCGCCTCAAACTGGGTGTCCGGCACCGCCTACGGAACCAACTATTCCGCCCTCGCAACCGCCGGGAGTATTGACTCGATTGCAAGCGCCGACGGATCGCTGATTGTCGGATACGAATCCACTACCAATCTGACTCTGAGCCACGACATTTCCGGATTTGTCGTTATCACCAACCAGGTCGAGGGGTTCAAGATTGATGCTGCGGGGGCAACCGTCACTGGTGCACAGGGTGCCGTATTCACTGCAATCAATTCCACAAACCTCGTCATTAATGGCGGACAATTCATCGGCACAAACTCTGACGGGCAGGGAGCAGTCGGCGGGGGAATAACAGACAGCACCGTCTCTATTTCCGGAACGGAGTTCGTGGGCAGCAGTGGCATGGCTGGCTTTGTCGTGGAAAGATCCGAATTGACCGCCAGCAACGTAATCTTCCGGGGCGGGGACTATGGCATTGGGCTCATTGCCGCTGACCATTCCACGGTCACCATCCACTCCGGCAGCTTCACCGGTGGCGTCGGAACCACAGCCTTCTGGCTGCAGGACAGTGACGCCACAGTATATGATGGAACTTTTGCTGGAAATATCGGCGAAACCAACCTTGTGGCGGGCGATGGCCTCTTCAGCGAACTCACCGGCGCAACAACCAACCACGTTACGCTGCATGGCGGCAACTTTAGCTCGCTGGCCTTTTATAGCACCAATGGTGCTGTTCAGCATTTCCTGGCCGGAACCAACCTGGTCGTCCAGAACAGCATTGTTCAAAACGGCGGTACGGTCATCGTCGACAATCAGGCCGACAGCGCACTGACTGACATTGTGATCCTAAGCGGAACCATGTCGTTTCCCAGCAATACATTTACCCTGATGAACGGAGGAAGTTTCTTCCTGAATGGCCAGGATAGTGCGGCCAACTTTAATAATTTGAATATAGCCTCCAACGCCACGATGGACATCGGGGTCGCCTCGATTATGGCCAATACATTCTATGCCGACTCCTTTTCCTCCAACCTGCTCACCATCACGGACAGTACGAATGGTTTTATTTCCACACAGACCGCCTGGTTCGACACCAACTCCGTACTGGTTGTCGATGCGGCTGACGCCGGCATGAGCAGCACTGAAACCAATGACTATGCGCTGATTTCTGCGAACACCAACCAGCTGTTTGCCGGGTCGTCCACGAACTCCGCCGCCACAGCTGATGATCTAAAGGATAACGTAACCGTGGAAACCACGACATCCGACCGCACTCGATTTGTCGACCTGTTCTTCGATACCGTCGACGGGAAAACCGTTGTAAACTTCCAGTTCAGCGCAATGCCGCTTAAAGAGTACTGGGACCTGACCAACGGAACCTCCACTGTCGTCACGGAAGAATTTGCGGATGAACTGGATCAATTGGCCCGCAGCGAAATGCTGGCGATCATCGACGGCATCAAGGATCCCTCGCAATCATTGGACGCAACGGAAAAAACCTACTTCACGACCATGAACACCTTCCAGACGGTGCTGAATGGAATACAGGCGGCCGTTGGGCAATCCGCATCGCGCGGGGCGGAGTATCGCGAGCAACTTAATCTGAGACCTTCGGGAGCCAGAGGACCGCAGCCAAAAAACGACCTCCGCGGTT
>JAUVCG010000071.1 GCA_030595785.1 Kiritimatiellales bacterium | reverse complement strand
CTACAGTATCTATGATGATCGGGCGCCGACTGCTGCAGAAAATCCGGTCTACCCGGGTAATTATGACATTGATTCCGACCTCGTGGGTCTGACATACTCCTACTCGTTCTAAACGGAGGTAGGAATGGGGGAAAGCAAAGAACTGCAGGGTAAGATTCTGGTCATTGACGATGAGGAAGGGCCGCGCGAAAGCCTGCGGCAGGTCCTTAAATACGATTACGAGGTATTTCTTGCCGATCGGGTCGATGGTGGTATCGCGCTGCTCCGGGAAAAGAAACCGGATCTGGTGATCATGGATATCCGCATGCCGGAGAAAAACGGGATCGACGGCTTGAAGGAAATCCGTGAGATCGATTCCAACGTGTCCATCATTATGCTCACCGGCTATGGGGACCTCGAAACCGCTCAAAAAGCCATTCGTTTCGGCGCAACGGACTATCTCCAGAAGCCTTTCGACGTCACCGAAATTCGGGAGACGATCAAGAAGTATGTTGACCGTTCCAAGCTGAACAAGCGCAAGGGCAAAGCTCAGGAAGAGATGCAGAAGATGGCGCAGTCGCTTGGCCGTGAGGTGGGCAAGACCAGCAAAATGACCTCCCTTGGCGCGGCTTCTTCCGAATTGGTGCATGACCTGCGCAATCCGCTCACCATCATTCGTGGTTACCTCGACCTGCTCGTCTACGAACTGAAGGAAAAGCAGGAGGTAAGCTCACCGGGCATGGACGAATATCTCGATCAGATTGAATCGAACGTCGAGCGCTGCACCAGCCTGGTCGAATCCTGGCGCGCACTTGGACGCATGGATTTTTCCCAGATGCAGCGGCTGAATCTTCCGAAACTGCTTAACGAGTGCTTCCGCGATGCCGCCGCTCACTCGGAGATTTCATTTACCGTGCAGGCGGAAGGGGCCGAGGGGCAGTACGAAATGCTGGGTGAACGCCTGCAGGTAAGACGCGCTTTGCAAAACCTGATCGACAATGCCGTTGCCGCCGTCGAGCATCAGACCGAGCCTGCGATAACCGTGGTATGCTCCATGGACAACACCGATATGGAGATCCAAATCAAGGACAATGGATGCGGCGTCGATATGAAGACGCTTCGCTGGATCTTCGAGCCGTTCGACAATGCGGCAACGATGGAAAAAGGGGTGGGCCTTGGGTTGTTCATCACCAAGAAGGTACTTGAGGAGCATCGCGGAACGTTGCAATTCGAGAGCCGAATAGGTGAAGGCGCAACCGCCACCGTGCGTGTTCCCCAGGCACACACCGCCCTCGGCCACTATGCCCGCCCTGATGCAGCGGTCCAATCCTGATAGGCACGTAATGAAATCTCCCCCTCCTTCCGTAACTTCCGCCATTGAGGCCTGGCGGCAGGAGATCGGCGAAAATGCGGTCGCCGCGGATCCCGAATTCCTGACAACCTACACCGAAAGCGCCTGCGCGTCGCAACGGCAGGTTATCGCGGTGCTCATGCCCGGGTCGCTCGAAGACGTTCAAAAGATTGTGGCTACGGCCAATACGCACAAGGTGCCGATCTATCCCGTCAGTGGCGGCAAACAGTGGGGGATGGGATCCCGGTTGCCCGTCACCGACGGTGCAGCCATCGTCGATCTTAAGCGAATGAACCGCATTGTTGAGGTGAACGCGCAATACCACTATGCCGTCGTCGAGCCCGGGGTCACCCAGCGGCAGCTGCTCGATCACATCAAGGCAAACAACCTGCCGCTCATGCTCAACGTCACCGGTTCCTCTTCCGACACCAGCCTCATCGGCAATGCGATGGATCGTGGTGTCGGCTATTTCGACTCCCGGGCCCACGGTATCTCCAACATGCAGGTTGTGCTCGGCAATGGTGAAACTATCCAGACCGGTTTTGGCCACTACGCCAATGCCAAGACGAAGAACCTCTACCCCCACGGCATCGGCCCCTCTCTCGATGGGCTTTTTCCGCAGGCCAACTTCGGCATCGTTACCTCCGCCTGTATCGATCTCATGCCAAAGCCCGATGAGCATATGGCCGCCATCATCAAGATCGACTCTGAGGAAAAGCTACCGCAGCTCATTGATGCACTTGTCCTGCTGCGTTCACGCGGGGTATTCCTGACGGTCGCGCACGTCGGCAACCGCGAACGCTCCTACACCACCCTCGCACCGCTGCTGTATGAGCAACTGATCGGAGCGGGCGAGTCCGAAGGCGAGGCTACACGCACCAAGGCCATCAAGATGCTCGAAGACGGCGGTTTCGGCCCATGGAGCGCGGCCATTGGCGTACTCGGCACCAAGGCGCAACTCAAGCTGGCCAAAAAAGAGATCCGCACCGCCGTCTCCGGTTTCGCCAAAACCCTGTTCCTCAACGATGCCCTCGTCGCGAGGGCAAAGGCTGTTGCCGAAAAACTGGCCTTTATCCCCGCAGTGCGCAAACAGCTGATGCTCCTCTCGGCGGTCGAGCCCGTTTACGGTTTTACGCGCGGTGAAGCGACGGATGAATCGCTCAAGTCGGTTTATTGGGCCGCCGGGGATTTTCAGAACATGGGAGAGCCCGACCCCGACCATTCCAACAGCGGTGTGCTCTTCTGTCTGCCCATCATTCCGGCGTTCGGGGAAACCGTGCTCGCGGTCGCTCGTGATACGCGCGATACCTTTGCCCGTCATGGGTTCGAAGCGGCTATAACCGTCAACCTTATGACAACCAAGGCGATGGAAGGGGTCGTCGGCCTGGCGTTCGATCGGCGCAACGAAGAACAGACCAGGGCCGCGCATGCCTGCATTCAGGAAATGGAGGCGCGCTACATGGAACAGGGCTATCCGCCGTACCGTGTCGGCATCAATTCCATGCACCATGTCGTGTGCGAAGACGATCCCTTCTGGCGCACCGTCCGCGACCTCAAGCAGACGCTCGATCCCAACAACATCATTGCGCCCGGGCGCTACAACCTTATATGACGTTTCCCAGATGCTTAACTTGACCCTCAAGCTGGAGCGGCAGGAATACTGGAACTTTCAGCATGAGCCATTATTTTGACTTCGTGTAGGCAACGTTCCAGTTCTTTCGTGAATGCGGCACCGATGGTTACATCTTCTTTTCGCTTCAAGCCACGAAGAAAACAGATGTCTATATGATCATCATAGATCATGTAGTGGCCGGCTATCGAATTGCGTTGTAGAAAAGAAAGAAAGACCGATCCTCGCCCTGCCATCTCCATCCCCGGCTTCGTAGGGATCTGGGATGCCCACACATCCAGTGCCAGAAAACGATGTGCGAAATCGCGAATAAAGAGGCACATAATTATAATAAGTATAGGCGCCGAGACGAATGGCAACTGAAACTCACTAACAAGCTTCAGCATCATCATCCCGACATGATAAAATTCGTCTTCTGCCTTTTTCTGTTCTTTCACCAGGCTTCGATGGGCATCTATAGCCGTGCGCATGGTTCTGCTACCGGGATTTTGCAAGAAGGCATTCATTGCATCGGTGTTGCTGACATAGCGCCAGATATCGCCGTGCCTGAAATTACGTAGGCTGATAAAGTTTCCTGTTGTCGGAATTTTCTCAAAAGTACGCAGGTATGCCAGGTTCAGTGCGCAGTGAAATGCCGCATCAGAACTTATTTTTCTCGCCCGAAAATCCTGATGCCCCACTCCGGATACGGTAAATACACTTTGTTCATTGGGCGGGTAGATTCGACTGTCAGCGATAGCTTTTGATTGAAAAAGAGATTCCTTCCATTCTTTAGAGACGGAAAGAGCTAGGTACTCGGCCGGTTCTGGAGATTTGCCGGATCCGGCAATCTCAGTGCTACTCTCCTTCTGGAGAAACTGCGAGTGGTTGTAGAGATAATCCGTGAATGTGGCGCTCACTACGCCGCCCACTCCTGTATGCGGATTCACTACCACGCCAGCGCGACCATTTCCTGTGACGACAAGGTGCATACTCCTTCGGTTGTCCCGATTGAGATAGTTGTCGACATTTATTGAGCGCAAGACTTCATCGGCAGTTTCCGGCTTAGACTCAATATCGATCGCAAGCGTAAATAGGGCTGAATCAATGATAGCGAGGGCCTCTGCGTTGCTTTTAGCAAACTCTTTGAACAGATTGCCATGCTTACGGTTTACGAACACAGTAAGCATGCCGAATATCCCGGATGTATTGGCGTCACGTTCAGCTCTTGTTTTGGCGTGGTCCAGAATGGCCTCAATGCGAAGGTGAAGGTCTGCGAAGGTTCGTTCTTTTTCTTCGTCCAGACACGTAAGTCGGTAAAGAAACCCGCGTACACATACTAGAACATAGTCTGTGGGTTCAAAATCTACGTCTTCCTGAACAAATCTACGATGAACATATTTTGAGACAGCCACGCGAGAAAACAGCTTCTGATATATCGCCATGTCCAGTGGCTTTCCCTTCTCGAATTCAGGCTCCAGTCGATTTTCGATTGCTGTATTTCTAAACTTAAGAGCCCCTTGCATTATCTGAGCAGCCATACGTGCCGGATCGTGTTCCTGAGTGGGCTTCAGAACAAACGTAGCCAAATAATCTGGGTAGAAAAACGACTTAAATCTCCAATACTTCGGGCGGAAGCCATCCCTCCCATTTGCAAATTCCCGGAAAACAAACTGTTCTTTGGTGTCTATGCGGAATACCCAGCGCCATAGGCTGGTAAAGGCAAGAAACATCAAACGCGAGCCCCGATGCTTGATATGCTTCTCTCCAATGGAAGCAAAGGCATCACGAAAACTCCTCATTGGATGTGGTTGGACTTTGTTGCTGCTCATAATACCGGCAGAATTCCCTTTTTCTTTCTGGCGCATTAGGCGCAAGACCAATCTTCTACAGCCTGGCTGCCGCACCGAATCGGCAGTACAGGTATAATGTTCTAGTATCACCACCCGCGAAGTCGTTGAAAACAAAATACACTTGTGTACCCACACAAGATAGTCATCTTGACCAAAGAAAGCAACTCGATATGTAGTGAAGCAGGGTCATGATAAGAAAGATTTAGCGTGTGTCGCTGCCATGCATGCTAACAGTAAACGGTGCGTCATCCGTGACGTCAGAAAGGTACTCCCAATAACATCATACTCATCGGACGCTGTGACCTGAAGTGAATCGCTTTTTCCGAAGACCGCCCGCGACACGGAAAGAGCATGAGATAGCAATTGTGGTTGAAAACAATTCAATCCCTGTTAAACTGCTGACACTGTGCCTATACAGGAGAGTGTTGCATGACAGGCAAAGAGATAATCTGTATATTGATCGCCTACTTACTGGGCGGCATCTGTACGGGCTACTATCTCGTGCGAATCAAGGCGAAGCTGGATATTCGGGAGTGCGGCAGCGGGGGTGTTGGCGCTCGCAATGCCGGCCGAATTCTAGGAAAGCCCGGCTTTATCATCACCTTGCTTGGTGACGGGCTCAAAGGTCTGCTGGCGGTTGCGCTGGCCCGGAAGTTCGAAATTGCCGACCCCGCAGTCTCGCTGGTTCTGGTTGCCGTCATCGCGGGTCACATCTGGCCGCTTCCGCTCCAGTTCCGTGGAGGGCGCGGCATTGCAACGGCCACCGGGGCCTATCTCGCCTACGATCCGTACCTTGTATTGCTACTGCTGGGACTTACGATTGTGCTGATGGTTTTTCGGCGCGGTTTCATTCTCAGCGGCCTGGCCGCCTTCCTGTTGCTGCCGTTTGTTGCGCATGTCTTGGAAATGCCGGGTCATACGGTTGCTGCACTGGCGGGGTCAGCAGTCATCATTCTTTTTGCCCACCGCGAGCGTATCCGCAAGGCGTTCAGCGAAGTACTACCCCAAAGGGAGGCATAGATGAGTTTGTTGGATGAATTCATATTTAAAGTCGCCGAGCAGCCGTGGGAGGCCGATGCCGTCCACGCGCTGAACTATAAAACTTTTGTCGAGGAGATCCCCCAGCACGATCCAAATCGCGAAAAAAAACTGGCCGATAAATTTCATGAGGAAAATACCTATATCATCTGCGTCAATGAAGAGAGCCGCGAACTGGCGGGTATGATTGCCTTTCGCGACAAGCGACCCTTTTCCCTGGACCAAAAACTTGAAAACCTGGATTCCTATCTGCCTGCGGGCCGCTCGCTCTGCGAAATCCGTCTGCTCGCCGTCGAGGAAAAATATCGCTACACCCGCATCTCGCAGGGCCTCATCGCCACCCTCGTCCAGCACGCCATCGACTGCGGGCACGACCTTGCGGTCATCTCCGGCACCATCCGGCAGGCTAAGTTGTACAAATACCTCGGCTTCGTGCCCTTCGGCCCGCTGGTCGGCAGCGAGGATGCGCAGTACCAGCCAATGTACCTCACGCTCGAGGCCTATGCAGACCTCAAGACCCGTTCACGTTCCTTTGCTAAGGACACCCCCGAACTGGCTAACGACGATACTATGCTTTTCAACTTTCTGCCCGGTCCGGTCGACTTTTCCAAACAGGTACAGGAGGTCTATAGCGACAAACCCTGCTCTCACCGCGGTGACGCCTTTGTAAAGGACTTTCAAAAAGCCCGGGAACTTCTCTGCGGACTCCTCAACGCAGACCATGTCCAAATCATGATGGGACCCGGAACGCTGGCCAACGATGCCATCGCCGCGCAGCTGTCGATGCTATGTAAACCCGGATTAATTCTTGTGAGTGGCGAGTTTGGTCGCCGCCTCGTTAAGAATGCCAATGGAGCCAAGCTCATTTTCCAAACGGTGGAAATCCCCGAAGGGCAGGCCTTCAATAAAACGGATATCGAACGTGCGTTGAGCGAAAATCCCGGAGTGGAGTGGATCTGGGGCACGCACTGCGAAACCTCCACCGGGGTTTTGAACGATCTGGAAATGTATGCGGAAATCTGCGCCAAGCACGGCATCAAGCTCTGCATGGACTGCATCAGCTCCATGGGTACTGTGCCGGTCGACCTATCCGGGATCTATCTCGCCTCCGGCACCAGCGGGAAAGGATTGGCCTCCATCTCCGGCCTCTCGATGGTCTTCCACAACCATGCCCTGCAGCCCGCGCCCGACTTTCTGCCCTGTGTGCTCGACCTTGGTATCTATCAGGCCAGCAACGGCATTCCATACACGATCCAGTCCAATCTCGTCTATGCGCTGCTTGCCGCACTCAAGACACACGATTGGGAAAAGCGCTTCGAGGATGTGCTCGGTTGGTCTACTACGATTCGTCGCAAGCTCGCCGCGATCGATGCTCCGATTCTTGCACCCGACTCTTGCGCCATGCCTGCGGTCGTCACCATTGCGCTGCCGGAAATCCACTCGTCGGAAAGCATTGGCGACACGCTCAAGGACCACGGTGTGCTCATCAGCTATCGCAGCAACTATCTGCTGGAACGCAACTGGATTCAGGCTTGCATGATGGGCGCCGAAAACAAACCCTCGGAAAAGTTCGTCCGCCTCCTCAAGAAGGAACTGAAAAGTTCGTAGTTCCGCCTTCAGGCGGTCATCTTTTTCGTGATCTTCCGCCTGAAGGCGGAACTACACACTTATTCCTACGCAGTCGTCGGCCGCTCGGCGACCCACTTGCGCATGGCCATCTTGGTTTCCTTCCAATCATTTGCAGCATTCCGTTCCTTCACGAATTCGCGGAAGAGGTGGAAGAAGGACTGGCGGAAGATTTCGAGCAGCACCATGCGTTCCTGGAATTTTCCAACGCGGTCAAACGCTTCGGTCTGCGGCAGCTTGAGGCTGCGGAAAATAAATTCGTCGGCATCGAACGTGAACGCCCATGCCTCCTCGCCGCGTACAAATTGAAGCTTTGCCTTTTTAAGCTTCTTGCCGCTGAGCAGGGCGGTTTTGGTTTCGGGGCTGAGCATTGGCTCGCCCTTGCGCAGGGTGATCTCATGCGCGCCCTTGCCTTCCATCACGAAGGTGAGCGGCCCTTCGACCATGTAGGCGATCTCCCCGACGTCCGGGATATTGGCCAGTCCGCCGCGTTTTTCGGAGCAATACCACAGCCACATCAAAAACTCGCGCCCGGCGGTGCCGTCGACCATGCCATCTTCAAGCTCGTCGGAAAAGCTGGCGGGCGCCCAGTTGGCAACGTCAATGCCCTCGGTCTTGGCGGAAATATTTTCGGGGTCGGCCACGTCGGCGATCACGCCGGTCGTTTGCATCAAACTCAGCACAAAGGCATCGAGCTGCTTTTCGGAGGTGGCGGTGCAGTAGATCATGTGCGACCGCTCGTCAAAGACAAAGTCGATCCCCTTGAGCTGTGGTGGCATATCAGGCAACAGGCGCTCCTTTACACCTTTTTTAATTTCGGAGCGGGCCTGCTGGTTGAGGTATTGCTTGTCCTCCGCCTCCATCGTGGCCATCTCTTCCACGGCGCACTCGGCTTGGAGCAGCGAGGTGGGAACGGTTTTTTTCGCCTGCGTCAGCGTGAGGCGCAGATAACCGCCGAGGTAGGCGGTCTCGTCGGTAATGTTGCGGTCGAGCATGTGGCGTCCGGCCACCCATCCGTGGATCTCCTCCTCGGCCAGCGTGTTGAGTGGCGGAAGCGCCGCCGCCGCAAACTTTTCGATATCCCCTTCCACAAAATCCCGCTGCGCAAAGAACATACGGAAACTCAACGATCCCTTTTCAAATCCCATCTCAAAACTCCATTATTTGGAACCACGGAATACACAGAAGCCATTCAGACTCTTTTTTCCGTGTATTCCGTGGTTGTTAATATTTACCACGTCACAGTGATACCAGTGGATATGGTGCGTTCGGGCGGCTTCAGGCCGGGAATGGCCTGGAAGTCGGTGCCCCACAGATTATCCACCAGAAGCGAAAGCCGGACACTATGGGCGAAGCGCGGGAACCAATGCAAGCCCAGGGAGGCTTCAGCACCAAAATCGCCGCTCGTGCGGGCATCGTTATCGGTCTGGACACGCAAGGTCTGTGCGGCAAACAGCAGGAATTCGGGCGCAAACCTCCAATGCCCGGAAAAGTTGAGCATGTGCTCCGGATAGTCCAACTCGTAGAAGCCGTCCGTCCGGTTATTGTCTTTGTGGATCCACTGGTAGAAGGCTCGTAGTTCTAGGCCGTCCGACGGATAAAAGCGGATCTCCGACTCCAGCCCCGCCACATTCAGCGTTCCGAGATCGGTTGCTGTACCGGCCATCCAGTCCGAGGCGTTTTCCAGCCGCCGATGGAACGCCGCCGCCCGCCAGTCGAGACTGGCCGATGAAAACTGCCGGAAACCGAACTCTGTGTTTTGCGACTTTTGCTGCTGGAGCAGGGCATTGCTTTCCAAGGTCTGGAAATCGGGCTGCTGAATGGTTTCCGAGTACGATACATAGACGGAGCTGTTGTCGGTTGCAAACCAGTCGACTCCCGCTATAGGAAGAAACTCGGCGGCTTCCGAGGTTTGGAAAACAGAATTCAGCCCGGCCTTTGCCGTGAACCGTTCGAATCGTGCCTCCGGTAAAATCAGGAATGACCCGCGTGTGCGGTCGCCGTTGCTGGTTCCATCGACCTGTTCATTTTCAAGGTCGCCGCGCAGGTTGAGGGCAATATGCTGGATCTCCATTGTGCGGCCCTCAAGGGCAACTACGCCGAAGCGCGAGCGCACATCACTGGCGAAGCCGGTTGTGAGATATTTATCATCGAATTGCCGCCATGCGCCGCTCGTACGGAAATAGGCATCATCCAGATCGCCGCGCATTGCGCCAAGAAAGAGTAGAGCATCTTCGGTGGTCTGCTCGGCATATTGGGTGGCGGGAATTCCGTAGTAGCCCTGCGCCCCGAATTCCTTTTTCTGGCCTGCGCCAATTAGATCAAGCTGCCAGTCGTTCACGAAATGCTGGAGCTGCGCGCCGCCGGCATAGCGGTCATAGTCGTTGGTGTCGTAATCAATTCGCTTCGCTTTCTCCCAGTCCAGGAAACCGCCCACGCCCGATGAAAATGCCGATACCTTCGCGGTGTAGTGCTCCCTTGTGCCGATGCCTGCTCCGGCTTGCAGGCGATCCGCCTGCGGTACGGTTTCATAGGCAGCGGTGCCGACCAAATGCCCCGAAACATTGCCCAGCCCATATTGTGCCTCGGAGCCGGAGAGCAGATTTCCAAAGAGGGGAAGTTCCGAATTAAAGTGTGCCGAGTAGGGGACTTTCAGGTTTAGTCCATTGATTGAAATGCCCGCGCCGGTGTAGCCGCTGCCCCGAATCGAAAGGTCGTGTTGCGCCCATCCCTGCGAGTTGACGAGCAACGAAACGGGTCTGTTGGTGTTGGCAAAACCGGCTTCGCCAAATGCGGCGAGGCTTGTCAGCAGCAGAAGCAGGCAGGATGCCTGCGGTACGTATCGCCGGCATCTTGCCGGCTCTGACAGGGGGGGCCGCATCAGCAAAACTCCTCAAGGGTTTGCTGGAGGGCGTAGATGGCGGCGCGCAGTTCGTCGTCGGTGATGACCAACGGCGGCATGAGGTAGAATACCGTTCCGAGCGGGCGGAACAGGTAGCCCTGTTCGAAAAGCGCTTGCTTGATCTGCGCAACAAGCGGTTTGGTTTCCGGCTTGAGCTCCACCACACCGATCATGCCGAGGAAACGCAGTTCCTTTACGCACTCCAGCTCCGCCATCGGCAGCATCCACTGCTTCATCCTATCAGCCATTTCGGCCGCGCGCTCGACCGTATCCTCGGCCTCGTAGATATCGAGTGCGGCCAGCGCGGCGGCGCAGCCGATCGGATGGCCGGCGTAGGTATTGCCATGGTAGAAGGTGCAATCGGTTGATCCTTTGTCTGTGAAGGTATCATAGATTTTATCTTTCACGATGCAGGCACTCATGGGCATATAGCCCGCCGTCAGTGCCTTGCCAACCGTGACCATATCGGGATCGATACCCGCATGGTTGAAGGCAAAGCGCTTGCCGGTGCGTCCAAA
>JAUVCG010000040.1 GCA_030595785.1 Kiritimatiellales bacterium | reverse complement strand
TGAAAAAGTTCGGCAACTGCACGCAGTTTATCGGTGACAAGGGCTGGGTGGCCGTTTCCCGGGCCGGCATGGTCTGTTCGTCTGAAGACCTTCGCCACAAGGCGAAGGATCCGGGACCGATCCGTTTGAAACCCAGTACCGGCGGCCATCTGGCCAACTTTGTCGATTGTGTACTGACGCGTGAGCAGCCGGTTGCCACATTGGATTCGGCGATTAAATCCGATATTATCTGTCACATGGGTGACATCGGTGTCCGCACCGGCGAAACGCTGCGCTGGGATCCGAAGAAGGAAACCATCATTGGGAGCGAGGACGCGAAGAAAATGATGCACCGTTCGTTACGCGCCCCTTATGACAAGCTGATGGCCTAATGAAAAAGTTCCTGCCTTTATTCATCCTGATCTGTTCCCCTGCATTTGCAGGGATGCAGATGAAGGAACAGTCGAATTCCATTTCAGCAGAAATGGACGGGAAGGTTCTCTGGACCTATCATCATGATCCGGCCGAGGGGAAACCGTATTTCCACCCATTGGAAAGTACGGCAGGAACCCGCTTCACCGATCTGCGACCGGAAGATCATCCTTGGCACCGCGGCGTCTGGTTTTCCTGGAAGTTCATCAATGGCGTGAACTATTGGGAGGAAGATCGAACGACCGGAAAATCCACGGGCGAAACGCGCATCGTGGGAATTAAACGTGGAGTCGAAGAAAACAAGGCGACAAGAATCGAGTTGAACATTGAATACGCTCCTGCCGGAACTGAAAAGTCGGTGATGCAGGAAAGCCGATCAGTCGTGATTGCTCCCCCGGATGAATCGGGCGCGTATTTCATCGATTGGTCTTCGCGTTTCCAGACATTGGAAAATGATGTTGTGCTCGACCGGACGCCCCTTCCCCATGAACCGAACGGTAAAAACTGGGGCGGTTATACAGGCTGGTCAGTTCGAATGAACAAGGACATGAAGGGTGGCTCCTTTTTAAACAGGAATGGCAAAGTGGATGCGGCTCGTGAGGCAGCTTGCTGGATGCTGTTCAGGTCTCCCAACGGCGGCAGCCTGCTTTTCATGGATCACCCTGATAATTTGAACTATCCCTCAAAATGGTACCTCGCTCCCGGAATGCCCTATTTCAGTCCGGCGGTGATTCATGACGCACCGCTGACGCTCAAGGCCGGCGAGTCGCTGACCCTGCGTTACCGACTCATCGTATTACCGGAGACTGGAACAAAGGAGCAGGCTGAAGCCTATTGGAAGGAATGGCAGAAAACGAAGGTGGTGATCCTGACCGGATCCAATAATCATGCATGGCAGAAAACAACGCCCGCGCTTAAAGCTGTTCTGGAGCAATCCGGTACGTTTGATGTGGATATTGAGACCGACCCGGAAAAGCTGACGCCCGCGTTTCTATCCAGCTACGACGTACTGCTCAGCAACTGGAACGGATTCGGAAAAAACAAACCCGCTCCTTGGTCGGATGAGCTGAAAAAAGCCTACGTCGATTTTGTCCGCAACGGCGGCGGGCATGTGGTCGTCCATGCCGGGTCTTCTTCATTCGATGATTGGGATGACTACCACGCCATCTGTTGCGCCACATGGAAAGATGGAACTGGGCATGTAAAGCCCCACGAATTTGAGGTTCGAATTTCAGATGCTAACCACCCTATTACAGAAGGACTGGAAAACTTCAAAGCAACCGATGAACTCTGGTTCAAGCCGTTTGTTCACCCTGATGCAGACGTGATTGCAGAATCCTTTTCTAAAACTACCGGTAACTGGGAACCCACCGCTCTGACCGGTCAGTTTGGCAAGGGCCGATGTTTCACCCTGCTGCTCGGGCATAACGAAGCCTTTATAAAGCAGTCCGGATTCAAAACCCTGCTGATTGCCGGCGTCGAGTGGGCTGCTAAAGCATTCAACAATTGAGAGGTCGTATTGATGCGCAATCGAGGACAAAGCTGAGCTCGTCAGAGAATAAACAGATTTCCCCGATTCAGCAGGTTCATTGGATCAAAGCATTCCTTCAGCCTTTTCATTTCCTCGATCCCATCATCACCGTACATGAGCTTCAGGAAGTCCCGTTTGATCTTTCCAATTCCATGCTCGGCGGAGACGGAGCCGCCCCACTCTACGACTTGCTTCGCCCACTCAAGATAGAGCGCCTTTCCTCTCTCATATTCCTCCATGCTGCGCGGCATGATGTTGACATGGACATGGTTATTGCCAATATGGCCGAAGATAACGTATTCCAGCCCGGCCTCGGCCAAGCCTTCGTGATACATCCGCATGGCATTTTCGAGTTGGCCATCGGGCACCGACATATCGGTTCCAAGTTTTGTGAGTTCAGGGATAGTTTTTTTGCGCTCGCCGATGAGCATATTGACCGATTCTGGAATGGCATGACGAAAATTCTTAAGTGTTTCAATTTCATGCTCCCCTTCCGCAAACCAGCAGTCGATCGCTTCACCGGCCTTATCGATAACAACGTCAGGTACATCGCAATCGAATTCAAAATAGATGGCCGTGTGGAACTCGGGGTTCAGTGCGGGTAGATCAGCAAAGGCTTCGTTCTCCTCTTTCATCCGGCGCAACAACTCCAGAGATTGAGCATCAAAAAATTCGATGGCGATGGGTACGCCAGCCGAGGGCAGCTGGCCTACAGCTCCCGGACCGACACCTGTTGCAGGCCGGGTGCCCCACCCGGCGTCCCGGAGAAATCGGACAAATTCAATGGCTTCAGCTTCACTTGCAAAGAACGCGGTCAGGCCATTCAGCTGCACCGGTTCAGCGAGGAGATTGATCGTGACTTCGGTCACGACACCCAGCGTACCCTCTGCGCCGATGAAGAGATCGACGAGATCCATGTCCGGTTTCACAAAATAGCCTGCCGCACTCTTCACACTATCACACCTGCGCAGGTGTGATATATCCGGCAATCGTCCTTTTAATCTGCCCAGCTTGAAATCCAGGTCGTTGGCTTTATGCACACCGCGTTCGACGCGCACGGTTTCGCCGTTGGTAAGCACCACTTCCAACGCATGGATCCAGTTGCGTACGGGCCCATATTTAAATGACCGCGCACCGGAAGCATTGTTGGCAACCATTCCGCCGATCGAAGCTGTAGTTTCGGTTAGATCTGATGGAAAAAAAAGCCCGGAGCCTTTAATGGTTTCTCGGATGTCGGCCAGCAGTGCGCCGGGCTGAATGGTCATTCTGTCGCTATCGATCCCGCCCATGGCATTCATGCGCGAAAGGTTGAGGATCAGACCGCCATCGGGCACGCAGCCGCCGGTAATGCCGGTGCGACCACCCTGCACGGTTACGGGCCAGCCATTCTCAATAGAAATCTGGAGAGCTTCGCGAACATCCGCGATTGATTTCGGAAACGTAATCTTCTCGGCATGCCCCACCCTGCGCGACTCATCGCACATATAGTCCGCATGATCATCAGTCACATCTAGAATCTGGGCCGTCATGTAGAGGAGTTAAACACATAATTGGATAACGATCAATTTCACCAAGAACACCAAGCTTCGTGAACCTTGTGCCTTAGTGTTTATTAAAACTGTTCGTCGTCACGGAGGTAGCGCCACTGGCCGACGGGCAGGTTGCCGAGCATGACGCGGCCGATGCGGATGCGTTTGAGGCCGACAACCTTGAGACCGACCAGCTCGCACATTCGACGGATCTGCCGTTTCTTTCCCTCCCGCAGAATGAAGCGGAGTTGGTCCTCATTCTGCCACGTCACCTTGGCGGGTTTGAGCGGCTTATCGTCGAGCTCCAGCCCATGATTCAGCACCTTGAGATCTTCGCTGGAAAGTCTGCCGGTCACGCGCACAAGGTATTCCTTGTCGACGTCAGAATCCTCGCCAATGATGCGACGGGCAACGCGGCCATCCTGCGTAAGCACCAACAGGCCGGTAGAGTCGATATCGAGCCGTCCGGCGGGGGCGAGGCCCCGAAGCTGCGCGGGGTTGAACCGGCGGGGTGAGCGGTCTTCTCTCCACCGGCTTTCTTTGCTGAGCAATACTTCAGCGGGCTTATGCCCGTCTTCCGGCTGGGTGGACACATAACCAATCGGTTTATTCAGAAGAAATGTCGCCTGCGCCGCCTGTCGTTTCTGTCCGGCCTCAGCCAGCTCGATCTCCTGGTCGGGCAGGATTTTTGTTCCGAGCTCGGAAATAACCTGGCCGTCAACCAGCACAAGGCCGCGTTCGATATAGCGGTCGGCCTCGCGCCGGGAACACATTCCCCGCGATGCCATGATTTTGGATAGCCGTTGTTTTTCCATAAGAGCGGGTATTTATGACCGCAAAGACGCGAAGACGCAAAGGTTCTTACTCTTCAGATTTCAAGTTTCACGTTTCAGGTTTCCGTCTATTTTTTCCAGAAGCCGGGGAGGAAGAGAATGAGGACGGTGTAGAGTTCGAGGCGGCCCAGCAGCATGAAGACCGTAAGGATGCCCTGCCCCGCCGGGGAGATGGCAGCATAATTCTGGGTAGCGCCAACGGCATTGAGGCCGGGACCGATATTGCCGAGTGTGGCAATCACGCAGGTCGCGGCGGTTTCAAGGTTGGGCGTGAAGAAGGTCATAACGAAGGACCCGATAGCGAAGATCAATACGAAGATGGCGAAGAAGGCGGAGATATGGGAAACGATCTCCTGCTCCACCGGTTTGCCGCCCAGCTTCATCTGTATGACTGCGGAAGGGCGCATAAACAGTTTCAGCTCGCGCACCATTTTCTTGAACATGATAAAGACACGGACGACCTTCATGCCGCCGCCGGTCGACCCGGCGCAGCCGCCGATAAACATCATCACAACGAGCAGCAGGCGTGATGCATTCGGCCATTGGTCAAAGTCGGCGGTGCAGAACCCTGTGGTCGTCATGATGGAGGTGGCCGTAAAGGTGGCATCGCGGAAGCACCGGCCGAAAGAGGCGAATCCATCGATCCAGATATTGAAGGTGATGAAGAGCGAAGAACAGGCGAGGAAAATGAAGTAGAAACGGAATTCCGGATCGCGGAAGTAGCGGCCGGGCTTACCGGTAAGCGCATGGTAGTGGAGCGAAAAGTTAATTCCGGCAAGGAACATGAAAACGATGATGATGGTATCGACCATGGCGCTATCGAATGCCCCCACACTGGCGGAACGGGTGGAGAATCCGCCGGTGGCCATGGTGCCGAAGGTATGGCAGAAGGAATCGAACCAGCCCATCTTGCCAAGAAACTTGAGCAGCAGCGCCTCAATCAGGGTAAGCAGTGCATAGACGCCCCACAGCAGCTTGGCGGTGGTGGTGATGCGCGGGGTTAGGCGATCCTTGGAGGGACCAGGCATTTCGGCGCGGTAGATCTGCATGCCGCCCACGCCAAGGAAAGGAAGGATCGCAACGCAGAGCACCAGTACGCCCATGCCGCCGAACCAGTGTGTGAGCGCACGCCAGAAATGGATGCCGCGCGGTATCTCCTCCAGGCCTGAGAGCACCGATGCCCCCGTGGTCGTAAAACCGGACATGGTCTCGAACAGGGCCGAAACCGGATGAGAGATGACTCCGGAAAAAATATAGGGAAGCGAACCGAAGAGGGTTGCGGAGAGCCATCCGAAAACCACCACGCCAAACCCGTCGCGGCGCGAGAGGTTGATGTCGCCGCGCGTTAGAACACCAACCACACCGGCGCAAACGATGGCAATAAGTCCGGAATAGAGCAGGCTTAGCTGCACACTTAGCGGAGCATACCAGAAATAGAACCCGCCGAAATGTACAGGAAAGCCTTCAGCCATCACATCTAACGCTTTATTATACACCAAAACTGACGGATCATTGTAGTAGTAAGAGATGCCGGCGCAACCGACCATAGCTAGGCCAATCACGAGTGTCATGTAGGAGACAAGGTGGAATACAGCGCGTTTGTTCATAATGCGTGATCCGTGATGCGTGATCCGTAGTTTCGTATTGCGGGCTGTGTATTGAAATTAGCGTCCATTGGCGTTTATTAGCGGTTGCTTCAAAGGAAAATGGCCTGGATCTTCTTGATCGCATCAGGATGGCAGAAAATCAGTACCCGGTCATTGGCCTCCAGCAGGAGGTCGCCGGTGGCGGTCATCACCTCGTCATTACGCATGACCGTTGCAATAATGGCCGTGCTCGGCATCTTGATTTCGTGAATTCGCCGGCCGTCGGCCCAACTGCTTGCGGCGATAATTACATCGAGCAGTTCGCCCGGCAGGTTATGCAGGAGCGAGGCGGCGCGAACCTTCTTGGAGCGGAGGTAATGGAGGATCGCGTTGGTGGTCGAGATGTACGGACTGACCACGCGATTGACCAAATAGAGCTGCTCGACGACTGGAATAAAGTCGGTACGCGTTATCTGCGTTACTGTAAATGCCGTCCCCTTTTTCTGCGCCATCAGACAGTTCATGATGTTGCTCTCATCGTCGCCGGTCAATGCAACAAACGCCGTACGGTCGTGAAGGCCTGACTCTTCCAGCGCACTCTCGGTCAATGAATCGGCTCGGAGAATCAGGGTCTTGTTGAGTTCGGCCGAGCAGAGGCGGGCACGCTCTTCGTCACGCTCCAGCAGCACACACTCGACTTCGTTCTCGATAAATTTGGCAAGCATCAGGCCTAGGTCGCCCCCTCCGGCAATGATCACTTTTTCAAACGGTTTTATGTCGGGGCAAACCCAGTCGAAGAACGCGGCAATATCGGAGCGCTGCCCCACCAGATAGACGAGGTCGCTCTGCTTGAAGACCGTATTGCCGTGCGGCACCACCAGTTCGTTGTCCCGGCTAATGGCGATGACGCGGACACTTTGAATCAGGTCGAGCCGGTCGCACTCGGCGGGGGTGCGGTCCAACAGCGGGCTGACTGCGTTGATGCTGAAGCCGGCCACCATCACCTTTCCGGCGAAAAGGTCGAACGCTTCCAGCGCACCCGGCATCTGGAGCATGTTGAAAACCTCGCGGGCGCATTCCTGCTTCTGATTAATAACCAGGTCGATGCCCATTTCCTGCAAATCGTAGCGCGGCGATCCGTGGATATACCTGGGGTTCGTCACGCGGGCAATCTTGCCTTTCACCCCGGCAGAGTTCGCGAACAGGCAGGCAAGAATATTCACCTCGTCGTTATCGGTCACGGCAATGAGCAGGTCGGATTTATCGACCCCGGCCTCCTCCAGTGCGGCCGGGCTCGAACCCTGACCGCATACCGTTAGAATATCCAGCCCGGCCTCGGCCTGCGCCAATGCCTCTGCATCGGAATCCAGCATCACAACGCTGTGTCGCTCCTCGCACAGCCGCTTGGCAAGCTGCCGGCCCGCGTTTCCAGCCCCAATAATCACTATCCGCATAGATTCTCCCGGCGGACCCCTACGTCCCCTGTTATTAAGATGCCGCATTGTATCAGTACCGGAGAGAGAAGCAAATCCCATGTTCAGGCCGCTGAATTCGGCAAATACTCCCCTTCTCTGACGCCTCGCAGGGTGACTCGGCTAAAAATCATTGCTGTTTCTGCGTTGGGACCGCATATTCCGGGGCATGAAAATTTTACTTTGCAATGACGATGGCATCCATGCGCGCGGCATCTCCGTACTCCACAAAGCCATTGGCGAACTGGGCGAACTGCGGGTGGTTGCCCCCGACACGGAGTGCAGTGCGGCCGGACACGCCATCACCCTCACAGATCCGATCAAAACCATCTCCGTCGAAAAGAACGAACAGCTCTTCGGCACCGCCGTTAGCGGAACACCGGCCGACTGCATCAAGCTCGCCCTCTGCCTGCTCTACAAGGATGATTTGCCCGACCTCGTGGTCAGCGGGATCAATCTCGGCTCCAACACCGGCATCAGCGTGCTCTATTCCGGCACCGTCTCCGCCGCCAGCGAAGCCGTTATCCTCGGCGTGCCCGGCATCGCCATTTCACTCTGCACCTACCAGAATCCGCACTGGGAAACCGCTCAGAAAGTCGCGGCCGAAATTGTGGCCAAGGTTGCGAAAAAACCCCTGCCCGACGGCACCCTGCTCAATGTTAACGTTCCGAACATTCCCTGGTCGGAGCTGAAAGGCATGAAGGCCGCCCGCATGGGACGCTCCCGCTTCGTGGAAAAGTTTTCCACTCACCTCGACCCGCGGGGCAACAACTATTACTGGCTCGACGGCGAGCTCGACCTGCTCGATGATTCCGCCGACACCGATGTGCGCGTTGTCGCCGATGGCTACGTGGCCCTCACCCCCATCCATATCGACCTCACCGCCCAGTACGCGATGGAGCAGGTTGAGGACTGGAACGTGGAGTATTAAGGAGCCTGTCATGACCAGCTCGATCAAATTGATCTATGAAAACATCGGTGAAGCCGCTCTGCTCTCGTATGAGCACATGAAATGGATCCTTTCCGCGGACGAACCTGTTGAGGTCAAGGCAAAATTTATACCCGATAAGTACGATCACGAGGATCTGAAAGTTGAATCCATTCGTCCATTGAAACCAGGTGAAGCCATTCGCCACCCTTATTTCAAACTCCCGATGCATCAGATAGGACTCTGAAACGTCTACCCTTCTCCTGATAGGACGACCTCTTCCGCGCCAATGGGAGAAGCGGAGTGCCGCCATCAATCCATCAGAATCATAGTAGTCCCTTGGGAGTTAACGGGGTCAGGCCTTGATTAATGATTACGAACTCATTAATCAAGGCCTGGCACCTTTCCACGAGCTGAATATTCGCGTTGAGTGGAGCCTAAGCTCCGCTCCGCGAAACTCCCGGATTTCAGTTCGGGGGCTGCAAAAAAAGAGAGACCTCCGTTGTAAAATGAAGATGGTGACACTGAGGTCACCGTTTTCATAATTGATACATACGGAGGTCTCAAACCATGAAGAACAAAAACATATTCACCCGGCAGAATCAAATCATACTCAAGCTCTTTGAGCAGGCAGGCCACCCCCGAAAAGTGCTCTGCATCGTACTCGATTATGCAAAGGTTACGCATACGGCACTGTGTTGTAACGGTACCGGCAAGGTGCTCAAAAATCCATTCCCCGTAAAGAACAACCCGGCTGGCCTAGAGCTTTTGCTGAAAACGGTGGACAAGCTTTGCCGCAAGCACCAGATCGAGGCGGAACACGTCTTCTTCGGAGGCGAGGACTGCGGCACCTTTACCCTGAACATGATTTATAATCTCAGAGCCCAGGGCTTCCTCGTTGTTGGAGTGAACGCGGCGGACGCCGCCAAGCAGCGGGAGAACCATCAGGCGAGCACGGATAAACTGGACCTGCTGGGCATCGCAAACATGCTGATCAACAAACGTGGAAGCCTGGCGGGCGGAAACATCGGGGCTCAACGAGCCTTGCGATCGCTCACCCGTCACCGCAAACAGCAGGTCAAGTGGAAGACCGCGACGGGCAACCGTATTCATCAACTCGTTGATCAGCTCTTCCCCGGCTTCCTCGATGAACGAAACAGCGCGGTTCCTCCCTTCTCGGAGGCCTCGCTCTACCTCATGGAAGACCGTTTCTCTTCGCGCCAGTTTACTCGTCGCCAAGACAAGGTACTGCTCCGGCAACTCAAGGGTCAGGGGCTCCAGCATGCGGAGAAGGCCGTAGTCCGCTTAAAAACGTATGCGCGAGAGGTGCTCGCTCATCCGGAGGAACTCAGCGGTCTTCTTCAGACCTCCCTGGCCTGTGAAGTGCGCCTGTACCGTTGCCTGCTCGAAAACATCCAGCAGGTGAACCGCGAGAGCGCCCAGCAACTTGCAAGGACTCCGGCGGCTATGCTCGCCACTATCCGCGGCATCGGCATCACGCTCGCCGCCGGTGTATCGGCGGAAATCGGGCCCGTCGGTACCCAGCCCTCGCTGCGCAGGCTCTGTTCATACGCAGGAATCGTCCCTCGGCTCAAGCAGACCGGCGGCCCCGAAAAGGCGGCGGTCATTGGCCGGGTCTCCAGACGCAGCAACCGCATCCTTAAAGATTATGTCGTTCAATGCGGCAATCACCTTGGCCTGCATGGACCGGCGGATCTACTTGAAGACCATCGACGAAGAAGCGCCAACGGACAACATGCCGATTTCGGTATGGCCCGGCGTTTCCTGCGCATCGCCATGCGGCTCATGCGCACCGGCGAAGCCTATGTTCCGCCCGAATTACAAACCGGGGCCTCGGTCGAAGAACTCCGCGAATACTACCTCCAGCTCTGGCCGAAACTTCTCGATAAATGGGTCAAAGCCAAAGCTGCCGAAACCGCCTTCGCGCCCGAAAACCCGCTGGGACAATGGCGCAACATGATCCAGGAGATGTATGAGATAGAGCTACTGCTTCCCGCTCAGAAATAGCCGCACCTTGACAGCAGGAAAAAAGATTTAACGGCGGAACGCCCGGATGGCTTTCACAGGCTGCCACGTAACAACGATGGCTTGGGTCAGAATGCTGCCGGGCCGACCCGCTCCCCCGCGACCGGGGAGGACACTGCTCAAAGGTACTCTGATACGGCTCCGAAGAGAGAGGCGATATCTCGTCATGCCAGTCTGCAGCGAGCGGGCCATTAAAGCCCGGCGTGCCACCACAAATCCCGCCGTCAAATCAAGATGTCTTGTCCTGTCAATCCGCGCAAATAATGAACCGAAAAAAACCGCTCTTCAGCGGAGACCATCCCGCCATGCCTGAAACTATTTACCAAATATCACTTGCGCTTACTCTGGTACTCTGACCCCACACATCCGAATGATAATTTGTGAACGCCGCGAAGCATAATTTTCGACAGAAAATAGAGCCGCAGGCCGGTTCAATAACGAACAGAGTGAGTGTTTTACCAGGGCGACACCGCCTTACATCCGCTAAAGCGGCATGGCACTTCGCTTCCTGCCGCACTCCAAAACGTTGCCGACTCATCCCGAAATCAGTTCAGCTAGTTCCCCCGGCAACTCCCCATCCGCATCGAAGCGCTCGAGTTGGCGATTGCAGATGGATGAGAAATGGTTGAGCAGAGCGTCGCGGACCTGATTCATTTCGGGGCAGTTATCGCCAAGGATCGTTTTCAGTGAAGCCACCGGCTCGCCGACGAGACCGCACGGAACGATCGTATTGAATCCCATCAGGTCGTTATTGACGTTGAAACTCATACCGTGGAACGAGACCCACTTTTTCAACCGGAATCCAATGGCGGCGACCTTTCCGGCATCGGTCCATGCCCCGGATTTGCCCACCTTCCGGAACCCTTCCACCCCGAAATCGCCAAGGGATTGAATGGCGATCTGCTCGAGATTAAAGAGGTAGCCGTGAGAATCGGCCTCGTTTCCGCCAAGATGCAGGATGGGATAGAGTACCCATTGACCGGGGCCGTGGAAGGTAACATCGCCCCCGCGCTCAGCGTGGAACAGCTCGATACCCAACTCGTGGTATTCCGCCTCGGTCTTGAGCAGATAGTTGTCGCGCCCGCGGTTGCCAAGCGTGACGACCGGCCTATGCTGAAGGATCAGAACGGTGTCGGGAATCTTGTTTTCCTGACGCGCATTGAGCAGGCGGTGCTGAATGTCGAGTCCTTCCTGATACGGAACAGGCTCATTAAAACTGACGGACCATGCATTCATAGAATTTGTTTGCCACAAAAAAAGGAGGACTCTCATCCTCCGTGCAGATCAAGCCCATCAATGAGGTCTAGTCGGAGGGGCAGAGTTCTTCGTAGGAGTCGGCGTCCATCATGTCATCGACATCGGACTCATCGGTCACCTTCAGCTTAAAGAGCCACCCGGCACCAAAGGCATCCTGATTAATCAGTTCCGGAGCATCCTCCAGCTCGGAATTGACTTCGATCACCTCGCCCGCCACCGGAGCATAGACATCGGCAGCGGCCTTGACGGATTCCACGACAGCGGCTTCATCGCCGGAACTGAATTCGGCTCCCATCTCTGGAAGCTCGACAAAGGTAAGATCGGAGAGATGGCTTTGGGCAAAATCAGTGATGCCTACCGTCGCGACGCCCTCGTTGAGGGAAACCCACTCATGGGTTTTTGCATAGAATAACTCTTGAGGAATGGCCATTATCTTTCTCCTATATCTAACCGTTAAAAAAAGTGGAGGTGCGGATCGGATTCGAACCGATGTTCATGGATTTGCAATCCAGTGCCTAACCACTTGGCTACCGCACCTTTTATCTTAAAACGGTTATCAATGTAATGGTGAACGCAGGGCTTTCAAATAAAAATATAGAAAAAATGAAGCGTGTTTCACAAATGCTTCACCTGAGGAAACTAAGGACGCAAGCCGGCATTATCAATCAACCGCGTATCTCCCATTTTTACCGCCAGCGCAACCAGCACAGCACTTTTTATCTCATCAACAGGGGCCAGCGACGTGTCGTCTACGATCTCGATATAATCGATTTCCGCCTCGGACACGGATTCGACTGAATCCACAACCGCCTGTCGCAGAACGGTGGTCTCACGCTCTCCCTGCTCGAACAACTCCGATACCTGCCTGAGTGATCGCCATAGACAGAGGGCATTCTTCCGCTGACTTTCGGAAAGGTATTTGTTGCGCGAGCTCATGGCCAATCCGTCCGGTTCGCGGACAATGGGGCCGCGGATGATTTCGACCGGGAAGTTGAGATCACGCACCAGGCGCTCGATAATACGCAGCTGCTGGGCATCTTTTTCACCAAACACCGCCAGATCAGGCAGCACGAGATTGAACAACTTCGCCACCACCGTGCACACCCCGCGAAAGTGCCCCGGCCGCGATGTGCCGCACAACACGCCGGATAGGGCATGTTCATCGATCCACACGCTGGCATCGCCGGCATACATGTTTTCCGCACCCGGATAAAACACCATGTCCACGCCCTCCTGACCACATAGCGTTTCGTCACGTTCGAAGTCGCGCGGATAGGCCTCCAGATCCTCGTTCGGACCAAATTGCGTTGGATTCACGAATATGCTCACCACCAGCACATCGCAATGCTCCCGCGCAAGACGCATCAGCGAAAGGTGTCCTTCGTGGAGAAACCCCATCGTCGGCACAAGCCCGATCACGCGCCCGTCCCTTTTCAGCTCCAGCGCACGGCGCTGCATTGCTTCAGGTGTCTTGATAACTTCCATATTTCACCACCTTAGCGAAAACACCTCTACCCACTAATCATCACTATAGATTCGGCGACTAAGTAATTGGGGTTAAAAAAATCTATTCAGTCACACCATTTAACTGCCGGAGCAATACTTTAAGTGGTTTCAGATACGAGCAGTTAAAATCAGTACGTTTGTTCATCGGCCGGGAATGCGCCGGATTCGACCTCTGCTTTGTAGGCGGCCAGTGCTTCGACGATGAGCGGGTTGAGGTCGGCATACTTTTTCACGAATTTTGGAGCCGGCTTAGTGCTGAACCCAAGCAGATCGGTAAAGACCAATACCTGACCGTCGCATCCGGCTCCGGCACCGATTCCAATGGTTGGAATCGTTAGCGCATTCGAAATCATCTCCCCGAGCTCCGCCGGCATGCATTCGAGTACCAGCGCAAAAGCGCCCGCCTGTTCAACCGCCATCGCATCGTCCATCAGCTGGCGAGCCTGCTCCGAGGTTTTGCCCTGCACCTTGTAGCCGCCCATCGCCTTGATGCTCTGCGGCGTTAATCCAATATGCCCCAGTACGGGAATGCCGTTGTCCACAAGCGCTTCAATCAGTTCTGTACGCACCGTACCGCCCTCGATCTTCACCGCATCGGCGCCCGCTTCCTTGATGAAACGACCGGCATTCTGCAGTCCCATTTCGATGGAGGGCTGGAACGACATAAACGGCATGTCCGCAATCACCAGTGCATGCTCCACACCGCGCGAAACCGCCGCCGTGTGGTGAAGCATTTCGTCCATACTCACCGGCAGGGTTGTCTCGTAGCCCAGCACCGTCATGCCCAGCGAATCCCCTACCAACACCATCGGAATCTCTGCACCATCCACCAGTGAAGCGGTCAGTGCATCGTACGCTGTCAGCACCGCGATTTTCCGCTCACCCTTCAGGGTCTTAATCTTTGCTGCGGTCCATTTCATGATTCGTGTTTGGTTCCTGGTTCTTAGTGCCTGGTTCCTGGTTCTTAGTGCCTGGTTCTTGTCCAACTGCTAACAGCTAATAGCTAACGGCTAATAGCTAACTGCCAATTGCATAATACGCAGTACGAAACAGGTTTAACTACCACCGCTCATCAAAAATGCTCAGGTCTTCGTCGGTCGGGAGCGAGCCGAGGATTTCGGCAACGGATTTTCTGGCTTCAGGCAGCACCAGCCCGGGACGGACATCGCACAAGGGTTGCACAACAAAACGGCGCTCCGCCCAGCGAGGATGCGGAACCTCCAGCCCGTCGCTGTCGACGATCTGCCCGTCCGCATAGATCATGTCGATATCGATCGGACGCGGGGCATTGCGATCCTCCGTCCGCTCGCGTCCAAGGTTATGCTCGATCTTTCCAATGTAGGAGAGCCAGCTTTCCAAAGGCAACCCGCTTTCCACAATCACGACCGAGTTGAGGTAGGCCAGGTCCCGGTACTCCGGCTTCACGTCCACCGGAGTGGTTTCATAGATCGGCGACTGGTCGACAAAGTTGGTACGCGGCGCGGACAACAGCAGGTTCTTCGCCTGCATCAACAGCCGTTTCCGATTGTACAAATTGGAGCCAAGGCTAAACCCGATTTCCATATTCGATCTCTCCGTCAAACACATGTTCCGCGCCGCCCGTCAGCGTGGTTATTCCACAAACGGTATTAATTACCAGATCATGGCCTCCGGCGCAATGCACAGGAACCGGTAAGTTGACCCAGCCGCGCTCGGCGGCCAGCACCGCCACGGCGGCCGCCCCCGTGCCGCACGCCAACGTTTCCGCCTCCACACCGCGTTCGTAGGTGCGCATCGACAATGTACCATCGGCCTCCACCCGGGCAACGTTGGCATTGGTTCCCTCCGGCTTAAAAAGCGTGTGATAGCGCAGCGCACGGCCAAATACAGGAAGATCCACGGCCTGTACATCCTCCACCCAGGCCACGGCATGCGGCACACCGGTGTTTAAAAAATCAACGTTCCACTCAAGGCCGGTTTCCAAATTGAGTCGGAGATCCACCGGATCGGTCAGATCAAGGCGGATCAAATCGTCGAGAACCTCGGCATGCACTATGCCGGCCCCGGTTTCGATCTTCATGCCGGCCCCAGCTATCCCCCGGTCAAACGCCAGGCGGGCAATGCAACGTGCACCGTTACCGCACATGTCCTGCTCGCCGCCGTCAGGATTGATGAAACGCATCCGAAAATCCGCGGTATCCGAGGGTTGGAGCAGGATGATCCCGTCGCAGCCGATACCGGTACGGCGCGACGCAATCCGCTCAATGAACGCTTTGTCGTCCACCGGAAACGTCCAGCAGGTCCGATCATCGACCATGATAAAGTCGTTGCCCGCCCCATGCATTTTGGTGAATTCAATTTTCATGAGAAGGCGTTTAATCTACCCCAAAAGTTTCAGGATCAGGAGAGAAAAAGGCAGGGCAAAAGGTAGGGCGCGATCGCCGAGCGCACCGAACATGCGGGCGGACGGTAGGGCGCGATCGCCGAGCGCGCCGAACATGCGGGCGGACAGCCCG
>JAUVCG010000058.1 GCA_030595785.1 Kiritimatiellales bacterium | reverse complement strand
CCTATGAAACAGGAATCAAGGTGACGGATCAGGAAATGAAGAGAATCCGTATTAAACGAGAAGATTTCCATGGAGAATGGAATTATGAAATCATGCCTGAGACAGACAGAGATGTGTTCAGTTAATTAATGCCAGACTCCTTAGTAAGCCGACTCCGTCAAATGGATTTCCCGTCTCTTTCGTATTTAGGCTTCATCATTTTCCCGCTTGCGGGCCAATGTCAAACTGCCTGCGCACCATTGGCGAACTGTCCACCGGCGCTTCAATGCCTATCTCCGCCCGATCCACCCGATCGCTAAAGTTGTCCGCGATCCTGTTCAAAATAATTTCATACACGGCATCATACCGGTCACGTCGCGTATCTATGTCCGTCACCAGATCAAACGATATTTTATAGGGTGGCTTATCCCCCTCAGCGCGAAGGTCGTGAAAGTCGATCAGCTCGGAGTCGGCCTGGACATGGCGGCTTAGGACCTGATGAAGCTCATCGAAGAGCGGGTGTGAACGATCCACGGGATCGACGTGTGCGACCGCCCTCCACTCCATCTGCTTTTCTACCGCGTCCTCGGCCACTTCGGCAATGTGGTGCGCATCCATCACCGATTGATTGGCGGCCACCTCAATATGGAACGAAACCATCTTCACGTCGCCATAATGGTGAACCATGATTTCATGGACCCCCAACACACCATCGACCGCATCAACAACGCGGTGAATTGCATTCATTTCCTCAGGCTCAGGCTTTTTGCCTAAAAGAATATCGATGGCCTCGCGGGCATATTTGACGCCGGTAACAAAGATAAAGACCGCCACGCCAATGGCCATCCATCCATCCAGCACGCCCCAACCCATGCGCGAAGCGACCAGCGCCAGCACCACCAATACGGTGGAGACGATATCAAACGCATGGTTCCAGGCATCGGCTTCCAGCACATGCGATTTTGAAATTCGCGCCAAAGTTCGCGCAAACACGGCCAGCCAAACCTTGAGTGCCACCGTGACGGCCACGGCAATCAGCAACCATCCCGGTGCATCTACCGGGTGTGGATTAAGCAGTCGGTCCACCCCCGATTTCGCCACCTCGACGCCCACCACCATTAACGCAATAGACAGCACCAGCGTGGCTACGGCCTCGATCCGTCCATGTCCGAAGGGATGCTCTTCATCACTCGGTTTGCGCGACCACTGGAATCCAAAGGCAACCACCAGACTGCTGCCCATATCGGTCAGGTTGTTGGTCGCATCGGCCAGTAGCGACACACTGCCTGAAACCAGCCCGAGCCAGCCCTTCGCAACGCAGAGCACCAGGCTTATCACTGTACTCACCCAGCCTTCGAGCATCCCCAGTCGCGTCCGGTTCTCGTGACTGTCCGGAGCGGAATTCGGATCGAGAACCCGCCTGAGCAGGAAGCCCATCATGGGGCATGGCATTTTGTGTTCTTGTTTTTTCATTTTAAAATCGGACCGATCAGAACAAGTACGACGAATACGAACTTAACCTGAACTGTATTTAATGAGTCTCTTCAACAGAGAAATTGAAACAGAATAATTAGAACAGAATAATTTCTGCCAGCACCCTCCGCTATTAATTATTCTGTTCAAAATCATTCTGTTTCAATACGAAGCAAGTTAATGCCGTATGATTCCTCATATTGTATTCTGCAACTTGTCCTGCGAAGCTTTACGCGAAGCAGGAACGAAAACGGGCGCCCCGATCAGCAGGACGCCCGAATCATAGACTAATCAGGAATCGGAAGTCTACTTAACCTTTTCCTCCCTGTGCCAGAAGAGCACAACCGGGGTCGCCACGAAGATGGACGAGTAGGTTCCGACCAGGATGCCGATGCAGAGCGCCAGCGCAAAGTCAAAGACCGCGCCATCGCCAAAGACCAGCAGCATGACCACCGTCAATAGCGTGGTGAACGAGGTCAGCACGGTGCGACTGAGGGTCTGGTTGATCGAAAGGTTGACGATTTCCTTATAGGACTTGCCCTTCACCAGCTTGAGGTCTTCGCGGATACGGTCGAACACCACAATGGTGTCGTTCACCGAATAACCCACGATCGTGAGCAGCGCCGCAATGATCGGCATGCTCAACTCGTGACCCAGTGCACAGTAGACGCCGACCGTAATCAACACGTCGTGCGCCAGCGCGGTGATCGCGCCCATGGCGAAGGCAAACTCGAAACGGATCGAGATGTAGATAATGATGCCGATCAGCGCAAAGATGATCGCCTTGATGCCCTTGCTTTTCAGCTCTTCACCGATCTGGGATCCGACGCTGTCGTTCTTCACATCCCGATAGTTTCCTTCGAGAGCCTTAACCACATTGAGTGCCGGTTCGGCCTCCTCGCCGGAAGCGCCCACTTTGACCTCAAGGAACTCCTTACCGTGCAGGTCGGACTCATAAGCCACCTTTGCAGAGGGGAATCCCATGGAAGCCAAGGCCTCGCGGACGGTGTCGCCATCCTGTTTCTGATCAAATTCGAAGGCCATCACGGTTCCCCCCGTGAAGTCCACGCCAAGATTATCGTCGCCCTTGGAAGCGAACAGCCCCCAGGTTCCGACAATCACAAGGATCGACAGGGTCGCCGCGATCTTGCGCTTGCCGATGAAATCGAACGAGGCATTGGCCAGTCCGGGGATCGACATCATCTTGAGCGACTTGATCAGCTTTGCATCTGCCATGGAGTTGAAGAAGAGGCGGGTGATCACCAGGACGATGAACATGCTGACGAGAATACCGGCGCTCAGCGTGACGGCAAATCCGCGGATGGGTCCCGATCCCTGCCAGAACAGGATGACGGCCACCAGCAACGTCGTGACGTTGGCATCGAGAATGGTGCTGAACGCCTTGTTGTAGCCGGCGTTGATGGCGCCGGAAATCGACTTGCCGACCTTCCACTCCTCGCGCATTCGTTCAAAGATCAGTACGTTCGCGTCCACGGCCATGCCGACCGTCAGCACGATACCGGCAATGCCGTAGAGCGTAAGGGTCGGCAGGCCAACCGCGCCGCCTTCCAGCGAGCCCGACAGCACGCCAAGGAACCCGGCAGCCACCACCATGCCCACGGGCAGGAGCAGCAGAACAAAGACCAGCGAGAGGTTGGCGATGAGACCCGGAAGCATGTAGTAGAGCGCCATGAAGACGAGTACGCCAACACCGCCATAGATGAGGGCCTTCTTGCCGCCGTCGATGGAGTCCTGCCCAAGGGTCGGGGCAACGGTGCGCTCCTCGACAATCTTGACGCGGCCCGGCAGTGCACCGGCGCGCAGGACGTTCACTAGGCGGCGGGCTTCCGTAACAGAAAAGCTTCCGGAGATTTCGGCACGGCCGCTGTAGATCGGTTCGTTGATGCGCGGCGCGGAATAGAGCTTGTCGTCGAGAATAATGGCCAGCATGCGGTAGGAACCATCCTCTGTCGGACCATATTGCTCGGTTACGTTGCCAAAGGTCTTTTTGCCCTCGCCGTCAAACTCCAGGGAAATCTTCGGAACGGAGGTCATCTGGTCGTAGGTCACAAAAGCATTCTGTACGGTATCGCCACCGAGCTGCTTCCGGCGCTCGACGAATTGCGGGCGAAAAATCTTCGAGCCGTCCTGGGCCCGATCCTCCATGAGCATGTAGTCTGCACGCTTGCCGCCAAACTTTTTCAACTGCTCAAAAAAGTCGCGATCCAACGCTGCATCAAGAACAGACTGATCCCGGATCAGGAACGCTCCGCCACGGTCTTGCCCCCCCATCTTATAGCCTTCAGGAATCTTTCCTTCAGCCAGCAGTTCGGCCGCCCATGCATCGCTTTCCTTATGAATCAACTTGAAGGTCAACACGGCATCGCGCGACATCTGAGCCTTGGCTTCGGCGCGGGTTTGTGCATCGGCACCCGGCAGGCGCACCACGATGCGGCTGTCGCCTTCCGGATAGATTTCCGGCTCGGAGGTACCCAGCACGTCGATCCGGTTGCGGATTACCTCGACAGCGATTTCCTGTACCCTCTCAACCTCCCTTTTCAGATCGGATGCGCTGATTTCCTCGACCGAAGAGATCTCGTTATCAGGATTCTCCACCATTTTCTTGGCGACGTCATCGGCATCGACTTCAACCACAAAACTTGATCCGCCCCTGAGGTCGAGACCCAGCTTTACCTTCTGATCTAACGGAGTAACCAGCGCGATCGACCAGATCACGAGAAATCCGAGCACCAGCCATTTCCAGAGTTTGTTTTTATCCATTTTCGTAAACCTTTCTACTTCGCTGGTGGAATTTCAGTAGGCGTTTCGCCTTCGTCCAGTACCTGAGAGATAGCGGCTTTCACCACTTCGATTTTTGTTTTTTCCGCAATCTGAATAATGAGGGAGGTTTCATTGACGGTGCGAACCTGACCAAGAATGCCGCTGGTGAGCAGCACACGGTCGCCGGTCTTGACGTTAGCGATCATCGCCTTGCGCTCTTTATCACGGCGTTTCTGGGGCCGGATCATCATGAAATACATAATGGCAAAAAGAATGGCCATCATGATCGGGAATTGCAGGGGCGATCCCTTAGACGCTCCGGCTGGCGCTTCGGCCTGAGCAATGATTAGGGGTAGTAGATTCATTTAATACCTTTCTTTAGTTTCACTATTGTCGATTTCCGATTTTTGATTTCCGATTTATTGAACTCACGCGGCGTTGGCCTTCCCTAAAGAAGGAGCGTCGCAGACCCGCAAATCGGCATTCGGCAATCTACATTCATCATTCGGCGCTTCGCGCCGTATGTTCTTCCAAAACCAAGCGATAGCCGGAGTGGAACTCCCTGCGGAACGCATCAAACGTTCCCGCTTCTATCGTCTTCCTCATATCCTTCAAAAATTCCAGATAGCAATGCAGGTTGTGCATCGTTATCAGCCTCAGCCCCAGAATCTCGCCCACATTGAGCAGATGCCGCACATAGGCACGTGTAAAATTCGTGCACGCATAACAGCTGCATCCTTCTTCCAGCGGGCGCGTATCCTCTCTATAGAGGGCCGCCTTTACAGGGTAGCGTCCGCGCCGCGTCGAAACCGTTCCGTTGCGCGCCTGCCGGGTAGGCATCACGCAGTCGAACATATCCACACCGCGTGCAACCGACTCAACCATCTGGGCCATTTCGCCTACACCCATCAGGTAGCGAGGCTTCTCCACCGGAAGGTGATCGACCGTGTCGTCCACCCCCCGCAGGATCAGTTCATCAGGCTCCCCAACGCTCACGCCGCCAATGGCATACCCGTCGAAATCCATCTCAACCAGCGCCTTGGCGCACTCCTCACGCAAGTCGAAAAAAACACTGCCCTGCGCGATGCCGAAAAATAACTGGCCTTCCGCCCGGGGCGCTTCCCTGCAAATAGCCGCCCAATCTAGGGTTCTGCGTACCGCTTTGCAAGCGTAATCCTTGTCGCACGGGTATGGTGGGCATTCGTCAAAAACCATGGCAATATCGGAACCGAGCTTTCGCTGGATCTCCATCGACTCGCTCGGGCCGATAAAATGCGTTTTCCCGTCGGAGTGCGACTGGAACGAGACACCTTCATCGGTAATCTTGTTCAGACGGCCAAGACTGAATACCTGATAACCGCCGCTATCTGTTAAAATCGCGCGGTCCCAACCCATGAATGGGTGGAGGCCGCCCATGCGCTCGATCAAGTCGGGGCCGGGGCGGTCGTTGAGGTGATAGGTGTTGCCCAGTAGGATTTCCGTGCCCAGCTCATCCATCTCGCGCGGAGACATAGCCTTGACGGTGGCCTGCGTGCCCACCGGCATGAATACCGGCGTCTCCACCGTGCCGTGTGCCGTATGCAATCGCCCCCGCCGCGCCTTGCACGATGAATCGGTGCCTAAAAGTTCGAATTTTCCGAGCATGGTTTAAGGTAGCAAGTGATTATAAAATTAACAATTTGAGCGCGCATCCTGCCTAAATTCCGCCTTTAAACCAAGCCGTAAGATAGAGCACATGCGGCCCGTTTTTCAGCGGCAGAACCTGATTCCGCTGGAAATTTATGACGAGTGCGGACTTCTCTAAAGCTTCTGCGCGAACGCGGCACGCTCGCTCGCGCGGATCTGGCCAAGGAACTGGGGATGACGCGCAACACCGCCTCCAATATTGCAACCGATCTACTGAGCGCCGGGCTGGTCATTGAAACCGAATTCCGGCGCGAAGGCGCAGGCCGTCCCGGCCTCCTGCTCGAGCTGGCTCCCAACGGTGGCTTTGCCATCGGTGCGGAAATCGACATCAGCCGTATCATTGTTGTTGCGCTCGACTTCAAAGGAAAAACGCTCTGGAAAGAAACAGCCAGAATTACCCCGAAGCAATCGCAGAAAAAGATTATCGCCACCGCAGAACAACTCGTTCAAAGCGCACTGGCCCAACCTCGCGCGAATGTACGCATCAAGGTTTCCGGGCGCGACGACGACGGCGTTTTCGGGGCCGCCTGCCTCGTACTTGATGCCATCATCAACGACCCTGTTCCGCTCGTACGCGCCGCGATTTAACATCATCCCGAATGACCATTGACACATCATCACCCTAATTATTAGGTTTGATGACAAATTAGAGGTTTCTATGAAAATCGGCATTATTGGACTGGGCAACATTGGCCGCGTCCATGCAAAAAACATACAGGATGGACTGGTCAAAAACGCTGAAATCGTGGCGGTGGCCAATCAGCCCATCGAATCGATGGACGATTTCAGGAAACAAGGCATCGCCTGTTTTCCCGATGCCGGCGAACTGATTACATCCGGCTTGGCGGAGGCTGTTATCGTAGCGCTTCCCACCCACCTGCACGCCCCTATCGGTATTCAAGCCATGGAGGCTGGACTGCATCTGATGATGGAAAAACCCCTTGCCTGCCACACAGCCGAAGGTGAGCGCATCCTCGCCGCAAAACAGCAAGACGGTCAGGTTGCCGCGCTCATGATGAATCAGCGCACCCACCCGTGCTACGTTAAGATCAAGCAATGGATGGATGAAGGCGCCGTGGGCGAGCTCCAGCGAGTTTCGTGGACCATGACCAACTGGTTCCGCCCCGAAATCTATTACCAGTCCAGCCCTTGGCGGGCCACGTGGAAAGGCGAAGGCGGCGGCGTACTGATGAACCAGTGTCCGCATAATATTGATGTGCTCCAATGGCTGGTCGGCATGCCATCGAAAGTCAGGGCGCACTGCTCATTCGGTAAATATCACGACATTGAGGTCGAAGACGAAGTGACCGCCTATTTTGAATTTGTAAACGGTGCAACCGGACAATTTTCAGCCAGCACCGGCGAATCGCCCGGCTCCAACCGGCTTGAGATCGTGGGCGATCTCGGAACCGTCATTACCGACGGCAACACCGCTACGCTCATCCGCAACAGTGAATCGGTTTCCGCCTTCAGCCGCAACACGGATGAAATGTTCGGCGCGCCGGAAACTACGGAAGAGATTTACGAACCTGCCGAGGCGGTCAATCAGCACGCCGCCATACTCAACAACTTTATACAGGCCGCCAATGGCGAAGCCGATCTGATCGCTCCAGCCGACGAGGGACTCAACTCGCTCGAACTGGCCGGCGCCATGATTTACTCCACCTGGATCAACGATAAAGTTCAGTTGCCACTCGACAGTGCGGCCTATGAAACCGTGATTCAGGGAAAAATCGCGCAGTCAAAGCCGCGTACAGTGACACAAACCGCGGCCAAAGTAGATATGTCGAAATCGTATAGATAAACACAAAGGCACAAAGAGCACGAAGCTTCACTTAGTGGTTTGGGCGACACATGGAAGCGGGCGTGAGAAAAACAGAGATCAAGATCATCTCACACATACGGCCTTTGAGACCTTTGTGTCTTAAACGAGTTTACGAGTGGGTGTTTAATTTCCTAGAAAGGGGAATACAATGAGCGAAGAAAACGAGCAAAAAGGTCTCCCGATGACCAGCAAGTGGGATCCGGAAGTTTTAGCGAAGGAAGTTGCTGAACTGGATGCACTCGAAACCGCGCCCATGGGCACGAAGATTAAAGGATATTTAAAACGTACCGGCCCCGGTCTGCTGCAAAGCGCCATGACACTCGGTGCAGGGAGCGCTGCCGCATCCATTGTTGCAGGGGCATACTATGGCTACTCGCTGCTGTGGGTTCAGCCGCTCGCCATGTTCCTGGGTATCATGATGCTCGGTGCGTTGGGAAAAGTGGTTCTCACCGCGGGCGAACGCCCCTACAAGGCCTTCGGCCGCGAAATCAATAAGCCGCTTATTTTCCTCTGGGCACTGGGCACCGTAATGGCCTCCATCATCTGGCACTTCCCGCAATACGGCCTGGCCGCCGGAGCCGCACGCGACCTCGCCATTCAGATGGGCGGCGTCACAGAAAATGCCGAAGGATTTACCGGCGTCGGCCTGGCCGCCAGTTGGGGCATTGGCTTGCTCATTCTCGGAATCAATGTTTTCACCACCTGGAACTATGGTAAGGACGCCAAAGGAATTAAACTTTATGAGTGGTTCCTTCGCTCCACCATTGCCATTGTGGTCATCATGTTCGGTGCCGTGGTTGTTAAGACCGGCATAAAGGTGGATGTACTCAAGGAATGCAGTTGGGGGTTTGGAATGCCGAATACCGCCAAAGGCATCACCACCGTTCTCGGTGCCGTCGGCGCGGCGGTCGGCATCAATATGACCTTCCTCTATCCCTACACGCTGCTGGCCAAGGGCTGGGGAAAATCGCACCGTAAACTAATGCGCTGGGACCTCGCTCTTTCGATGTTCCTGCCTTTCATCGTCGTGACATCGCTGATCATTATCGCGATGGCGAACACCGTCTACCCGCTTGATCCGTCCACACCGCTCAAGCCGCTGGATGCCGCTCAGGCGCTGGTACAGACCATGGGGCCGATCGGCCGCGTGATCTTCGACCTCGGCTTCATTGCCATGACCTGCGGAGCCATCAGCACGCACATGGTGGTTTGCGGATTCACCATCTGCGAAATGTTCGGTCTTGAATACACCACCAAACGCTTCCGTATGTTCGCCCTGGTTCCAGCCATTGGAATTCTGGGCGTGATCACCAACACGCCGATGTGGATGCCGGTTGCCGCTTCGGCCGTTTGTTTAACGATGCTGCCGATCGCCTACATCATCTTCTTCATCATGAACAACAAGCGCAGCTACATCGGTGATGCCGTCGGTACAGGTTGGAAGCGCGCGTTGGTGAATATCATTCTGCTGATCGCCATTGCCATGGCCACCATCGGTGCCGCCATCAAAATTAAGGGCGGCGTCATCGACAAAGTCCGCAACGCACGCAAAGCAGCCGTCGAACAACCTGCGGAACAGAAATAGTTCGGAATGGGACGGGTTACACCCCGTCCCTCTCCAGAAAAGGTACTACCCTATGAGTAAACCCCAAATCGCAAGTGGAGCAACCTACGCACCAACCGCGGAAACCGAACGCGTGGTCGAGCCGGGCGAATTTGTTTTCGCCTCGGCCTATCTGGACCATGGCCATATATACGGCCAGACCAACGGACTTAAAGATGCGGGCGGCACGCTGAAACGGGTCTATGATCCGGATCCTCAGCGGATCGCCGCCTTTATTGAAAAGTACCCTGAAGCTCAGGTGGCTGAATCGTTTGACGAAATCCTTCAGGATGATTCAATCCGTATGGTTACATCTGCTGCCATTCCAAACGAGCGCGCCGAAATCGGGTTCCTATGTCTGAAGGCGGGCAAAGATTATTTTACCGATAAGTCACCCTTCACTACACTCGACCAGCTCGAAACCGCCCGTAAACGGGTAGCGGAAACCGGCCGAAAATATGTGGTCTACTATAGCGAACGCCTGCACAACGAAGCCGGAATGAAAGCCGGCGAGTTGATTGCCGCCGGCGCCGTGGGTCGTATACTGCAGGTTGTCAATCTGGCACCGCACCGTCTGAGTAAATCGATTCGTCCAGACTGGTTTTTTGAGAAAGATAAATACGGCGGTATCATTACCGATATCGGCTCGCACCAGTTTGAGCAGTTTCTACATTATACCGGTGCGAAGGATGCTGAAGTTAACTTTGCCCGTGTAGCCAACTTTAACAATCCGGACAAACCCGGTCTCGAAGATTTTGGTGAAGTTTCTTTGACAGCGGATAACGGCGCATCGTTCTACTGCCGCATGGACTGGTTTACGCCGGACGGTTCACCGGTCTGGGGCGACGGACGGACCTTTGTGGTCGGAACTGAAGGCACGCTTGAAGTACGTAAATATATGGACCCGTGCAGGCAGGCCCCGGACAGCCGTATTTTCCTGACCAATGGCGAAAGGGAGCAGGAGATTGAATGCTTCGAGAACGTCGGCTTCCCCTTCTTCGGGGAATTAATTCTCGACAGCCTTAACCGCACCGAAAATGCCATGACTCAGGAGCATGCCTTCAAGGCGGCCGAACTTTCGCTCAAAGCGCAGGCGATGGCGGACGAGAAGCAATTTTGATTTTAGATTGCAGATTTCTGATTTATGGGTCTGCGACAGCTTCTACTTTGTAGAGGCCAACGCCGACTGAGTTCCACAAATCGAAACTCAAAATTCAGCAATCAAAAATCCACAAGCTCGTCAGAGCGTATAGTACTGCTCCCAGCCTTTGCGGACATCGTCTTTCAGCAGGGTGCTGGCTAGCTTGTTGTTGGTGATCTGTTTGGTTGTACGATCGAACTCCAGCGTTCCCCCGAGGCGCTGCGCCATGCAACCGAGTGTCAGCATCTGCGACAACGGCCCAGCCACAGAGAACGGAGAATTTGTCTTTTCCTCGCCCTGACAGGCTTTCATGAAATTCATGTAGTGGTCCGAGTTCTTTCCGAAGTTCTTGGGCAACGCACCCGCTTTCAGTAGTTCGCGCATCTTTTCATAGGGAACAATTTGCAGTGTTGAACCATGACTGCCTCCCTGGAAGACATGCTCTTTGCTGTAGATAAACTTGCCCGGGTGGTCCAGACCATGCTCCTTGCCATATCCTTCCGGAACCGGCGGCCTGTTCTCGACACCGTCGTACCAGTCGATATCCATGGCCGGCATATCGCCGCGCGCCGGGAAGGCAAAGTTGATGGTTGAGGCCATCGGGAAGATAAACGAATTCTTCCCCTCCAGCTTAGTGGCGGAAACCTTTTCAGGCAGCCCCAGTTCCATGAACTGGTGAATGGTATCGAGAATATGCGCACCCCAGTCGCCAAAACAACCGGTGCCAAACTGATGCCAGCCGCGCCAGTTGCCCGGATGCATTTTATTGCTGTAGTCAATGTGCTTCGCCGTGGTGCCGAGCCACAGGTTCCAATCCAGATTTTCCGGCAGCCTTTCCCCGGTCGGGAATGCCGTCACGTCGCCCCACGGATGCCAGCGGCGCCCTTTGTTCATGTAGGCATCAACGTGAGTGACATCTTTGATGATACCGGCCTCTTTCCAGGCTTTGAACTGGTACAGGTTGTTATCGGAATGCCCCTGGTTGCCCATCTGGGTGACGACGCCATATTTCTTTTCGGCGGCCATCATCAGTTCGATCTCCTGAAAGGTGCGCGCCATCGGCTTCTCGACATAAACATGCTTGCCGAGCGACATCGCCATCATGCTCGCCGGAAAATGCGAATGGTCGGGCGTGCAGACCAGAACGGCATCGATCTTGTTAGCCATCTTGTCAAACATAACGCGAAAATCCTTAAACCGTTTCGCTGCCGGGAACAATTCCTCCGATCCGGCGGTATGCCCGGAACCCAGCGCCACATCGCAAAGTGCAACAATGTTGGCCATACCGGTCTGATTGATCGACTTCAGAACCCCGTTGCCACGCCCTCCCACACCAATGGCTGCCACGCTAATCTTACTATTGGCACCCCGTACTTTGCCCGGAACGAACGACCATGCTGTAGCCGCACTTGATGCCAATAGTGTGTTTCTCCGTGAAATTTTCATCTGTGCAGTCTCCATTCGGTCGTCTTGCCATGCTCTTCCAATGAACGAGGAATAATCTAAGGATTAGCCCTTGCTAAGGCAACTCCTTTTTGTAACCTCCCATTACAAATACCGGTTTAACCCTCAATAAAGGTGCTTCCCATGAATAAAACTGCATTTGCATTGCTACTCATTACCATCGTTGGATGTGCCACACTTCAGGCAAAGGACGAGGGCTGGGTTAATCTTTTTGACGGGAAAACACTGAATGGCTGGACCAACTCGTACGACTACGGTGAAGCCACGGTGGTCGATGGAGAAATCCATCTGGTAGCCGATAAGAAGTTTTTTCTCTGCACGGAAAAAACCTATTCCGACTTTATCTTCGAAGCCGAGGTTAAAATGCCTGAAGGCAAATCCAACTCCGGTTTCCTCTTCCGCTGCCATGTCGAACCAAACCGCGCATGGGGATACCAGGCCGAAGTCGATACAGCTGAGCGTGCATGGTCAGGCGGTTTCTACGACGAAGGCCGCCGGGGTTGGATCTCACCGAAAAAACCTAACGACTCCCCCTCCGGCGTTGCCTATCGTGAAAAGAGCAAGGGTTCGTTTAAGCGCTACGACTGGAATAAATACAAGATTCAGGCCGAAGGCAACCACATCCGCATCTGGGTCAACGGTGTGCTCTGCAACGATCTGACTGATGATCTCGATGCCGAAGGACACATCGGAATTCAGCATCACGGGGAAAAAGGGA
>JAUVCG010000032.1 GCA_030595785.1 Kiritimatiellales bacterium | reverse complement strand
TGCGTTGTGTGTGATTTTGACAGAACAATGAAGAAAGTAGACTGCGCTCTCTCTGAGGAGGAATTGCAACGTTAACTTATCGTCACGCGGAGGTTGCCCGCAACTAAGCATCATAATTGCTTAACCTCCCACCCATTAGGGAGGGGGGTGTGCGTGGTGCCGTAGATGGCTTCGCCGTTCACGTCCATCCACCGTCCAATGCCGGCGAGGATTTCCACATCCTCCGGGGCAATCAGTCCATTGCCCATGGGGCCGATGTTCATGAGCATGTTGCCGCCGCGTTCGGCGGTTTTGGCCAGCAGTTCGATGAAGAACGAAACCGGTTTGTGGCTCTTGTCTTTGGCGTGATAGCCGTAGGAAAGGTTGGTGGTGGGGATGCCTTCCCACACATCGTGCTTCTTGTGGTAGGGCTGGATGTCGTCGGGTTGGTCGCAGGTAGAGGCATAGTCGCCGAGTCCATAGCCGATACGGCTGTTGACCACGATGTTCGGTGCCACTTCACGCATGGCTTTAAGAACCATCTGGTTTTGGTAGAGCGGAACCCATCCGGCAGTGTCGAACCAGATGATTTCCGGCTGGTAGCGTTCGACGATTTCCAGCAACTGCGGAATCGACTTTTCTTTGATATATTGTTCGGAGCGTACGATGTGATCGGCGTATTTGGGATCTTCGAACCAACGACTTCTCTGCGTGGGAGCGCCGGGGAAGTCCCAGGTGTTGCGCTGCCCGCCGGGATGCGACCAGTCCTGCGCCTGCGAATAGTAGAAGCCAAAGTGGATGCCATGCTTTTTACAGGCATCGCGCAGTTCGGCGAGCGGGTCGCGATCGAACGGGGTGGCGTCGGCAATATCCCACTCGTTCACGTCCGACGGCCACATGGCCAGCCCGTCGTGGTGCTTGGAAGTGATCACAAAATATTTCATGCCCGCCGCCTTGCACAACCGGATCCACTCGTCCGCATCGAATTTGACGGGATTAAAGTTTCCGGCCACTTCTTTGGCGTAGACCTCCAACGGAATCTTATGCGAGCGCAGGATATGCTCCGAATAACCGGTGGCCACTTTGCCATCCCATTCTCCGGCGAGCAGGGAATAGACGCCCCAGTGCATGAACATGCCAAACTTGGCCTCCTTGTACCACTCCAGCCGCTGGTCGCGGGTTTTCATCGATTCCACAAACCAGGCCGGATCCTTCTCGGCTTGCGGATAGCTGGCTTTGGCGGTAGTGGCCGGTGGGTTGCGTTCCTCGTCGGTCAGCAGGCCATCGCCGTTCAAGTCGAGCTTGGCAAACAGCTTCGTATATTTTTCCTGGTCAAACTCGCGGCCGATGCGCTGGTTGTACTCGCGCTTTTCAGCAAAATACTGTTCGATGTTGATGCCGGCGGAAGCGGATGCAACGGCTGCTCCAAGCAGTATGGTTGCGGTGATGGTTTTGGTTGTGTTTTTCATGCGATCTCCTGTTGAATTCCTACGCGGCATCAACGTCGGCCAAGATGGTTCTGATCGACGATTTAGGCAGAATATTATGAATGGTGTTGGAAGTATAGTCCAATTAGAATTGGGCTTCGACCTTGAAGAAGCCGTTGGATGGAGTGAGATCGAGTTCGCAGGTATCCTCCGGAACCGCCGCCGCGTTGGTCCAGTCGCGCACGACCGACCAGTTGGCCAAGTCGGGGCTTTCCCAAACCCTGTAAAGCACCCCGGTCGCGCTCGGCCACGTGATCTCGATTTTTCCAGACATTGGAAGCGGTGTGCCGTCAATGCCAAATCTCGAATCCGGATCATTGGGGTCGGTGCCGAGTGCCTGTTCCTGCGCATCGGTCAGTCCGTCGTCGTCGGTATCCGGGGAAACAAAAACCGCATAAACCGAGATGCTGCCTGCCACATTCAGGTCCGTCCGCGGATTATCCGTGCTGCCATCGCTCCAATCCACAAACGCGTAGTTTGCATCTGCAACCGCTGTAACCGCTGACCCATCCAGCCCGGCTCCCACCGTCTGCAGCGGGGGCCCCGCAAGCGTGCCGTTTTCGCTCGCGCCGTAGGAGAGCGTATAGAGCGATCCCGCCACCTCGGCGGCGTACAGGTCGGCAATCTCCGTGGAATTCAAGGCCCGGTTATAAATACGGAGTTCGTCAATTGTTCCCCTGTAATTATTTCCACCCACCTTAAAACTGTCGATGCCGCTCATGGAGCGGGTTTTGCCGCTGCCGCTCGTCAGCAGGACCCCGTTCGTATAAATCCCCATGAAGCCTGTCCCGGCATCCTTGGTGAAGACCCAGTGAACCCATTCGTCCTCCGCAGGGATGGGGGCTGATGATGAAATACGGTCATAACTGGAGCCGCTGTTTCCGGCATCCCAGAAATAGGTTCCTCCTTCTCCTCCCCAGGGCAGATGAGAACCCAGCACTTTATTGCCGGCGGCATCCGATGCCCGGAAGATCGAACTGTAAGGATGAAAATCCGCATCGCCTCTGGCGAAAAAGCAAAGGGAGATTTGACTGCTGATGACGGAATGTACCGTAGCCGGAACCGTTACATTGTGGTCCCGCAGTTCAAATCCCGTTCCGGCCACGCCATCCGCATCGTAGGCATCGCCTGAAAGAGCGGCATCATTGCCATTGCCGGAAATGTCAACAGCGGTTGTACCGGAGCCTTCCGCAAAACTGTAATGGGCCAGCAGTCCGGGCGGGACTGTGCCGCCGCCGGACGCAGTCACGGCGAGCGTCTGGCGGTCGTATTCCCCGCGATCATCCATCATGAGCGCGTTGACCGTATAGCTGTTGGCCAGGGTGTAGGTATGGCTTGCCGCCGGTGTTCCGGCTGTGCCGGAATCGCCGAAATTCCAGTTGCAGGCCACGATGGAGCCGCCGCCGGTATGTGTGCTGTTAAAGTCCACCGAAAAAGGAACGGTTCCGGAAGATACGGATGCCGAGGCATTTCCGAAGGAAGCCTCGCAGGTGATTTCGACGGTTTCAAACTTGCTCAGCGGCAGTGCGGACTGTTCGATCATTCCGATTTTCAATGTATACGTGCTTCCAATTCCACGGGAGGCCGCCGTGGCACTGTCCTTGATTCGGACAACCCCGGAGCCGGAATCAACCGTAAACAGATCGCTGCTGGATTCCATCCAGAACTTCAACCCGTCCGCATCGGACGCATTCACGGTCATAACGGGGTCGCCTTTGATCAGGTTGCGCGTGAAGCGCCCCGTCTGCCCGACCGGGAAGTAGGGCGAGGAGTTCGTGTCTTCGATTGAAATGCTCACGGTGGTCGTGGCCAGCTGCATCGGGACTCCGTCATCCATCACCGTGATTTCCAGCGGGGTTACGGCACCGTCATCATCGTTCAGTGCATAATAGTTATTCACCCGGATAACGCCGGTGACCGGGTCGATCTTAAAGCGGTTTCCGATGTTCCCACCGCTGATCCAGTAATGGACGGTTTGTCCGGCATCTGGATCCGAGGCGGACACAGAACCGACCACGGTTCCGAGTGCCGTATTTTCCGGAACGCTGAAGGATGCCGCCGGCGATACCGAGTCAATGGCCGGCGGATTGTTCCCACCTGGCGTGGGGGTCAACCCCCGGGCATTGCGGGCCATCTTCAGGTCATAGATTTCAAACGGCCCCTTCGCGTTTCGACTGCGCCGTATATCGTCCCGGTTCAGATAGGTGCTCTTAAAAACCGGGTCGGATGCGGCGCGGCGCATCTGTTCGCGGAACACCTCCAACGATCTCATGGCATATCCCTGCATCTGCGTGTGCGTGGCAGCCTCTCCAATCCAATCCGAACGGCCTGGCGCCAGCCACCAATACGCACTTTCCGGCAATCCGGTGACTTCATGCGTGTAAAGGGATCGCCCGAGATTTTGAAAATAAACATGCGACTCAGGGTCGAACCAGCGGGAATAGATCGATCCGGTGACCCCGACCAGGTCATTGCTCGATAGAATGCCGCCGTCCTTAAGCGATGTCATCGGGTCAACATCCATTTCAAAGTGGGTGGCGTCTTCATGTTTCACCAGCGGATCCTGATTGGCGCCATAGGGCCAGGTGGTCGATGTTCCGTTCGGTCCCGCCTCCACATGGGTTACGCGGTGATAGCGCCAATAATTCATGCATTTTTCATTCATGTCCATGGCACGACTGACAAAACCCGTATGCACGGAAGTGGATTCATAGGCATCAATCAGCTGAAGCCCTTTGGCCGTTTCCATATGTGCGGCAATAAAGAACAAGGTACGGTTGTAGGGGTGCAGCTTGATTCCTTCCGATTCTGAAACCGTCAGAATATTCGAAACGGAAATCCCCCCTGGGTACAATGCGGCCAGATCGGAGCCCGTCAGCGCCCCATCACCCTGGAATACCCACCCCGATTGAGTGCCGGTATCGAATTCCCAGAAAAAGCCGGCATGATGCTCTTCATCAATGGTCTTTTTCAGTTCCGTTATATAAAATTTCGCCCGTTCATAATAGGTGGTCGGAACCGCCAACGGAATCACGCTGTTCGAGGGAGCGGTCTGGGGATAGAGCTCCGGATGCTCCAGAATCCAGTTCGCGAACCGGGCAACATAGGTTGCGTTGCGCCCGGAATTCAGCGGAGAAATCACATAGTTGTCCTCTGGATGGGGAGAAAGCCAGACCGGCTCCAGCAGGTTTCTGCCAAGGTTGGGCGAATAGGTTCCAACCGGATCGCGCAGCGCCAGCATTTCGTCGGCATGATCCAGCGCCGTGGGCAGCCAGGCCAGATCTTTTGCCAGCTCGATCCGCCGCCAGCTGCTTTCGAGCGTACTCACCGAACCCCATGTATACATGTCGGCCCATTTGTTATCAAAGTCGAACGAGGTAACCCGGCTGGCGCTTCTTTCGGCCCTCACGATTTCCTGATAGAGCTCCGTTTCCCGGGCCGAGGGCAAGACATCCAGATTGGGATTGATCAACCCCAGCCACTCTTCAAATAGAGGGAAAATCGTATTTTCGTTGTAATTCGGCAACGAGGCTGAATGGCTATATCCGGTAAGCGTCTGCCCCCGGACCAGAGTTGTTGCCAGTAGCGAGACCACAAGAAGTGCAGTATGATATTTCATGCCATTATCCTTTTATTCATCAAATTCCCGGTTCTTGCTGCAAACTCAGAACCAGTGTTATTCATTATACCTTACATTAAATGCCGCAGAGATCCAGTCGAGTCAGCAGAGCCATATGAACGAGGTCTATAAGCGCCGCCCGGGTGATCCGGGCGGCTATTGAATATTCGCTTCAACCTTGAAGAAGCCATTGGAGGGCGAAAGGTCAAACTCAAGCGTATCCTCCGGCGGCGTTAGTCCATTGTTCCAATCGCGGACGACGATCCAGTCGACCAGGTTCGGGCTTTCCCAGATGCGGTATTGCACGCCCGTTTTGGTCGGCCATGTCAGTTGGATCTTTCCAGTGGCTGGAACGGCCGTCCCGTCTTCGATGGCAAATACGGAGGCGGCATCGGTCGGGTCGGTGCCGAGTGCCACTTCCACGTTGTTGGTATAACCGTCGCCATCCGTGTCGGCGGCTGGATCCAAAACGGTCATGTTTAGTGTGAGTGTCGCGGATTCATAGGGTGCTCCGTCGTCGGAAACTTCCAAGAGCAGGGAGTAGGAATCCTGCGCGGCCAGGTTGATCGTATCGCGCAGCTGGATTTCGCCGGTGCTCGGATCCATCTTGAACTTGTAGGCATCGTTGCCGCCGACAATCCAGTAGCGCAGGGTCTGGCCCGTGTCTGAATCGGTAGCGGAGACGGTGGTTGCCGGTGTGTTGGTGGTCGCGCCATCCAGAAGATATGCCGGGCCGGGCGGATCCATGACCGGCGCGGCATTGGACGGATCGTCCGGCAGGTTGAGGCGCTGGCGGGCCACCTTGGCCTCATGCAGCTGAAACAGCATGCCCATGGTGGTGAGGGTATTGTCGTCGCTAAGAGAAAACGCGTTGATGTCTTCGTTCAGCAACCGCAGTCGCTCGGCGCAAACCTCGAGGCATTTAGCGGCAAAGAGCTGCAGTTCGTCGTCGGAGCCATATTCCCCGACCCAATCCCCATGCTGCGGACCATCGGAGTCGGAATTGGCATGGGTTCCGCCCGGATCATAAGGATTGCCTTCGCCATCGAGGAAATAGCGGCGGTCCATGTGGGAATAGGGCAGGAAGTTGTCGAAGTCGTAGAGGCGGTGCGGCAGGGTGGCTGTCAGGTTTTCGAGCTCCTCCTGCGTGAACAGGCCGCGTTCGCGGTGCGATTCCAGCGCCTGCATACTCATAAACAGATGCGTGCAGTCCTCGGCTTTGGTTGCCGGATTGTCCAGCGGCTTGTACTGCCAGACATAGGTGGTGCCGACTGGTGCGGGATCGGCATGCTCCTGTCGCAAATGGCGCCAGGTGTTCAGGAACTTGGTGGAAACCTCCACGGCGCGGTCGTTGAAACTCGAGTACGCAACCGGATCGACCAGCATCAGCGCATCGGCGGTGACGAGGTAGCCCTTGTTCATGAACCACTGCCGGTTGTAGGCCTTGAAAAACTGGCGTTCCGGCTTGGTGCCGAAGGCATAGGGGATGACGGTGTAGATTTCGCTGACATCGAAACCGTCAGGATAGTCCGCCTTGTAGTCGTCGAGCATCGTGCGGTAGGTTTCATAGTTTTGGATCCAGGTGGCGCACTGGTTGACCGGGTCGAACTCCCACCAGAAGCCTTCGCGTTCCCACGCATCGTAGGCTTTGAGCAACTCCTGCAGGTAGAATTCCGCCCGTTCGCGGTAGGTGGTGCCGAAGCCGCTGAGCGGAATCGCCGGATCGACCGGTGCAGGCTCATCGTGCAGTTCCGGATGCTGCAGAATCCACTTGGCAACCGAGGCGATTGCGCCGCAGTGCCGGCCCGCGGAGAGATAAGGCATGCGCATAACGGTGTTGCCCCATGCATCTTCTTCGAACGATACCCATGTATGTTCCATCTGCCCGGTGGTTTCGACCACCATGTTGGTGCGGGTGGTCAGGATCATGTCGGCGTGGTAGATGGCGACTTCGAGGAAGCCGAGATCCTTGAGCCGTTCCAGGCGCGGCATAATTTCCTGGATTTCGCCGGCACTACCCCAGGCGCTCATGTCGTTGTCGTAGTAGCCTTCAATGTTTGGAGAAATCGGTTTGCCGGAATCGCGCATGAACAGTTCATAGATTTCGATTTCGCGGGGGGTCGGCGGCGCATCGGCCTCGCCGACGGATGCGAGAGCATACCACTCTTCCAGCAGCGCCAGCATTTCGGCGTTGCTGAGCGACAGCCAGCTGGTGGTGTGGGTGTACCCCGGCAGCGTGTCGCCCCAAGCGGTTCCCGCCAGCATTGCAGCTATCACCGTAAAATATAGAATGCGTTTCATCATAATCTCTCTCCTGCATGACAGGCTCCGCCGGTTGTAGCGGAGCCTGGCCTTGTTCGGTTGTCTTTACGATTTACTCAGTAATACCTACCTTGAGCTTCATGAACTGTTGCGCTTCCGCATCGATGGAAACGCGGTTGGTGACCGATTCGAATTCGGTGTCGAGGGCTGTAGAACCCGCTTCTTCAGCGGTGTTGGTCCAGACATTGGAGGCCAGATCGTCGGTTACCAGCACCTCGTAGGTGAGGTTGCGCGCGGCGGCGTCGAACCGGCGGCGGTAGACATAGTTGAGCCAGTTGGTTCCGACGTCTTCGCCCATGGAGTGGACGGGCATAATGTACGCAGCATCGTTTGTGGTCGGATTTCCACCGAGGGCATATTCGCCCAGGTTGTCTATTCCATCTGCGTCGGGATCGGATCCGTACACGGTATTCGTTCCGGTCAGGCCATGCGATGTTGCCCATATTGCGTAGGGGCGGTTGTTGATCTCGACCTTGACCACGGTCAGCTCATCATTGATTTTTGTGAGGCCCAGGATATTGCCGGTCTTTTTCAGGTATTCATAGTCGATCATCTTGATGTAGGGCCAGGATGCCGGCAGGTTGATGACTCGGGGCGTTTCCGACGGATGCCAAAAACGATAAAATTTATCGCCGCTGTCGGGGATGTAGCTCATGACACCGGCCGGATCGTGCACGAGGCGGAAGTCGGCTACGTCGTTTGCGATGTTGCCATAGTTGACCCAGGTGCTCCCGTTCCAGCCGATCACGAAGGATTCGTTATCGGAGCCATCGGGATATTTGTGTTTTGCGACGGTGTAGGGGTTGTTCTGGTAATCGACGGCAATGTTGCCCATGACGGCCAGATAGCCGTCGGTGGAGTAGGCAATGTCGGCCCGGTTGGTGGTGAGATTGATGGTGGCTGGCAGGGTGATGCCCGTTCCGTCGGCCTTGGCAAAGTCGGTGCCGTTGCTGGACTGTGCATACATGATCGTATCCGCGAAATGATAGAAGTTGGGGGTTCCTGGATGCAGCTTCGGATCCGCAAGAAGCGGTGCCACGAGGTGCATGTTGTTATCGCGGTCGAAGACGCCGTGCGGATGCGTTTTGCTGTAGGGGTTGTCGGGATTCGATGCGTCGTATTCGCGTCCGTCGTCGTAGAAGGTGCGCGGGGCGCTGCCGGGAACGTCGGGATCAGGGCCGCCAATGATGGACCATGCGCCGGTAGCGGCGTCGTAGCGGCTGAAGGGTGCGCACCGGATGGCATTGTTGCTGGCCTGGTGGGCACGCGCGGTGAAGTGCAGCTTGCCGTGCATGTCGTTGAAAAAGAAGTTGTAGGTGAAGCCGTAGCCGGGTGGGCACGCTCCGGCCTGGTCGCCCTTGAACGAAAAGCTGGAAATGTCGAGCGGATTGTCGGAGCGCCAGTACATGATGTTCTTGTTGTAGTAGACCAACGGAAGATGCGCCATCGGATTTGAGTAGCGCGGATAGTTGTGCATATCGCCGACGAGGTGGAGGTATCCATTCTCGTCGATACCCAGCGAGAGGGAGTGGTGGCTGTCATCGGTTTTGACTCGGTGGTAGTCGGCTGAGGCTGGGGGGGTATAGAATTCGTTGGGCTGATAAAGCGTGTTGTCGATGAAGGCTTCCGTCTTGAATACCCCGTTGGTCAGCTGGGCAATCTTCATGCGATGGTTTGTGTCGACGAATAGAACAAAGGTGCTGTCGCCGCGGGTCACGATCGGGCTGTGGTAGGATTGCGGCAGGAAATTGATGTTATTCTGCGCCGGCGTGCTCCAGAGGATGGAAAAGGTATAGGTCTCCTGGGTCAGGTCGTAGGGGGCGCTGTTGCTGTAGAGCAGGGCCGCATCGCCGTAGAGGGGATACTCGAACTCCGCGGCATGCGACGCCGAAATGGAGACAAAAAGTGCGCAAGCCAGTACAATGTGGTTTTCAATCGGGTTTTTCATAAAAATTCTCTTCTTTCTCTCATTTGAAGTTCGGTAAAAACACCAACCTTGCCACCCATGGCAAGCGCTTTGAACCCTGAATCCGTAGAAATGAAATGATTTATTACAGATACTGAAAAAATATGAAAGCTGTATGGAAGTGAACAGACAGGAGTTGCTATGGGAGCGTTCAAATTTTGTTGTACAATTGCGTGTTCAGGTTTTATCGCTTTGTTGGCCTATGCTTCGGCTTCCCGCCATGCCGGTTTGGCTGCGGAACCTCTGAATGTGCTGTTTATTCTGGTTGATGATTCGAACTGCGGAACATGGTATGGAAAACACGCCCAACGAAAATCTGGAACAGCGCTTCCAACAGCGGAAAGAGGCGCTGTACGACTTCTACAAGCCGGACACGGCCCACCTCTCGGAAGAGGAGGCCGGCTCGCTGACGCCGATCTATAACCAACGCCACCGAAGAAGCCGGCAGTGTTGATGTGGGCGGCGGGTTCGAGTCGGTCACCAATCGCGTGCCGACCGCAACCGAAGAGAAGCAGTTCATGAGCTTGAAGGTTGGAATCAACGAATAGGCGAGGAGCCATGTTGATCCATGAATAAAAGAAAGCCGCCCGGGTTGCATATCCGGGCGGTTTTTTATATCCATCTAGGTCAAAGGAGAATCGTATGAACAGATTGATCGTTGGTTTGGTGTGTGTGGTGTGTGTGGTGTGCGTGAGCGGTTGCGAGGCCGGGCAGGTGGAATTGGAAGAAGATTTCGGCCGTTTCAAGCCAGGGGTCTATGCCGACGAGCAGTTTTCTGAATATTGGAAGAATGCGGATTGGGCCCACTTGTATGGCAAGCTGGCCGTGGTCGAAGACGATGGGCAGGGCAAGGTGTTGCGCATTGCCTATCCAGAGGGAGGGGTTGGGCCGGAGCAGACGGGAAGCCAGTTTGTGCTGAAACTTCCGCCTGCCGATGAATATGAACTTTCCTACAAGGTACTGTTCGAGGAAGGATTCGATTTCCGCCTGGGCGGCAAGCTGCCCGGTTTGACCAGCGGCGGTGAAAAATACACCGGAGGACATCATCCAACCAAGGGCGAGGGCTGGAGTGCACGCTTTATGTGGCGGGAGGGTGGAACGGCCGAACTTTATCTCTACTATGTCGATAACCAGTCCGAATGGGGCGACCAACATCCCTTTAAGGGTGTTATCCTTCAGACGGGAAAGTGGTATGAATTTCGCCAGCGGATCAAATTGAATGCGCCGGATGGCAAGGATGGCCGCATCCAGGCCTGGATCAATGGGAAACAGGTGCTGGATCTCAAGAAGATTCGTTTGCGGATTGGGAAGCAAGGCGATATCGATTCCTTCTATTTTTCTACCTTCCATGGAGGGAACATGCCCGACTGGGCTCCGACGATTAACTCCTTCGCACGGTTCGACGATATCCAGATCCGTGTTCCTGGCAGTTAAATAAATTTTTTATTTCCCTTTCAGCGCTATAAATTGTATAAATAAGTGTTTTTATATACGGGGATAGGTTGTTGAGAACAGTGATGAAAGGGAAATTATTGTGGCACGAGTGACAATTAAGGATGTAGCCCGCGAAGCGGGGGTGAGTCTGGGGGCGGTTTCTCAGGCATTGAATCCAAATCCGGATTCCACCATCAAGGTGGGGGCGGCCACGGTATTGAAAGTGCAGACGGCTGCGCGGAAAGTCGGCTTTCGACCCCACGCTGGTGCGCGATCGGTTCGCTCCAACAAATTTCATAACATTGGTTTCTTTGTCGCCAAGAAGGGTGTGTACACCCGCCCTCCTGAGGGCTATTTAATGGGAGTTAGCGATGCCGCTCAGCGAAGGGGCTATCGTATTATTCTAGTGGGAATGGAAAACGGGGAAGGGCATTACCAAGAGGCCGTTCCATCGCTGCTGCGGGAAAAGAACCTCGATGCATTGGTGGTTGCCAGTTACCACCACTTGTCAACACTGATTCATGATGAACTGGTTGACTCGGGCTTGCCGGTGGTTTATGTGAACGACAAGCACGAGCAAAACGCCACGTGGCTCGATGACCTGGCCGGCGGCCGCATTATGACCGACTACCTGCTGGAACGGGGTTATCGCAACATAGTGTTTGCCCTTCGCACACATTCTGATAACCAGCCGCTTGAAGACATGCACTACAGTGCATTAGACCGTCTTGAAGGCTATCGGCAAGCCATGGCAGCAGCGGGGGTCGAGCCCGATGTCCGGACGATTCACATGCGGGAAATGCTTGAGGTGAACCAGCGCATACCGAACGAATGGTTATTGGGGAAACCTTTGCCCGATGCCATTCTTGCCTATGATGATGATCTCGCCAACAGCATCGCAAAATTGCTCTATCGCAGGAATATCCGCATCCCAGACCAGATTGGTTTGGCCGGATATAACGGGGCGTATGCTTCGTTTTCATCCTGGCTGCCATTGACCACTATGCGGATTCCGGCTTATGAAATGGGATACGCCGCCCTCGAACTGGCGCTGCAGATCATTGAGGATTCAGGGCAAAAGGAGTTTCCTTCGATCAAGTTCCGCCCTGAACTGGTGATTGGCGAATCTACGCGCTGATGGATATAAAATAAGACTGAATCGCACTTCAACTGCTGTTTGCCGCAGTCGCCTTATTGGGTGATGGGGGCAAGGCGTACAGCGGGGATCTGATACGCAATTAATCTGAATAGTATTCCGTGGTTCATACAATACGAATCAAGTTGATTCCGTATGAGTCTGGTTCGTGCCTTGGCGAATAGGTTTTCGGCTTTCCACGTCAGGGGGGAAACCGCGGCCGCCGTGTCGCTGGTTACAGCTCGCTCTAAGCCTCAGGCTGTTCTTCCGTCTCTTCCAAAAGGTTTTTTTCGAGATAGGCGTCCAGCTTGTCGTTTTTCTTGCGGAACCAGACATCCTTCTGGATATGCGTGTCGGAAAAGCCGAACCACTTCGTTTTGTCGGTGATTACATTCAGCCCGATAATCGGCTGGTCGCCATGTTCGGCGAGCGAAAGGGAAAAATCCTGTTCTTCCTGAGTCTGGCTGTTTTTCAGTTTCAGGGAAAGTGCCTGCCTGCCCTTGTTGCCTTTCTCGATGGACCAGGTTCCGGCGTAGTGCTCTACACGGCCATCCCCGTCATTTCCCATTGGTAAGCGCCACCCGTCCGGAAGGACGGCCTCAATGGTCTGGTCCGCCGAAAGTGTGATGTGCAGACTGAGCAGATCTTCAGCGCTGTAGGCATTCTTGGCATTGATGACAACGGAGTGTCCGGGAAGGTATATGCCCACCAGCTCTTCTGTCGCAGGTTCTTTATCGAGAGGGGAATAACCGCAGCCAACCAGACAGGAGAGCAGGAACCCGAAAATGACTCTTGAAATGTTTGGATTGCTCATCAATTTTGCTTGCACCTTAGTGTTGAGTATGAAAAATTCTCATGCTTTATAGGGTTTGCTCTTATAAATGAACAGCCCAAAGTCAGTTTAATTTTAACTCACAAATAAAACGTACTATTATGGCATTATTTACACCGAAGCAAAAAAAGAATATTCCCGCGAACGAACGCGTTCCTCTTTGGGAAAAGCTGGCTCTGGCTACAGGATCTCCAGTGGAACAGTTTACCATCTGGGTACCTTTGTTTACCCTGCTTCCGGCTTTTAATATGGCGCTGGGAGTATCACCCGCCAAGATGGCCATGGCTTTGGTGGTCTTCCGCCTGTGGGATGCGATCACCGACCCGCTGGTGGGGAATATCAGCGACAACTTCCGCTCGCGCTGGGGACGTCGCAAACCCTTCATTGTTGTCGGTGCGATCTGCTGCGGACTGACGTTGCCCTTGCTGTTCAATGCATCTGCGGACTGGAGCGATGGATACCTTTTTGGTTATTTGACCATCTGCTCCCTGCTGGTCTATACCAGCTTCACGGTCTTTCAGATGCCGTGGTTGGCGCTGGGTTGCGAAATGACGCCCAATTATGAAGAGCGTACCCGCGTGATTGCCTGGCGGGCGGCGGGAACCAAGATCGCGGCCATCGTCGGCGGCATGGTCTGGGGTCTGACCACACTCCCTATCTTCCAGGATCCGCAAACCGGGGAGATCGATCTGCTTCGCGCCATCGGCTGGATCGGCATCTGTATGGGGGGCGCAATTCTTCTGCTTGGCCCGATTTCGGGATTGGTCCTCAAAGAGCGCTACTACGAGATCGCCTCGAAAGCGAAAAAAACACCGTTGCTCAGAAGCATCAAGGAGACGCTTTCCAGTAAACCATTCCTCATTATCCTCGGCGTTACCGTGGCGCAGCTGGCCGGAGCTCTCTCGGTGAAAAGCCTGGGGCTCTATGTCAACCAATACAAGGTATGCGCAGGGAATATGGCTCTCGCTTTTCAAATTCAGTCGGTGGTGGAAGTCACCCAGTATCTCGTGGCGCTGCTCAGCATTCCGTTCTGGGTGTGGGTCGGAAAGTTTATCGATAAAAGAAAAGCACTGTTGATTATCATGTGCCTGAATATTATCGGTCAGGCGTCGATGTGGTACCTCTACACGCCGGCCAACCCGTGGCTTCAGGTCATCCCGCAGTTTGTGCTCGGCCTGTCCATGCCGTCGATCTGGCTCTTTATTCCCTCGATGATTGCCGATGTAATCGACCTCGATGAACTGAAGACCGGAGCCCGTCGCGAAGGCAGCTTCAACGCCGTCTTCACCTGGGTGCTCAAGTTGTCCATTGCCGTGGTCATAGCATATTCAGGATTTCTGATCACGGGGTCGGGCTTTGACGTTGCCTTGCCGGCGCAACCGGAAGAAGTATTGACGCGCATGCATATTTACCTGGTCGTCGTCCCTTGCGTCATTTTTGCCACAGGGTTCTTCCTTCTCCTGCGCTACAACCTGACCCGCAAGACCATGGCGGATGTGCGCGAGCAGTTGGAGGCGCGGCGCGGCGCGCTGGGCTGATTAAGGGAAATCCGTAAATTGGCGTGACCAGCTCGTCGTCGAAACCGACTTGCACCGGAAGTATGGCCAAGGCGGCGGAGTATATGGTCGCATGCTGCGCACCAAGAACTATAAATACGTTGTGTTCTCAGCCGGGAAGATCCGTGAACAGCTCACCGACATGCGCAACGATCCCGGAGAGATGAACAATTTGGTACTCGATCCTGCGTTCCGTGATGTAGTGCAGGAACACCGCAACCGCTTGGCTGCGCAACTGGCGGAAACCAAAGACTTTTTTGTCGTGCCTGGCACGGTGTCCGCGGGATCAGTGGATCTTGAGCATCACGGATTATAGGATAGTAGGACTCCTCCTAATGGACTTTGGCGCGCCGGGGCCATACACGGTCCTGCAGGAAAATTTCAGCGTCCCGGCGGACAGTGCAAATAATCATACTTAAGGGGGTAGAATGAAAAGGAATGATAAAAAAGACAAAGGTGTTGTGAAGGGGATGCCCAGCGCGGTGCTTCTGAGTATTTTAATCCATGCAACGCTCTTTCTGCTGGCCGGAATGCTGGTGGTCTTCACGGTTAAAAAGGTTAATGAACCGGAATTTGAGGCACCCAAAGCGGTCGAACGACCTAAAATGAAATTGCGCAAGCCGAAGGTGAAGCCCAGTAAATCCTCCAAACCCAAGTCGACTACACGCATCGTGACCAGAAAAAACCGCGCGAGCATGCCTGATATTCAACTGCCGGAAATGTCCGGCATGGGCGATGGTCTCGGAGGCGGTTTAGGGGATGGCTTCGATATGGTACTTGACCTTGGTGAGACCACGGATTTCGGTAGCGTGCAGTCGATCGGCAATGACTTTGAAGGAACGTTCTACGACTTGAAACGCACCCGCAATGGAAATATTCGTCCTGTTGGGGACGCTTCTGACATTGCGAATCCGCTAAGGAATTTTGTGAAATCAGGATGGGATACAACCAAGCTTGCAAAATACTACAAATCGGAGAAAAAACTGTATGCCAGCTCGTTTATAGTTCCGCGACTCCCCGCAGATATTGCTCCGGAAGCCTTTGGTGAAATGGGGACCCAAGGATGGGGCTGGGCGGTTCATTACAAAGGAAACCTGGTTCATAAAGAGGGTATTACGTTTCGGTTCTGGGGAGCCGGAGATAGTGTTCTTATAGTGCGTGTTGACGGCAAAATTGCGCTGGACGGGAACTACGAGCGCTTTAACGATAATTTTGGATTGAGCGGTTGGACAAGATGGCAAAGCAATTCGGCGGATAGCAACAAATACTGGTACGAAAACACCCGTGCTTCGGTTAGCGATTGGATTACGCTGGAGCCCGGCGTCCCGCTGGACATGGAGATCCTCTTGGGTGATGTCAAAGGTTATGGCGTGAGCTTCGTACTGTGTGTTGAAGAAGAAGGGGTTGAGTATCCATCGAATAAAAGGCAGCCGGGGGCCCCGATTCTGCCTATATTTAAAACTGCGGATCCCTCCAGGGCACGCCAAGATAAGATACATGCATTTTTGATAAAGGATCAACTTTCAACGACCACCGGGCCCATTTTTAACGACTTTGAAAGTGGGGGGCATGTTATCGACTTATCCCCGAAGCCAATACTGGAAAACCAACCGGAACCTCAGGTTGTCGAATCACCTATGAGAATATGGACAACCGATACCGGACAAACCATAGAGGCGGAATATGTGACCGCGATTGGTGGCAAGGTGATCTTGAAAACCGCCAAAGGCAAACAGAAAAAGATGTTGCTTACGCAACTATGCGCTCAAGACGTTGAATACATCGAACTGGCCAACGAACCTAGCATCAACCTCTCGTTCTTCAAGACGTCCAAGCAAAAAACCGTCATCAGGACTTCTCCCTACACAACGGGGAATAGCAGATGGGTCCCCCCGGAGATTGTGACATGGACATTTGGTGCGAAATTAAACCAAACCAGTGCAGGTTCATACAACCACGAGCTTAAGGTGGAATATTTCGCAATCGGCGCACAAGTTAACGATGATCGAAAATTTATTTTGCTCGATCGAGGAGAAAGCAGCTTTCTTCCAACCAAAGAAAATAATCGGTCGTATCGGTTCAGCGGGGTCCCGTGCGAACTACAAGTTAGTGTTGATAAGGATCCGAATACAGGGCGTAAATATGACGGAAATCTGGTGGTTGTTACCGACAAACGAGGGAAAGTTATTGCACATGCGACATCAAGCAAATGGCTGTTAGACCACCTCGAGGCTCTAAGGGTTCTTCCTCTCAACGCTTATTTTGATAAGGCCGGTAGACGTGTCCTTCCTACTAATACGAAAGCCCAACGCTATTGATCTTTATCCTACTGTGTACTTGATGAATGGCAGGACATCCACATGATCAAGCGTACGGACAATGTACAGGCGGAGCAAGCCCGCCGGCTCAAAATAAAGACGCCGAAGAAAACGTTGTGCTCGAAAGGATCTTGAAATATGTCGGGAAGGAACTATGACCAATGAAGCCAACAAACCTAAGAAACTTGGCAAGGGGATGCCCAGCGCAGTAGTGCTGAGCATCGCCATCCATGCTGTGGCGCGCGACAATTACATTTACCCATCAACGACAACTATCTGGAGCTGATGGATCATTTCGGGATGGAGCCGAAAACCATTCAGGTGAGAAAGCCGAATGAAAACGGGGATGTCGAGGCGGCTAATGGAGCACGGTGAACATTGCCCGCACCGTCTATTCGGTTCCCAGCCGCCTGATCGGCGAAACAGTCAAGGTGCGCCAGTATGAAGAACGACTGGATATTTGGTATGGCGGGGCACGGCAGGAGATGATCCCCCGGATCGCCCTGGGCAACGGGGCGTTGCTCAGCTATGGGATAGGCGACAAGATGTTCTGCAACTACGTACGACCAAGCCATGCTCAAAGCCCGCGCGGTTGACTCCGTGGTTACGTTGCCTTGTAGAAAGAGCAAGCCCATCAAG